>CAZJZN010000001.1:0-37462 GCA_964550545.1 uncultured Bdellovibrionales bacterium
AAACGCGTAAGAAAAATTTATTTTTGTAATCTTGGAATATATTGAATCTTAGGTTTTGTTTTGTAGAAGCCATACTTCTCCATATTTGTAACCCGACAGATTTCCCTGTAAAAACAAGGTAAAATCGTATTGCACCAGCGAGATCTCATAAAACTCATCCAATTTGTTTCACGTGGAACATTTAAAATTAGAACATACTCATCATAAAAAATTTTACATGAAACTCGCACAAAACATCAAAAAATAATCTAACTGTTCGACTTACGCACACGAGCAGTATTAACCAAGGAAAACCCTCTATACATCCAGCAAAAACACAATTCCCCCTGCGCATTCACAAAACTTGTTCCGTATGGAACAAACAAAAATCACCCCATTGAAAAATATTTCCACGTGGAACAAATACCCCTTAATACAGTGTTAAAAAACAGAAAATTTCTTTTTTTTCTAAAAAAAAGATCCGACCACAAAAAAGACACTCTCTCTCCATTTAAAAAATATCGGGAAGTAACGATTTTTTAATTAAGATTATGCAACGTAAGAGGGTGTCTTAAAAGACTGTTTTTCTGGAGAAAATTGTTTTTTTGCTTGTCTTCCACTGCGTTCGAAAGCCGCAAAAAAACAATTTTCCCCAGAAAAACGTTCAAATTTTCAGTTTTGTGAAGCTTTTAAGACAGTCTCTAAGAAGCCGCTAACTAAGTATAAAAACATTCTTAGGTAATTCATCCCATCTTTCCATCCTACCAAAAATAGAAATCAGGATTATTATACCTCGCCATTCTTATAAAAAATTAAGCATTCCACGTGAAACATTCTCTCATCAAAAAATAGTATTTTACAAAAAAATCCTTACTATGAGAGCATTCTAAAAAAAATCACCCGATCTTAAAAACAAGAACATCTTCTATCTATACAGCCCATCAAACACCTAAACAATTACTCGTAGTTGTAATAAAATAGTTCTCTCAGAAAAAAATAGATGTTCCACGTAAAACATTTCAAAATAACATCGAAACATTCCACGTGAAACAATGCGCCAAATACTATTTGTTCCACATGGAATACATACTTATTTGCCCTAATCGTCAGATCAAAAATCAAAATAAAAAAGATTTTCTTATCAGGGGCACCTTTTTTATAAACACGGAAGAAACACCCATTAATATGGCTAAAAAATGCTTTTAAAACAACTCATTCGCAAAAAATATCTATTCACATGGATATACGATACGCAACTGATAAGGCAATACATAAGCCAGGAAAAGAAATCGGAAATTAGCCTCGACTTTCTCCTTGGCCATGGCTAAAAGCCTATCCACTTCGAATTAGGGTGTATACCACCACCTAGTCACATAAGGACAGATTTCTCCTTGTTATATATAAAAAATATAAAAAGGGGAGAGCTCTATAGAAAAACAAAAGACTCAATGGGAATAATCAGAACCGACCACGTAAATAAAGCGTGCTTTAAATTTAGTACTCAAATTTTCCACGTGAAACAATGATCTCCGAAAAATATCCCACAAAACTGTTCCATGTGAAACATTTATCTTTTTGAAACAGGGCGCTTTAGAGAAAAACTCACTTCTATTTACAAAAGAACACTCCAACAAACTCAAAGAGTCCACGCCTCATACTGGGAGTTGTTTTCGTAAAATGACTCTCTCCTGCACAATATTTCAACTGATACTACAAAAAACTTCTGAATTTCCTTAAAATGTTTCACGTGAAATATTTTAAGGACATTATACAAAAACAGTGTTACGCGAAAAGAATATTTATGAGACGATAAAAAAAGTATATTTTTATAGAAATCGTGGTCAGTGATCCAATTGTAACCATCTACTACAGCTAGAAACAGGCACCTTTAAAGAAAAGATCTTCAAAACAGAGGACAATTAAAATCCACATAGACACCTTTAAACGTACTTTTTTTCCAGAAAAGACTCCAAAAAAAGATGTCTCTTGTGGAACACCTTCTTCAAAAAAATATACCCTCGATATGTTCCACGGGAAACACTTTACCTACTATACACAAGGATGCTGTCATAAAAAATCTAAAACTGTTTCACGAGAAACTTACAGGGATACTCAGGGTGGATCAGAACAGAAACTACGGCTACTTTTAGAATGCAGACTCCGCACATAAAAACCTTTCATTCAAAAACGCTATAAATAGAACAAACCACTTTTGATGCGGCGAAGTGAGATAATCGTTCCACGAGAAACAAAAAAATGAAATCCTTCCGGAAACATTGTCGAAAATATTCCTTGTTATTTTTTGAGATACTATAGTAAAAAAACACTACTTCTCATATGTTTCACGTGAAACATACTCACTCATAGGAATCTCCTGCCCCTTTCAATACAGATTGTATTCAAAAACAGTCACTGAAAATATCCTCACACCATTTCAACAAGTCATCAAGTCAAAAGCAATGCTTCCTACAAAAATAGTATGTCCGTCCACTGCACCCCTATTCACTTTTTCCGCCGAAAAAAATATGCTTTGACGAAAGCGGGAGGTGTGCTACGATAGCCAACGAATCCGGGTCTTCTTTTGTTGAAAACTTGTGGACATCTTTCATAAAAGGGGCCGTTAGCTCATTTGGTAGAGCACTTCCATGGCATGGAAGGGGTGAGGAGTTCGAATCTCCTACGGTCCACGTATTTTCTTTCTTCTGCCCCCATAGTTCAACGGATAGAACGGTCCCGTCCTAAGGGAGCAATGTATGTTCGATTCATACTGGGGGCACCCGCAAAAACCCTCTCGAAACCTTTGCTCACTATACCCATAGTAAGCAAAGGCGGTGTTGATGACCCTTTCGCCCTTGAACGCTCCCGAAAAATCTGGTAGGATATCCTTTCGTTCCTGCATTCGGGATATATTTGTAAGAGTTTATTTTAAAAGCCTTACAAAACTGAAAACTTGAACATTTTCTGAGGAAATTGTTTTTTGTAACTTTCCTATTTGCCAGTAGGCAGACGAACGAAGAGAGTGACCCTTTCTCCAAAAAAACAGCCTTTTAAGGCACGTTAGCCAAAACTTTCTATACTATGACCATTCTTCGCACCGAAAAAGTCAGTGAGCGCATCCGAGAAGTACTTGGTAAACTTTTTGTTTCCGAAACACACCTCAAAGCAAGCGTCCTTGCCACCATCACAAGAGTACACGTCACGACTAATTTAAAAAGTGCGCGCGTTTTTGTAAGCGTTTTCCCCGAAAGTGAGACGGAATATTGTATGAAATCTCTCTCTTCAGAACTCTACAAACTCCAAAAAACTCTTCATACGCAACTTCGAATGCGCCCCGTTCCGCGAATCATTCTCGAGCGAGATTCAAGCGAATCCTCGGCTCAGAAAATTGAGGATGCTCTCGCAATCCTCAAACAAGAACGTTCATCCGGGAAATCACTATGAAATCCTTCGTCTCGGAGTTTCGAACCCTTTCCTATATCATCGAGAAGTCCCCCTCCTTCTTGTTATGCGCGCATACAAGGCCGGACGTAGACACTCTCGGCGCGACACTGGCACTTTCTTGGTTCCTGAAACAAAAGGGGAAATCTGTTTCGATAGTGTGCTTCGATCCATTTCCTCCACATCTCACAGACATTCTCCCGGGAACATTCCTTCACCCGGACCAAGTGGACATAGCATCTTTCGGCACCGTTATTGCCTGTGACTCGGTTGACCGAGGATTTGATCGTCTGCTCCCAAAAATTCATTCAAGACAAGTCACCGTCACCATTGATCACCACCCGGATATCGCCGTTACAAGCGATCTTGAAATTATCGACACAGAAGCATCGTCAACCTGCGAAATTCTCTTTGCTTACTTCGAAAAAACAGGGACTTTTATCGGAAAAGAGATGGCGACCGCACTTCTCGCGGGCATCATTTTTGATACTGGGAATCTCCAGCATGCCTGTACAACGCCACATGTTATGGACATCGCAAGTACCCTTATGAAAAAAGGTGCTCCTCTTCGAAAAATCGTAGACACTGTTTTTATCAATAAGAAAGTTTCAGCGCTTCGTCTCTGGGGAAGGGCATTCGAGCAATCCATACTCAACGAAAAAACAGGGATGCTTGCAACAGCTATCACGCAGGAAGATATTGCCGAGTGTCAGGCATCGCCAGAAGACGCCTACCAGGTTGCCTCCGTACTCAGTACGGTTCCGGAAGCGAAGTTTGCCTTAGTACTTTTGGAACGTGACGAAAAAACTGTTCGCGCCAGTCTTCGTTCAATGGAACGACACAATGTTGATGTTTCCGCAATTGCCCACCGTTTTGGCGGTGGCGGCCATCGACTTGCGAGCGGATTTGAAATCCCAGGAAAAATAACCCGAACAGTCGAGGGGTGGACCGTGATATAATCCACAGTATCCTCGATAGGTAAGCCAAAATTTCAAGTTCTCCACAGGATATACACCGAAAATTCTATGTCAAACGAGGAAAAAAATCGACTGCTCGACACTCTCAATAGGGAAATGGCGGATGCCTGTACCTGTGAACTCAAAAAAACCGCGACTCACGCCGTCCCGGGAATCGGCAGCGCAGACGCTCGACTTCTTTTTATTGGCGAAGCTCCGGGGAAAAAAGAAGATGAAACCGGTGAACCCTTTGTTGGAGCGGCGGGAAAATTCTTAAATGAAATGCTTGCTTCAATTAGTCTCAACCGAAGTGATATTTATATCACCAATGTCGTAAAGTATCGTCCACCCAATAACCGCGATCCGCTTCCTGAGGAAGTTGCTGCGTGCTGGCCATGGCTCAGAGCGCAAGTTGAACTCATCAATCCGGAAATAATCATTCTCCTTGGACGCCATGCACTTGAACGATTTGTCCCCGGAAAACGGATTTCCATCGAACATGGTCAAGCATTTCGTCGCACCGTACCCGATCTTGGAACCTATGTTTTCTTCGCGCTCTATCACCCTGCCGCCGCCCTCTACAATGGCAGTATGCGAGAAACCCTCCTACAAGACTTTCAGAAAATCCCGAAGGTACTGGCGCTTTTGGAAAAAGAAAAACATGGCGCATAGCCTTGTTTCTTGTGGGCAAGGAGGGACTCGAACCCTCACGTCCCGAAGGACAATGAATTTTAAGTCCATTGCGTCTACCAGTTCCGCCACTCGCCCCACTTTCACAGTTATCAGCGTTCAGTCTTCAGAAGGGAAAGATTGCTCCTGAAAACCAAAAGCTGATCACTGACAATTGAAACAAAAATATCACCACTGACAAAAACTGATTTGATAAAAGCTGGAATATGAGGCCGGAAGGAGAATTGAACTCCTGTAGAAGGTTTTGCAGACCTCTCCCTAACCACTCGGGCATCCGGCCGTATCCGAAGACTACCAAATGCACAAGGAGGCGTCAACGAAAACCGAAAGAAAATCCCGCAAAGAAAATCAAAAACGCTCCCCTGGGAGCGTTTTTGAGTCTTTATTTCATCACTTGAGCCGAAAGGTTTCGTCGACCAAAGGCAAATGCCTCTTTTTTGGTTTCCACATAAATATCAAAGTGATTGCCCTTGATAGCGCCACCACGGTCTTCACACGTATACACTCCGTATCCATCAATAGCGATTTTGACACCAAAAGGATACTGCGGGGGACACGCGAGCGTTCGGTTTTCCCGAACCTTCAAACCGGAAGCGGTAATTCCATCGGACTTCCCGCATTCATCTGCCGCCGCCGTATAGGCCGAAGCATTGATGACGAAGGTCTCTTCCGGAAGACTTTTCCAAAGATGTGCTTGTTTCTCCCTCCACATCGACAAGCGAGCTTCCTCAACATGACGATCGGAAATGGTACTTGCAGATGCTTCAGTCTTATCTTCAAGGATAGCGCCCCATGTCAAAGAGCTTTCCGTGCTGTTTGTATTTTGACTTGTTTTGGTATTGGTATCGTCTGCCGCATACGTTTTCTCCGCCGAAACAAAGAAAATCGCAAGAAGGACAACCGTACCAAGATACCGCATAGAGTCTCTCTTACTGGTTAACCCGGATAGGCTATTTGAATGAACTTTTGGCTTCTATACGCCACATATCCGGTGAAGACCCTTTTCAGAGTCAACGGTAGATACTAGCATAAAATATTACATATGTCAATGATTAAGGACAGATTTTTATTCAAAAAAACCCTATGGAAATGAGCTTTTTTAAAGAAGAGCCTCCTGAAAAATTCCGTATTTTCAAAAAATAAAAACAAAAAAATCGCCGAAACGGCGATAGAAAAATTTCGCACCTCTGTAAACACCCGCACGCTACCGCGTAAACACCTCCCGAATAGCCCCGGCAACCTTTCGCGGATTTACCAAAGATTTTACGAAGAAAAACGCGACACTGAAACCTCCCGCCTTTCGAAACGCCTCTTCATTGTCAGTGTTACTAAGGATAATAACCGGGATACGCGAAATATCCTTGTCAGCACTGAGTGCATTCAAAACATCGAATCCGTCCTGAACGGGCATTTGAAGATCAAGGAGAATAATATCCGGCCGCTCCGATCGAATACACAGAAGACCTGCCTTCCCATCAACGGCGGAGACAACATCGAAACCTTCGGCGGTAAGCCCGATGGTATAAATTTCCCGAATACTCTCCTCATCATCAATCAAACACACCTTCCGTCGCTCCACAGAAATTTCCGGTGCCGGGTCTTTCATAGGAATAGGCAAGAGAGGTTATTGTTTCGATTGTTTCTATTCTACCACATTTGAAGTTTACACAAAAAAAACAGCCCCATAAAAAGGCTGTTTTTCCAGTGAGCTGGCCAGTACAAACGGTTAGAACTTTCTATTTCAAAAACATGTAGTTTATATTCTACCAAAACCAAGCGCATGAAAGCTTGATATTTTTTTCCTAGAAAAGCTTCCTCGTACTAAAGCTAACAAATCAAACGCAAACATTGCAAAGTCTATGTCAGACCAAGTTATCATTGCCGAGTAAAATTTACCCTCAACTTCGATAGAATCACTACTGGCTGCCCCGTCAGATATCATCGACAGTTGCTCCATTCCGGAGATTTTGTCCCCAACCAGCAGACGTATCTGGGCCGTATCATTCTTGTTCCTACCTTCAGCCGAGAGAATTATTCCACCATAAAATCTTTGACGAACTGCGAACTTCTTCAGTAAGGCAGCCGTAAACTCTTCCGTCTTTTTAATTTCAAAGAATACAATGGCTGAGAAAAAGCTTGCTGGAAGAAACTTTTTGTACATTTCACCTGGATCATCCACTCCTTTGAGGAGAGGTTTCAACTCATCAAGCTTTTCAAAAGCCTTGTCGACACTCTTTTTGTTAAAAGTACTCTTTACCTCAAGCACTCCACGGACGTAATCAACTGGGATTGCTCGCGATTGTCCTTGATCACTCTTATCTAAGTTTTTTTCAGTCCAAAGGATAGGACATTCTATTTTGTCATAAATAATTACGTCGAAATGACGCAGGGTATCATCTTCTAGATTTCCTTGTGTCAGAATAAACCCGGAGGTCACTCCAAATCTTGCTGGAAGAAAACCTTCTAGCCAACTACGAAACGCCGCTTCAGCACAAAGACCGTGATCAACTTTTACAGCTTTGCCACTAGAAATTGCTTTGGCATATTCATATGCAGCAAGCATTGCTATTTTATTCTGAAGAAATTGTTGCCAACCCTCCTTTCTTTTATGTTCCATGGTTACTTGAGTTAGTAGTACGCGTCCATAATAACCAGAAAAGTCTATTAAAAGCAAAACCGCCCCACAGAGGGACGGCTTGGTTTTTGGAGCGGGTAACGGGAGTCGAACCCGTATCTTGACCTTGGCAAGGTCACATAATAGCCGCTATACGATACCCGCTTACTCCACCAGCTGGCGGATTCGGCGGGCAAGCCCGCCATTTCCAATACTAACGAAAAGCTCTCTTTCCCGCAATATTTTCCCGTGGGACCGGCTGGATTCGGACCAGCGACCAAGAGATTATGAGTCCCCTGCTCTACCGCTGAGCTACGGTCCCAAACCTCCTATCAAGCATGAAAATATTTTTCATGCTTGATGTAGCACGGTGCCGAGGGGGAGAATCGGACTCCCGACACGAAGATTTTCAGTCTTCTGCTCTACCACTGAGCTACCTCGGCAACACCTATAACGAACATCTGACAACCTACGACCATCAAACAACTAAGCAACAAACCACTCCACCTCTTGCCTATCCTAAACTGGCAGTGGACGGTGCCGGACTCGCCCCGTCATCCGACGGGGCGTCCGGTCGAATAACCGGACGAACCATCCACTCTTCACTTTCAGCATCTCTTGAATTGGCGGTGGACGATGGAGGACTCGAACCTCCGACCTCCTCGGTGTAAACGAGGCGCTCTAACCAACTGAGCTAATCGTCCTCATCGTAGCGCAACAAACAAAAAAAGGAAACCCCACCTCTCCGCCAAACCAAGCTTATCAGAAAAAAGAAAAAAGCCAAGGGATATCCATGGCTTTTTTCTCCGGTGGGGATAGAGGGACTTGCCCCGTCATCCGACGGGACCGTCCGGTCGAATAACCGGACGAACCCTCATGCCATAAAGGCTTCCAAATCGTTCTCTCGACTTTTTTGGCGGGTGGGGATAGAGGGACTCGAACCCTCATGCCATAAAGGCCACGCCCCTCAAACGTGTGTGTATACCAATTCCACCATATCCCCAAAAACAAAACTGGAACGCAAACGAAACAAAAGCCGCAATCCGAAGCCAAAAACATCAGACGACACTTACCACAAAATTCCCGGCTATTCCGACACAAGAGGGGACTCTTCCGTCTTTTCTTTCACACCTTCTTCCGCTCCAGCCTTCTTGATTTTGGCGGTTACCTTCGGAGAAAGACTTTTTGCGACAACCTCCTTGAGTTTCCGACTCAATACCTTGGCGGACTTGTGACGGACATAGTAGAGTTTCGACCGGCCGGCCGTCGTATGCTTTACCACTTCAATCTTCTCAACCTGCGAGGAATTAAGCGAAAAAATAACCTCAACGCCAATGCCGAGCGATACCTTGCGAACGGTTATCGTCGGAGAAGCGCTCTGCCGCCCTTTTTGCGCAATCACCATACCTTCAAAGAGCTGGAGACGTTCCTTACCACTCTCTTTAATCTTTCGTGTCACGCGCACCACATCACCCGTTCGGAGAGTGGGAAGGTCAGCTCTTCGCTGAGACTGGTTAAATGCGATCATTTTCTGGTTCATAGAAATACACCTACAATAATATAGTATGGAAAAACTCCACTCTCTCACTCATCGAGAACTGGAAAAGAGACTATTCGAGACGAGAGGGAAATAACCAAACGCTCACTCAAGACACTCTAAAAGATATTTCATTTTTCGTCAACCTCCAAACAAGACGCGTTGGAAAGTCTCGACAAGAGAGTGCCCGTATGATAGCCTGGAGGAGCTTTTCCAAGGACTTCTCAATGTCATTCCGACTGAAACGCTCATCAACGGCAATCCTGACCAAATACCTATGAATATACAGTACTACGGCGATTTCTGCTTCAAGATAACCACGAAACCCGGGGGACGGGCGACTGACGACGTCGTTGTTGTTGTCGATCCGCCCGAAAAAGAAAGCGGTTTCCGTGCCCCACAAGGACAAACCGACATCCTTATCAAAACCCATACCAGCGAAAAAGACCGGGAGCTCGCCGTTGAAACAGCCCTCGATTGCCCGGGGGAATACGATGTAAAAGGTATCGCAATATTCGGATTCTCCTCCTTTCGTGACAATGAAAAAGGCGCGCTCCGCGGACGAAACACGATCTTTGTCATCCAGAGTGAAGACATCACCCTCTGTCACTTGGGCGCACTGGGACATGAGCTTCCCGCGAGCATTCTCGAAAAAATCGGTCACGTCGACATCCTCTTCCTTCCGGTTGGCAACCGAGATACGCTCGATCTTGCTCATACGGACGAACTGATCCGAAAAATAGAGCCGGCAGTCGTCATCCCTATGCACTACCACGTTCCCGGCTTTTCCGCCGATATCGAAACTCTGGAGACATTTTGCAAAGAGGCGGGAAACTGTCCGGAGTCGCCTCTCCCCAAATTCATCTGTAAGAAAAAGGATCTCGAGGGGAAAAGCATGGAAATTGTCGTGCTCGATCGGGCGTAGTACCATTTCTAAAAGATACTTTTCCTCTCTTGTCGAGGAGATCACAATCCCGCTGTGGCGGGGGAAATCTTAATGGTATAGCAGACAAAGGCGCGAAAAAAGTAACGAGCAAAAGAACTCTTCGCTCCATTGAAGAAAAGCATCCTTTATGTCACCATCACCATCATTTCTTGAGCGACTGCGAGAAAAACCGGAAGCGGTGCGCACACGGTATTTATTTCTTTCTGTTGGAATTTCTTTTGCCGGAATCGCCATTCTGTGGGTCTTTTCCCTCAAAACATCGCTCGGTGCAATGCTGGAGAGTGGCGCGTCTCGCGAGGTACAAGAAAGAGTGCATGCCCTCACTGAAAATGCTCCCGTTTCACTCGACGAACTGATGAAAACAGGGGAAACCCTTATGAATAAAGGGAAACAACTCCAACAAGAAGCCCCCTCCAACGAGAGCGCTTTGCCACAGCCAATTCCCAAAAACAATTCCGAAACCCCCGCTCCGAAACCCGCGAACACTCCCGAGGAAAATAGGACTTTTCCAGAACAAGAAAAACTTCAGGAACAACCCGAAACATCTCCGCAAGAAGACACTGCCAAAACACCACCAAAAACCCCGTAACAGTAGCACTCAGAAATCCCACATCCTGAATAATCCGATCGGATTTTCTCATATCAGAGCGGAAACAGCTCGAGAAGATACCTCTGGATTGCCTCGAACTATTCAAGAGACAGTGCCAAAGTAATACCAAATCAAATAAAACTGTTCTATAAGTGCGTGCCGAGACTGCAAAAAATAATTTTTCGAAACTTCGCTCCGATCCGAGAGGAGTGCGTGAGAAAAATTATTTTTTGCAGTCGAGGTAACTCTCAAAATAGCAGAGATCTATTTGATTTAGTATAACGCTCAACAAATATTCCGTTCACCACGATATTATGAAAAAAGCCGAACCTGCGACGACGAATCTCACCGAGGAGAAGAAAGAAAATATCCGCCTCCAACCGATCACGGATGAGGTGCGAAAGTCCTATCTCGACTACGCGATGAGCGTCATCGTTTCGCGCGCACTTCCCGACGTGCGTGACGGTTTAAAGCCGGTTCACCGCCGCATCCTCTATTCGATGTGGTCAACCGGACTCAAGGCAAGCGCCAAATTCCGAAAATCCGCAACCGTCGTCGGAGAAGTCTTGGGAAAGTATCACCCCCACGGCGATGTCGCCGTCTACGATACGATGGTCCGTATGGCTCAAAATTTCTCCCTCCGCTATCCACTCGTCTCAGGACAGGGAAACTTCGGCTCGATGGACGGGGACAGTGCCGCCGCCTACCGCTACACCGAAGCCAAACTCTCGCCGATCGCCGAAGAAATGCTTTTTGATATCGAAAAAGACACGGTGGATTTCGTTCCAAACTTCGATGGCGTCCACAAGGAACCCGTCGTCCTCCCCGCGCGACTCCCGCAACTCCTCGCCAATGGCACGGTCGGAATTGCCGTTGGTATGGCAACCAATATCCCGCCACACAACCTTTCCGAACTCGTTGAAAGTATCGCGCACCTCATCGACTCTCCCGAGGCAAGCATCGAAGAACTCCTCAAGTTCGTAAAGGGACCCGACTTCCCAACGGGCGGCATCATTTATAATCAAAAGGATATTCGCGAGGCCTATGCGACGGGTCGCGGCAAAATCACGACGCGTGCCAAAGCCGAGATCATCGAAACCAAGGCGGGAATGTTTCAGATCGTCGCCACCGAAATCACCTACCTCACCAACAAGTCGACACTGATTCAAAAAATCGCCGAACTTGTGAAGGATGGGAAGCTTCAGGGTATCAAGGATCTCCGCGATGAATCCGACAAAGATGGCGTTCGCATCGTCATCGACCTCAAAAAAGAGGCCTTTCCGCAAAAAGTGCTCAACAAACTCTATTCGCTCACCGACTTTCAGAAAAACTTTAACCTCAATATGCTCGCTCTGGTCGACGGAATCGAGCCACAGGTCCTAAACTTAAAGAGCATACTCGAGCACCACATCACCCATCGAGAAATTGTCGTCACTCGCCGCACTCGATTTGAGCTCGAAAAAGCCAAGGATCGAGCGCATATCCTCGAAGGACTCAAAAAAGCCCTCGATCATATCGATGAAGTGATCGCCACCATCAAGAAGTCTCCCGACAAAGAGACGGCGAAAACGCGCCTCATGAAAAACTTTGCGCTCTCGGAACGCCAAACGGACGCCATTCTTGAGATGCGCCTCCAAACACTCTCCGGACTCGAGCGGAAGAAAATAGAAGACGAACTCGCCGAGAAACGAAAACTCATTGCACACCTCGAAGATATTCTGAAGAGCCGCGCCAAAATTCGCGGACTCGTAAAAAGCGAGCTCCTCGAACTCAAGGAAAAATACGGCGACGCCAGGAAAACAAAAGTGATCCGCTCCGCAATCGGAGAATTTTCGCAGGAAGATCTCATTCCAAACGAAGAGGCGATCATCACGATTTCGCAAGACGGCTATGTGAAACGAATGAACCCGGATGTGTATCGGGTCCAGAAACGTGGCGGCAAGGGCGTCATCGGCGCAACAACCAAAGAAGGAGACGCCATTGCCAAAGTTTTGGGTATTATGACTCACGACAATTTGATGTTTTTCACCAATACCGGAAAAGTTTTCCAGACGAAAGCCTACGAAATCCCCGAATCATCCCGCACCGCAAAGGGTCAGGCGATCGTCAACTTCCTCCAGCTCGGAAACGAGGAGCGAATCACTGCGCTCATTGCCTTCAACAAAGACGACGACTACAAGTATCTCTTTATGGCAACCGAACAGGGGACAATCAAAAAGTGTAAACTTGAGGAATTTGACAATGTGCGCCGGAGCGGCCTCATTGCCATTGGACTTGAGAAGGGCGATATGTTGGGATGGGTCGCGCCGACGACCGGTTCCGATCATATCGTCTTCACGACAAGCGAAGGGCAAGCGATCCGTTTCAAGGAAAGCGATGTGCGCCCGATGGGACGAAACGCCGGGGGCGTGCGCGGTATCAAGCTCGCCACGTCCGACACCGTCGTCGGGATGAATATCGTCCGCGCCGAAGGCAAAGACTTGGAGCTCATCATCCTCTCGGGGAACGGCTTTGGGAAGCGCACCGATCTCAAACACTACAAACTCCAGCACCGCGGCGGAAGCGGGATGAAAACTGCAAAAGTGACGCCGAAAATCGGTAAACTCGTCGGTGCGCAGGTCATCCACAAAGACGACGCTCCCGAATGTGACCTCATGGCGACGTCCAAAAAAGGCACCATCATCCGCATGCCCTTGAAAAGCGTCCCCCTCCTCTCCCGTGTCACCCAAGGCGTCCGCGTCATGCGCCCCCAAAGCGGCGACGCCGTCGCGTCGTTTACGGTGTTGTAGGGGTTGACAAGAAACCGAAGAGGTGATATATTTTAGTGTCCAGAACCTTGGACAGAGTTTTTTCAAATCCCATCACTTCGAGGAGCTAGAAATGGCCACTATAGAGATCGTTCAGAATACCGATGGCACGTCCGGTCTTCATTCTGAACAAAAGGAGCGAGAAGTACACCTTTTTTCTGATAGCAAGACCGACCGGAAGATCGGCTGGAAGAATTATCGCATAGGGAGCTCGTACATGTGCGATGAAACTATGGTCTATCCCTTTTTTATCAACTTGGATGAAGTAAGAGAAAAGGGGTGGGTTTCCTTTGCTCTCACTCCAGAAATTGATCAGGACCCTAGAACTGACAAGAGAATCTTCAACGTCTGGTTCAGCAATTCTGATGTTGACTGCCTAAGAGAGGGGACAGCTGAATATCTCGAAATTATAGGGTTTTCCGTTCCTATGGTCAGCAATAACCAACAACGGGAAATAAACGAAAAATACCGAGAACGAATCCTGCAAGCCGCAAGAGATTCGCTTCTCTAGCTGAAACATCAAAAAAACCAAGCGTCCGCGCTTGGTTTTTCATTTGCGTAAAAAATACTTGTATGATAGGCTTCTATCATAATTTGTTAGGGGACGAGCCTGGATTGGTTTGAATAAACGAATCCTGTGCCGTACGAAAATGTATGTTGACGACGAAGCAGAAGGCGAAAGCGACCAAGGAGGTGAAGCGACACGAGAAGGACACGGGATCACCGGAGTATCAAATTGCGATGTTTACCGAGCGGATCAAGAAATTGACCGATCACTTGAAGAAGAACAAGAAGGACTTCCATTCCCGTCGCGGACTCCTCAAAATGGTCTCGAAGCGAAAGCGCCTCATGGGCTATCTCCAAAAAACTGACGAAAAAGCCGCCAAGGCTCTCGCCAAGAAACTCAAACTCGCGTAGTTTTCCTTCCCGCACCTTGTCCGCAAGGTGCGGAATTGGTTTCTGTGGTTTTGCCTTATTCTTCATTCCTCATTCTCTATTCTATATTTCTATGGCCAAATTTAAAGAACAGCGTGTCGGAATGCTCGTTGACGTACAGAATATGTACTACAGCGCGCGCATCCTCTTTAGCAAGAAGGTGAGTTTCAAGAACGTTCTTCTTGCGGGGACGGCGGATCGGAAGCTCATCCGCGCGATCGCTTACGGTATCAAGACGGTCGAGGGAATGGAGGAGAAGTTTTTCGAGGCACTCGAAAAATCCGGCTTCGAGGTAAAAACAAAAGATTTGCAAATTTTCCCCGATGGTTCCAAGAAGGGCGACTGGGACGTGGGTATTGCGATGGATGCTGTCCGGATGGCGCGAAACCTCGATGTTATCATCTTAGTCTCCGGCGACGGCGATTATATCCCCCTCGTCGAATACATCCAATCAACGACTGGGTGCCGTGTTGAAGGAATGGCGTTCAAAGAATCCGCAAGCAGTAAACTTATCGAACAACTCGACGACTTCATCAACTTGTCAGAAGACAAGAAGCTATTTTTGATATAGAAAATTCCTGACAATTTTCTCGCAATACTTGAAAACCCCTGATTCTATCGGGGGTTTTTCGTATAATTCCAAAATATTTCGAATTGACACCAAGGAAAACTCCTACTACACTGTCCGAACTTTGAAAAACTTTTTCTATGCTCTCCGAAGAGCTCCTCATTCTCTTTATTCTCTTGATGAGCGGGGCCGCCATTTCGATGGCGGTTGATTTGGCGCTCGGTATCCGGTGGCAGAAGTTCAAAGCCTGGAAATGGCTCGTCCACATCACCACCCTCATCCTCTACGGTGCCTTCATTGCGGCGTATATCATTTTTCGTTGACTTCTCCCCCCAAAAGCCGTACACTTCGTTTTGAAGGTACGGTTTCTTTTTTCTTTTAAAAAGGCTCTCGATGCGGTCATCGGCACAGAAAGATTGCTGAACCATGAGTGTGTTCGGCGATGATTCCGTGTTTTGTGGCTGTTTCGGAGGGCGAAACGGCTATGCAAGAAAGAAAATGGTCCCTCCAGATTGGAGGGCGAGTCCTCGAACTTTCGACGGGACTCTTGGCAGGACAGGCGAATGGCGCCGTCAGGGCGCAGTATGGCGATACGGTCGTTTTGGCAACGGCCGTGATGGGCAAGAATCCCTCGAATATTTCGGGGTATTTTCCGCTTCTCGTTGATTACGAAGAGCGGTACTATGCGGCAGGAAAAATCAAAGGGTCTCGCTTTATCAAGCGCGAAGGGCGTCCGTCAGACGATGCTGTCCTAACCGGGCGCGCGGTTGATCGCACGATTCGTCCACTTTTCAATCCGCGAATGCGGAATGATGTCCAGGTGATCGTGACGACACTCTCCTTTGATGGCGAGAATGATCCGGATGCGATCGGAATGATCGCCGCCTCCGCCGCACTCGCGCTTTCCGACATTCCCTGGAATGGTCCTATTGGCGCCGCCCGTGTCGGGAAAATTGGCGAGAACTTCGTTTTGAATCCGGTAAATGGCGAACGAGCGGAGAGCGAGTTCGATCTCCTCATAGCCGGGACGAGCAACAAGGTCAATATGATGGAAGTCGCCGCCACAGAAGTTCCGGAAGCGACCATGGTAAGGGCATTTGCCTTCGGGTTCGAAGCGGTTCAGAAAATTGCGACCTTTATCGAGACCATCCGAAAGGAAATCGGCAAAGAAAAACTCATACCAACGCTCCTCGAGGCGCCCAAGGAAGTCGAGACCGATATTCGGAAGTGGTTTGAAGAAAAAGGCTTGGCGCAAGCGCTCTACCTCAAGGGGAAAAAAGAAACCTATGACAAGCTTCGTGAAATTCGCGAATACGTCGATACAAAAGTCGCCGAATCCTACTCAAATGTTCCCAAGATTCGCGAAGTGACCGAGCAAGTATTTGAAGAGCTCTCCGATGAAATCGTGCATGAGAATATTTTGAAGCACGAGAAGCGCCCCGATGGACGCGCTCTGACCGAAGTTCGCCCTATCACATGCCAGGTGGGCATTTTGCCGCGAACACACGGAACGGGGCTCTTCACACGCGGCGAAACGCAAGCACTTACGGTTGCAACGCTCGGCTCTCCTGGCGATGAGCAAATTATCGACACCATGGAAGTCGACATGAAGAAGCGCTATATTCATCACTACAATTTCCCGCCCTACTCCGTCGGTGAAGTAAAGCCGATGCGAGGACCGGGGCGTCGCGAAGTGGGGCACGGCGCACTCGCCGAGAAAGCACTCGTCCCGGTACTTCCTTCCAAGGAAAACTTCCCCTATACCATCCTCCTCGTTTCCGAAATCCTTTCGTCGAATGGGTCGTCATCTATGGCGTCGACCTGTGGCTCGACACTCGCTCTGATGGATGCGGGCGTCCCCATTTCGGCTCCGGTTTCAGGTATCGCGATGGGAATCATCGTTGGCAATGAGAAAAACTACAAAGTATTGACTGATATTCAAGGGCTCGAGGATCATTATGGTGATATGGACTTCAAGGCCGCCGGAACCGCCAAAGGACTCACCGCCGTTCAGATGGATGTGAAGGTAGACGGAGTAACCCTCGATATGCTCGAAGCCGTCCTCATGCAAGCAAAAGAAAATCGCGCGGAAATTCTCGGAAAAATGCTCGCTATTCTCCCCGAATCACGTTCGAATCTTTCGCCCTATGCACCACGCATTATCGTGCTACACATTAATCCGGAGAAAATCCGCGATATCATCGGACCGGGCGGCAAGATGATCAATCGCATCATTGATGAAACCGGTGTCGAAATCGATATCGAAGATGACGGCTCAATTTTCGTCACTTCTCCAGATGAAGTAAGCTCCAAAAAGGCGGTGGAGTGGATCGAGAATCTCACTCGAGAAGTAAAGCCGGGCGAACTCTTCCAGGGACGCATCACTCGACTGATGAATTTCGGCGCCTTCGCGGAAGTACTCCCGAATCAAGAAGGACTCATTCATATTTCCGAACTCGCCGATACCAGAGTGGAACGCGTCGAGGACGTGGTTCGTGTCGGGGATATCATCCCGGTTATCGTGAAAAATATCGACGAACAGGGTCGAATCAATCTTTCCCGAAAGGCGGCACTTCGACACACAGGCGATTCGCCTCGTGAACAGTAGCCGAGACTCGACATCTGTGATACAATAAGAAGCGGCAAACACCGCTTCTTTTTGTTTCGAAAACAAGGGACGCTTTTTGTAAAAAATCGGTACTATTATGGGATTGTTCTCAAAAAAAGAAGTGGTGAAAACTCCTCCGTCATCTCTTTCCGGAGCGAAAATTCATACCATGAAAGACGATATCGAACACATCTCAATAGATCAACCATCTTCATCACGTACTGAAGCAAACTCGATTCCCAAAACGCCGCCCCTCGAAACACCTCCTTCACCGGTCATTCCGACTGCCAGTCCATTCTCTCAACCGGCGACAACCTCGCCCATCGAATCTCCCGAGAGGGAAGTGTCGCAAAAAGAGGTTCCGACCAAAATCGAACACGCTCCGAAAACAATCCCTTCCGACGAACCGAAACCAACTCCTCCGGCGCCAATCTTTCAACACGCGCCACTCAATCTCCCTTCTTTTCAAAAACCCCTCGGCAGCGCGTCAACGATCAAAGAAAAAGAATCGCCCGCACACGCGGACACATCCTCGTCGGAGCATCTTCAAGAAAAAACATCTTCAAAGGAGCTTGAAGCACTCCGAACCGGCGCATGGCCAAAGGTTCAAGAGGATCAATCATCACTGCCACAAAAAACAGCGCACTCAAGTATAAAGCCAAAGAAGTCGACGCAATCGGTTCTCTCCTCCGTCAATGCCCTCCCGGAAAATATTATTTTGCGCGAAGGCTGGGGATGGAAAGGGAAGTTCTTCGTAATATTGGGAATTCTCGCGCTTGTTGGAGCTGGCGGATATTTTTTCTGGAGAACGCGTCAGTTTTCCGATATCACACTCCCCTCCGTCTCACTTCCCGACATATCCATCAATCCATCGGCGGAAGACATCCAAAAAGATTCCGAAAAAGAATGGCCATTCTCCACGAAAAATCCAAACGCATTCCCCATTGACGTCGAGACTGAGAGTGTCTCTCTACTTCGGGAGCGACTCATGCAAAATGCTCTCACGATGAAGGAATCCGGTATGAGCGAACCGGTCGCGTTCTCCGTGGTCGACAAAACCAATACGCCGATCGCTTTCTTTATCTTCGCCTCCATTTTTAACCTCGGACTTTCGGGAGATCTCCTCAACAGTCTCGAAAACAAGTTCACCCTCCATCTCTTCCTTGACGCGGGAAATCCAAGACTCGTACTCTCCATACCCGCAAAGGATACACCGGAAGCCAAAAAATATCTCGCCGCTTCGGAGAGAACTCTCGCCGTAAGCCTCAAAAATATCCTCCTTGCTGAAAATGTCTCCGTGCCATCCGCAGCATCATTTGAAAACGGTATGTACCGAAACATTCCCATACGGTATTTTAATATTTCTTCAGATACATCCCTTTCTTTCGACTACGCCTTCATTGGAGATACTTTGATTATTGGCACCAGCAAAGATTCTGCACGCGCCATTATCGACACCGTATTATCATCCGAAAGCGACGAGTAATTCGAATAAGAAGTGTTGGAGTTAGGCAGGAAGAAAGCAAAAAAAAGAATTTTTCTTTTTTTCTTTCCCAAAAAACCTTCCAAAAAGAACTGTGTATCGATAAAGCATTGACCCATCTTTTTTCCCTCGATTTTTCCCCAAAAAGCCCTTCTTTTTCTCAAAACATCCTCACGTTTTTTGACCCTCGATTCATTTCCTGCTATACTGAGATTGTTCCCAATGAAAATGTTCCTTAAAAAATTCCCACAAACGTCTCAGTAGTTGACCCGACCGTTTTTGTCCTCCTTTCAAAAATCTCACCAGAGATTCAGTGAATGGTAGCGGGGTTCCAATCGCAATTTCCCCCTATTTGCGATTGGAACCCCCCTACTGTTCCTCCCCGAAAAATCGGGGCGCTTCCTCATCCGACAGGAAGCACCAAAAAAACAAAAACAAAGTTTTCCTGTCGCACAAAAATAAAGGCAGAAAAACAAAAAGAAAAAAGAAAAACCAGTTCTTTAAACGGAGTAAACACTCCACAAAAATAGGCTACATGCCAAGGACACGGTACGGGCGGCACTCCATCGGAAGGGTGCTATCAACAAAATGCGCACAAAATACGCGAAACTCTTTTTGGATTACCATGCCTCTCACCCGTGGCTACGTAACCGGAGCACGCGTTGGCGCATAGCCGGGCGTCTCGCCACTTATTATATAATTCGGGCGTTAGACGCCCGGCACCCAACTTTCTCCCGGTTGCCGGAAACAAGAAGTTTTTCAAAAAAGAAAACAGAAGCCCGAAAGGGTGTTTTTTGTTTTTCAAAAGAAAAAAGAGCCGAACAAAATATGTTCAGCTCGTATTAAATAAATCGGGGTTTCCTTTTTCCTATGAAATCGACCGTTTCAAGACATTTGGATGCTTCTCTGCAAGCGTCAGGATGAGCTCGCCAAAGAGCGAATTTGCCCACCCAAACCACGGTCTCGTAAAACGACGGGGATCATCAATATCCACACTCTCGTGTATAAAATACGTTCCCGCGTGCGTTTCTTTGAGTGTACGGAGGCACTGCAGTATTTCCTCTTCATTGTCGGTCGTGAGCGCCTGCACGATCGTAGCCATCGGCCAAAAACGCTCCAGTGCTCCCGTATGGGGACTCGCTACGCCGGAAAACCTTCCTTGAAGAAAAAATGGGTTCCACATTCCCAGAATAAACTGCCGCGTCGAGAGATACACCGGATCATCCGAAGAACAATATCCAAGAAGAGGAAGACTCAAGAGACTCGGAACATTTGGGTCATCCATAAGGCACTGCGATCCGAATCCGTCAATCTCGTACGCGAAGATATCGCCACAATCCCGATGAGCGACAATACCGTTTCGCCTGATACCCTCGTCAATTTCCCGCGCCATCCGCTCGCACCGATTTACCAAGGATTCTTGAGCCGAAGGAAGCACCCGTAGTAAGACCGCAACAGCCCGAAGTGCCACAACAGCAAAAGCGTTTACTGGAACAGAATATGGGAAAACCGCTTCATCATCCGACGGACGGAAAACACTCCGAATAAGACCACACTTCCGTCCGGGATAGCCATGCCCATCAAGACGAACCGAAGGAAAAGGTTTTCCATTTGGCGCAAAGAATCGAAACATTTCCTTTGCATTGTCCCTCGAGAGGGTCTCTCGCTCCCGATCAAACAGATCAAGAACCTTCACAATTGCCTTGATCCACCGAGTATCAAAGGGAAAAATGTCACTGGAATACTCCCAATACTTGGCAGAAAGCCACAGAAACGACGCGAGGCTATCGAGTTCAAATTTCCTCTCCCAGACTCCCCGCTTCCATTTCATCCCCTTTGGCCACCACGGATTTTTGGACACCCGGGAACGTGTTTGATATGCAAACGCATTCGCGTATGGATCTATGAGGACACACGCTGTCTGACGTCGCACTAAACCGGCAACCATTTTCTTCAATGATTCTTCTTGATCGATAAAACGAAGATAAGGAACCACCTGGTTGGCAGAATCTCGAAACCACAATGCCGGAATATCTCCTGTTGAAATAAACGTATCCGGCTTTCCCTGGGCATCCTCGGTATACATCACCGCCGTATCCAGCGTATTCGGAAGGCACTGAGAAAACATTCGCTGAATTTCCGGATCGACAATACGCCTGGCAATATCGACAATAATATGTTCAATTCGTTCACTCCGAAAAAGCCTTTTTGACTCCTCGGGACGACTTTTCAAACGCGCGAAATATTTCTGATTCATATGAAAGTCTCTCCCAAAAATATAGTATTGATAAGGTACCCTGTTGCCACAAAACGCGCAACATGAAACCATACATCAGCAAACATCGAAAGTCAACTACCCAACAACGCGCATTCCAAGTAGAAAGCCCTCGTTCAAACTCGCCCGGAAATCCCTCGAAGGTAAATACGACACCCCCACGAAATATTCACATTCCAAAACTGTGAAACAAATATCAAAATTGGTCACACAAAAAACGGCTCCAGAAAGCCCTGAAAATTAAGAAATGGCTATTCGATAGTCAAATATCGAATAGTCTTGACTTTTCGATAATACACTATATAATAGTCATATATGAAACGCGCACAAACCGAAAACATCCTCAAAGATCTCGAGAAAAAAATGGTCTTCCTGGTGGGTCCCCGCCAAGTGGGGAAGACGTGGCTCTCGAAAGAAATAGCGAAAACGAGCGATGTTCCCGTCTATTTAAGCTTCGATCAAGCGGAAGACCGCGAAATCATCAAAAAAGAGGCGTGGCCTGTCGGGACGACGCTTCTTGTCCTCGATGAACTCCACAAAATGCGAGGATGGAAAAACTATTTGAAGGGAGTTTTTGATACCAAAAATCCCACTCTCAAGATTCTCGTGACCGGAAGTGCACGACTCAATACCTTTCGACAGGCCGGCGATTCACTCGCAGGAAGGTTTTTCATCCACCGACTCCTTCCGTTTTCTCTCTCGGAATTGAAACGTATCGGGGAACCGTCCGATATGGAAAAACTCATCACCCGAGGCGGTTTCCCGGAACCGCTCCTCACCGAAACAGAGGAGGACGCCGAACGATGGCGGAGTCAGTATTTTGACGGACTCATCCGAACCGATATTTTGGATTTTGAAACCGTACACAATTTGAATGCTGTCCACATGACACTGGAACTCCTCCGCCGTCGCGTGGGATCGCCCGTTTCACTCGCCGGTATCGCCGAAGACGTGCAGGTGTCCCCGATCACTGTGAAACGGTATCTGGAAATTTTCGAGTCACTATTCATCATTTTCCGCGCAACACCCTATACGAAAAACATCGCGCGCTCCATTCTCAAGGAACCTAAGGTGTATTTCTTCGATACGGGACTCGTCAAAGGGGATATCGGGGCACAATTTGAAAACTTCGTCGCCGTGAGCCTCCTCAAACATACCTATGCGCTCTCGGATATGACCGGGAAACAGCATGAACTCAAGTATTTGCGAACCAAAGACGGAAAAGAAACGGATTTCGTGCTCGCGGAAAACGGCGTTGCCACCGAACTGGTAGAAGCGAAGACTGCGGAAAGCGATCCGAGTTCGAATCTCCTCTATTTTTCAAAAAAATATGGCATCAAGGGAACACAAGTGGTCAAAGATGTAAAACAAGAAGCGTCTTTTCAAGACATCAATATCGTTTCAGCTGAAAAATATCTAGAAAATCTCTTTTTGTAAAATCTATGACCCTCTCTGTATTTTCCCTATTTTTCCGGAAAGATGAGCCGATCGGGAGGAAGGGCGAGCGAGTCGCGGCAGAATATTTGAAGAAAAAGGGCTTCAAAGTTCTCGAGATGAACTATAAGAATCCAAAAGGGAAACAGCTCGGAGAAATAGACATCATCACACAGAAAGAAGGTCATATTGTTTTTGTGGAAGTGAAAACACGACGAGGAGAACCGGGGAAAGCCTTCCCGGAAGACAATTTGACTCCCGGAAAACTCCACAAACTCGAAAAAATCGCCGCCCATTACCTCCAGACACACCGGGAAATCGACACTCCCTATCATTTCGATGCCGTCGCCGTCCTCTTCGACGCCACAGGAACCGCCACCATCCGCCATTTCGAACACATATTCTCCTAAAAAATTGGACAAATTACCCCTCTCTCCCTATACTTCACATCAGAAGAAAATCCCGTTTCCTCTTGTTCCATACTTTTGCATTTTGAATTTTTCATTTTAAATTTCATTCCCTATGTCTCTCGATTCAACCGTTCTCGCCGAGCTCAAAGAACGTCTCCTTGCCGACAAAAAGCGTCTCGAAGATGCACTTTCAAAGTTTGCCACCAAAACTGATGCGCCAGGCGAGTATGAGACACGCATAGAAGACATCGGTACTGATACGGATGACAACGCGACCGAAGTTGAAAGCTATGTCGACAATCTTGCTGTCGAAGCCAATCTCGAACATGATCTTCGCGATACCCTCGACGCGCTCGAAAAAATGGAACGAGGTACCTACGGGCTCTGCGAGAAAACCGG
Organism: uncultured Bdellovibrionales bacterium; assembly: GCA_964550545.1. Taxonomy (GTDB): domain Bacteria; phylum Patescibacteriota; class Minisyncoccia; order Moranbacterales; family UBA1568. The sequence goes on from CAZJZN010000001.1 coordinate 23,670, forward strand.
CACGGAAATCTCGGTCGATCGCCTCCGCGCCTACCCAGCCGCAAGAACAGCGATCGTAAATTAGTTTTTCCGTATGTTTCGAAAACAAACTTTCCGGCTCTTGGCGGGAAGTTTGTTTTTTTTGGCGATATGCCAAGCGGCAAACTCTCTCTTCGATCCGCCACTCATTTGTAATACCGGGATTGGATTTGGCATGAATATTCCCCTTTTTGTCCTCATTCCACTCACTTCCATTGCTCTCATCATTGCCGGATCCTTTGTGTGGAAAATACTCGCAAGCACATCCGCGTCGTTCCCCTTCGCACTTCCCGGCGCCTCAATACTCATAGGCGGCGCCCTCTCCAATATTGGAGAGCGTCTCACACGAGGTTGCATTCCCGACTATTTTCTTCTAGGATGGTTTCCAGCCTTCAATATGGCGGATATCGGGGTCAGCATAGGGACAACTCTTCTCCTCATTGCGATTTTGAAAAAATAACTCATCTTGCGCACTCATTGAAAAACCCATCCCGTCATACCCGCGAAGGCGGGTATCCAGGCTCCACCAGCTTACAGAAGGCACGCTACGGATTTCGTTTGCAGAAGTGTTACGTTTGGCAAGTGGTAACTGGATTCCCGATTTCTCGGGAATGACGATAAGAGGAGCTGGTGCGTAAGGTGAGTTATAAATTTCAAATGAATTTCCAAAATTCTTTTTTCCGCCAGCTGGCGGATTAACATTTGCCATTTATCATTCGTAGACTACCCTCATGCCTGCCAAACTGTTTTCCGCCGCCACGCTGGGACTCGAGAGCGAACTCGTCGAAGTTGAAGTGGACGCTTTCAATACGGGAATGCATCACTTCACCGTAGTCGGACTCCCTGACACCACGATCAAAGAATCTCGCGATCGCGTCTCATCCGCCATCAAAAATAGCGGCTTTCTCCCGCCACACCGCTTCGGCCGCATTACCGTTAATCTCGCTCCCGCCGATCTCCCCAAGAACACGCCCGTCTACGACGTGCCGATGGCTCTGGGATTTCTCTTGGCAACCGAACAGCTCAATTTCGATTTCCGAGACAAGCTCTTCGTCGGTGAACTCTCTCTCGACGGCAAAGTCCGCCCCATAAGCGGCATCCTCCCGATCGCGCTCCTTGCAAAACGCTTGGGATTCACCGAGCTCTATGTTCCCGAGAAAAACGCCGCCGAAGCATCAATGATACGCGACGTCACGGTGATCCCGATCACATCCCTCTTCGATACCGCCCGACACCTCAGCAAAGCAAACACCATCGCCCCACATCCGGATATCGATATGGAATCGCTCTTCCAAGAAGAAACCTTCCTCCTCGATATGAAGGACGTCCGTGGTCAAGAACACGCCAAGCGCGCCCTCGAAATCGCCGCCGCCGGGGGCCACAATATCTTGATGAGCGGTCCTCCGGGAAGCGGAAAGACCGTTCTCGCCAAAACGCTCCCCTCCATCCTCCCCAAGCTCAATTTCGAAGAAAGCATCGAAATCACCAAAATTTTCTCGATTGCCGGGTTCCTCACGCGCGGGAATACTCTCGTCACCGCGCGCCCTTTCCGTTCGCCCCACCATAGCGCCTCAGCAGTCTCTTTGGTCGGCGGCGGTTCCTTCCCCCGCCCAGGCGAAATTAGCCTCGCGCACCGCGGCGTCCTCTTCCTCGATGAATTCGGCGAATTCTCCAAAAATGTTTTGGAGAACCTGCGTCAGCCCCTCGAAGACGGACACATCACCGTCTCCCGCGCCAAGGGCTCCCTCCACTTTCCCGCACGATTTATCCTCGTTGCCGCGATGAATCCCTGTCCCTGTGGAAACTTGGGCGATCCCGAGCGCCTCTGCTCCTGCTCACCCCGCGAAACCGCGCGCTATAAAACACGGATCTCCGGCCCCATTATGGACCGGATCGACCTCCACATCGAAGTCCCGCGCGTCCCCTTCGACAAACTCGAAGCCCCAGGCGACGCTGAGCGGAGCCTCGACATCCGCGCCCGCGTCGAACGCGCCCGCGATATTCAAAGAAAACGCTTCGAAGGGAAAGGAATTTTCACCAATGCCGAGATGAATAGCGCCCTCCTCCGTGAAATATGCCCCCTCGACCAAGCCGGCAAAGATCTTTTGCGCCAAGCCGTCTCCTCCATGCGCCTCTCCGCCCGCGCCTATTACCGCCTCATCAAACTCGCCCGCACCATCGCCGACCTCGAAACATCCGACCATATCACCCCCACCCACCTCGCCGAAGCCGTACAGTACCGCTTCAAGACGGAGTAGGAAAACGCAAAAAGAAATTTGACAGATCCCGAATTTGTCACTACAAAGGGAAAGCGTAGTTTTTTACCAATTCGGGTTTCGCTCCTCTTTTTCAGTTTTTGGGCAGGATACGCGGTAGGCGTGTATTCCCCGAAAACTGTAACGCGAGGAGCGAAGCAATGCGAAAGTTGATGCTCTTGTTTTTGATATGCTGTTTCGGACTTCCGCTGGCAAGCCAGGAGGCGTTTGCGGAAGACGAACAGCCAAAATTGATCCTCTCAATCGATCCCAATGGCGCTATCAGCAGTTCCTATACCGAGAACGGGCACACGATCTTTATCGAGGCGCTCCGTGGCGAGAAAAAAAGTGACACAGATGACTCTGATATGCTTCCGTACGCTCTGGATATCCGGATTCGGGATGAAAGCGGAATTCCGTTTTTGGTCCAAGACAGCGGAGTAAGCCATGGTCTGGGAGATACCGAATGGACAAACGTGCAGGAAAACCCCGAGGAAGCCGTCCGCCAACAAGCTATAAATCTGCTTCCAAATGCGATACGGTATGTGAGAGCGGCATTGGCGGGTGAGGCTCGGGAGAATTCGATCATTCAGAACCTGACCGAAGAGAATCGATGGGAAATCATCGCTATTCTCGATCTCATGCGCTCCATGGCGGAGGATATCCCCGAAAGAGCCTTCAGGAAAAAGTCATCCACCGAAAGGTTGGCTATGGCAGCCTCATACACATACGAGTATGAGGTGTCCATCAGGAAGAAGAAGGTGGAAGGTTTATGGTATGCAGAGCATTCCGCCTTACGCGTAAAATACTACGACAACATGGGAAAAAGGTTCGCACAATACAGCTCGTGTAATCATGGCACCTGTGCCGATAACGGGGTTATGAGTACGAAATGCTCGAAGAGATTCAAGCATAACGCCATGATTGGACTTGTAAACGAGGTGTGCGATACGTTTACGTCGTATAAATATAAGGTTCATACCTGCCACGATGATACGATCGTTCAATACCGCACATTCAAGGATGGTGGGTGGCGAACTACCCTCAGTGCAGAATGTTATGCTCCAATGCTCTCAGTGCCGAACTGTGAGTAAGTAGCTCTTAAGGGTTAGGAAACGTAGAAGCCGCCACAACATGACGGCTTCTTTAATTTTTCAAGAACTTGTGACAGACGTATTCACGTGATAGAGTATTGGAGTCAAAAGTCGTGGTCTAACCTCTACACAACATCTATGGGAAACCTAACATACCAACGAGCATTTCAATATGCCGGCGTTCTTCTCTACTCTGTGTTTACAGCTTTTCTTGTCTCGTTTTTGATGGCGATGGTAACGGGTGTTTTACTCTATCCCTCAATCTCTTTCGAGAACCTCAACTTTCATATTCCGGAGTTCATTATCGCAGCAGCACTTTTTCTTGGAGGTATGCTCGCGCCATGGCTCGTTTCCTTTTGGTTCGGAACCGTAGAAAGAAGAGTCGCTATCACGAGCTATTGCTTTACGGCGCTTCTCGCAATTGTCAATGTAATACTTATTATTAACAGCAAAGAGGTAGAGGGGTTTGGTAATTCGTGGTCTACGCTGATTCTTTTTGCGATTTATTTTGGTGCCATACCTGTGTTTATACTCTCTCACCTTTTCCTCTATCTCTCCTTCAGAAAGCAAGCGACGAAGGGTATGTGATGAACTATGGAATGTGCATCGACAGGAGCTTCCCATCTTCTCATAAAGTACTTGGAATAGGCTCTATGGCAAATCTGAAGTTTCAATACATTGCTGCATTTCTTTCATCTCTGTTTCTGGGTTTTTCAATTGGAACCGTTTCCGTATTTATTCGACCACAAAGCCTCGATCAGGATTATCATTTGGGGATTTTCTTTGCGGTTGGTTTCTTTCTGGGAGGAATACTAGCGCCTTGGTTGATTTCCATTCTGTTTGGAGCCGTGAATAAAAAAGTGTCCGTTACAAGCTATTGTTTCACCGCCTTTCTCACAGTAGTTTTTGCCGTACTTGCTCGAGGCGCGGAATTTTTCGTGTGGCTTGTTTTTTTGAGCATAATGCCTCTGTTTGTACTTTCGAGAATTTTCCTGTACCTCTCGTATAAGAAGTGAGTCGTGTGGCAAATCCCGACTCCGAAAGGAGAATGCGCTGGTATCCCTATCGTTCGATTAGTGGACTTCTTGCAGATGATCGGCAAACAGTGAGCCAAGAGAAACTCACCCGGACCATCGCCGACCTCGAAGGGGCGTCCCACATCACCCCCACCCACCTCGCCGAAGCCGTACAGTACCGCTTCAAAACGGAGTGAATAACATTGACTCTTCTCCCCCTCTCGAGGCACAATGGGGACGTGGTGAAACTATTTCACAAACGACTCGTTCGATTTTCAGTGGGCGCCGTTGGTATCGGTGGCGCGGCGGTGTTTCTGTTTCCGGAGAGTAAGGCGATCGAGAACCCGCCAATAGCGAAAGAATTTCCGATTCGTGTCACCATTGAAGATTTGTCGCTTCCGGAAACGGCGCGCGTTGGAGAGAATGTGGAGAACTTTCTCACTCGCGCGGGTATCCCTTTTGCCGAAAATGATGCGCTCTCGCCAAGCAAGGAAACGCCTCTTGCACCGCATACCACCATCACCCTCGCTTCCGCCAAAAAATATACTCTTCAAACCAAAGAAGGGAAACGAGAAGGCGAGACGACACTCCGCACCGTGAGACAACTTCTCGATGCGGAGAGGATAATGATTGGGGAAAACGACCTCATCACACCGGAGCCGGAGCGAGCGCTCACGGACGACGTCAAGATTTCCATCACCAAGGTAGACATTCGCGAAGAAATCACACAAAAGTCGATTCCCTTCGAAACCAAAGAATCCGAAGACTCGGCACTTTCATGGAGAAAGCGCCTTGTGAGCCAAAAAGGCGAGAGGGGCATTCGCGAAATCACGTACGAAATCATCTCTCACGATGGGAAAATTATCAAGAAAACGCAAAAGAAAAGCATCGTTACCAAAGAACCCGTGCCGGAAATCGTGACCCAAGGCACCAAGGTCGAGGTCGGGAAGAAGCACACGGGATTAGGGTCGTGGTATCGCTTCACCGGGACGCTCTCGGCGGCGAACCCCTGGCTCCCGATCGGGAGCCATGTCCGCGTCACCAATGTCGCCAATGGTAAAAGTGTCATCGTTCGCATCAATGACCGCGGTCCCTTCGGAAAGAATCGCATCATCGACCTCGATGCCGTCGCTTTTGAGAAAATAGCCTCCCTCGGCGCCGGCATCATCGAAGTCACAATGGAAGAAATTAGGAATTGAATGGAGAATGTGGAATATTGAATGGGGAATAGAAACCATGTTTCCGATTTGATTCACTATTCACTTCATCTCCTCCATTCTCCATTCATCATTCTCCATTCTATTCTACCCCATGTTTCCCAAAAAATCCTTCAGTCAAAACTTTCTCCGCGACGAGAGCGTCCTCCGGAGAATAGCCGAAGAAATCAACCCCTCCGATACGATCCTCGAAATCGGCGCCGGAGAGGGCGCGCTCACCGAGGAACTCGGAAAGCGTGCACGAAATGTCATCGCACTCGAATTCGACCACGATCTCGTTCCGGGACTTCTTCGTCGTTTTCCGCTTTCTTCCAATGTTTCCATCGTTGAAACCGACATCCTCCACGCCGACATCCCTTCCCTCATCGATCAGAAAGAGCTCCCGATTTCTCCATCTTCATCAAGTCCATCCAAAATATCAAGTGAATCACGGTCAAAATCGGAGTTCAGACAATGGTCCATTTTCGGCAACATCCCCTACGGAATTACCGGGAAAATTATCCGCCTCCTCGTTGCCCTCAACCCCGCGCCCGACAAAATCATTCTCATGGTACAGAAAGAAGTCGCCGAGCGTATTGTTGTAAAAGACGGAAAACAAAGCCTCCTCTCGCTCTCGGTTGCACTCTTTGGACACGCGGAGATCCTCTTCACTGTCTCGAGAAACGCATTTTTCCCCGCACCGGAAGTCGAAAGCGCCGTCATCCGCATCACGCCCAACCCCGGACGACTCCAAAACGAAACACGCGAACGCATTCTTCGCTTGGCAAAAATAGGTTTCGCCGCGAAACGCAAAACCCTCGCCAACAACTTCGCCACCCACCCCGAGTTTTCCAAAGAAACCATCGAACGCATCCTCGAACACATCAGCAAATCAAAAAATGCGAGAGCGGAGGAATTGTCAGCAGAAGAGTGGGAACGTCTTCAAAGAAGTATCCCTACCGCCCACAACCCATAAAGGGCAACTATCCCCAAAATCCACCAAAACACCGACCGGTAGGTAACCCTGCCGGTTTTTTGTTTCATGGAAACGACCGTCCAAAAGGATGCCCCGCCGAAAAGAAGCGCCGGAAAAAAAAGCGCTGGCGCCCGAAACACAAACACACTTGCAAGAAACGAGAGAAAAATTCCAGATCCGATGACAATCTTCGCCCATTCCGCGCCAAGGAGCACGGGAAGCGTCCAGACGCCATCCTTCCGATCACCCTCGATATCCTTGAAATCCTTGAGCGGGATCGAGGCGGTGTAGACAAACAGAAAAAGAAAGACAATGGGCACCGGAAGCATTTTTGCGGTTCCATCGGGAGAAAATACGATATATCCAAGCATCAATATCAAAACGCTCGCGACAGCGCTTACAGAGGAAGCTATGATCGGGAAACGCTTCAACCGAAAAGGTGGCGCCGAATACGCCCAGGCAACTGCCTGGTACACAAGGAGAAAAAGCGAGCTTTTTATGGAAACAACCGCCGAAAAAAGCATCGATGTAACAAAAAACCCTATTCCGATCGCCGCGTAAAGAGAGCGTTCGATGCCTCCGGAAGGGAGTGGGCGCCATGCATTCGTTTCCGCATCAATCACGGTATCAAACATATCATTCGCGACAACCGATGCGAGCCATGCGGAGACAACTGCGGCGATGAGGAGAAGTATCGCGATGCCATCAAAGAAGCCTAGGGAAATCTTCGTATGCGTGAAGAGAACCGCGAGCCCCATCCCTACCAAGAGAAGCCCTCCGTGATATATCACTTGCGGAAGCCTCGCGTTTTGGAAAAGCGCCCAGAAAATATCTCGGTGATACCGGAAGAGCCACCCTCCGACAAGAAAGGGGAGTATGGCGGCATATATCAGGCTCATCTTCACATTGAGTATCGAGCGCGGATCAACGAGATCGCGCGCAAAAAACGTGAGTGGCGAGAGAAATATCCCCGCAACATCCGTCCCATAAATCGCCCAACGACCTTCCGACACTCCCAGAAGAAGCATCGCCGCCCACGACGGAAACGTACCAAGAAAAAATAGCAGGGTATACGAGGCAGAAATGGCGAAAAGCGCCCGGAGTTTTCGCTTCGTTTTCATCAAAACGTATGCGCCAAAAAAAACCGAGACCAGCGCCACCTCAATTCGAACGCCGTAGGTAATTCCCATATCCGGCCGATCACCAAAAAAGGTGAAGTATCGAGAAAGAAGCCCGGAGAATCCATCGAAAATATAAAAACTCCAGAGTCCCTTTCCATTCGACACGAGAAAATCAATAATGGGCGGCGTAAGAATCACGGTAAAGCCAAAAAGAAGTATATTGGAAGCGACCGCAAGCGACACCCGAGCAAACCACCGTACCATCGGGAGAAAAAACAGAAATGAAAGGAGAAAAAACAGAAAATTATGTGTCCATTCGGAGAAAAGAAACTCCGCCGATCGGCTTTCGAATCCAAAAAGCCACGATTCAACGAGAAGTCGCGAGAGAATGAGACACGAAAACGCCACCATCCATAAGCCAAAGCTCGTCTTCGACGTTTCAATCGCGGAAAGAATTTTTTGAAAGATGTTCATAGAGAAAGCATAGCAAACTCGCCACCTCTCGCGCAATTTTTGGCAATCATATAGAGTAGAGGATACAACATCAACATATACCGAAGATCCCCACATATACGCGCCGAGACCGAGAAAAAGAATTTTTCGAAACTTCGCTCCGACCTGAGAGGAGTGTGTGAGAAAAATTCTTTTTCTTGGTCGAGGCAACTCTCAAGAAAGGAGAAGCTCTTGACAAAATCTCAATTATTTCTTCTTTATATGCCCCTCGATCCATCTCTCAATCCCGAACAACAGCGAGCGGTCAAAACCGTCGAGGGTCCCGTCCTTATCGTCGCGGGTGCCGGGAGCGGCAAAACCAAAACCCTCACCCATCGCATCGTCTACCTCATGCAAGAGAAGGGCATTCGCGCTCAAAACATCCTCGCCGTCACTTTCACCAACAAAGCCGCTGAGGAAATGCGCACACGGGTAAGAACTCTTCTTTCAGGGAACAATGAACAGGGAACAATGAACAGGGAACGGAAAACAGGAAACACTCTTCAAAGAACAAAGGGTACAGAACCGGGAGCGGAAACTTACCAACAAGAAGATGTTGACCCATTCAACCAACTCCCAGCTCACAACACGCCTACCGTGCCTACCGGCAGGCAGGCCGGACAGGCAGGCTCTCCACTCCCAATTTCCCTACCCCACATGGGAACTTTTCATAGTATTTGCGCGCGAATTCTACGAAAGGACATCGCCGCTTTGGGCTACAAGCCTTCTTTCACCATTCTCGACAGCGACGATCAGACCTCCCTCATGAAGCGCATTATGAAGTCCTTGGAGATTGATCCCAAGAATATCCATCCGCGCGCGCTCCTCGACGCCGTCTCTCGCGCCAAAAACCAACTTATTGATGAACTTCTTTTTGAATCCCAGGCCGGAAGCTACTATGAGGAACTTGTCGCCAAAGCCTACCGACGCTATCAAGAAGAGCTTCGTGGAAACCATTCGCTCGATTTCGACGATCTCCTCTCTCTTACGCTTCGGCTCTTCCGTGAATTTCCCGAGACACTCGAACGGTACCGACAAATTTTTCAGTATATTCTGGTTGATGAGTACCAAGACACCAATCATGCTCAATACACTCTCATCCACCTCCTCGCCGAACGCCACCGAAACCTCTTTGCGATCGGCGACGACTATCAATCAATTTACGGCTGGCGACAGGCGGATATCCGAAACATTCTCCACTTCGAAAAAGACTATCCCGAAGCGGCAATTATTACTCTCGATCAAAACTATCGCTCAACCCAGATGATTCTCGACGCCGCCGGCGCGGTTATCGAGCGAAATCCTCATCAACGCCACAAAAAACTCTGGACCGCGAAAACCGGCGGCGATCCCCTCATTGTCTTTGAAGCGGAAGATGAGCGCGAGGAGTCCGCCTATGTCGTCCGAACCATTCAATCACTCGCTACCGCGAAAAAACGTCCCTTCTCCGACTTCGCCGTTCTCTACCGCACCAACGCGCAATCACGCGCTTTGGAAGAGGCGTGCCTTCAATACTCTCTTCCCTATCAAATCGTCGGCGGGCTCAAATTCTATCAACGAAAAGAGATCAAAGACGCCATTTCATACCTGCGCGTTGTTGTAAATCCCTGGGACACGATCTCGCTCGCCAGAATCGTCAATGAGCCGCCTCGAGGAATTGGCAAAAAAAGCCTCGTTTTGTGGCTTGATACGGCGAAAACTGCGAATACCGATCCGATCACCCTCGCACAGGAAGGGGAGGGGGAAAGGCTCGAAATAGCCCCGTCCAAACAGAAGTCCGCCGCGCGCTTCGCCGGGACGATATATGAATTCTCTCAAAAACTCCCCAAAGAGGGCACGCTCTCCGTCTTTCTTCGCGAACTCCTCGAAACCGTCGGGTATATGAAATCCCTCGAAGATGGCACCGATGAAGGAAAGACTCGATTCGAGAACGTCCGGGAACTCTTTTCCGTCACGAGGAAATATGACAAAATTCCTCTCGAACAAGCCGCAACACTCTTCCTTGAAGAAATATCCCTCGTCTCAGACACCGACTCGCTTGATGAGAAAAAAGATGTCGTCCGCCTCATGACTCTCCACAGCGCCAAAGGGCTCGAATTCCCCTTCGTCTTCATTGTAGGACTTGAAGAGGGAATATTTCCGCATTCAAGAAGTGCGCTCTCGCCCGCCGAACTCGAGGAAGAACGTCGCCTTATGTATGTGGGCTTGACTCGCGCCAAAGAAAAAGCCTGGCTCATCTCGGCGGAAACACGGATGATCTACGGCTCGACCCAGATGAATGCCCCTTCGCGCTTTATTTCCGAAATTCCCGAGAATCTCTTGGAAACTGAGGAGCGGAAACGTGGACGCGCGGCAAGCGAATTCGCCGATACATTCCCAAAAAGCTCATCGAAAAATTCAAACAGCCGAACGGAAACAGAAAAATCTCTCTACGCAAAGCGAGAAAAACTCTCTTCCGACACTTTTCGTCCGGGCGATTCCGTCTCTCATCCCACCTTCGGAAGCGGTGTCGTTATCAAAATCGAGGGGACGCTGGCAACAGTCGCTTTTCGAACCAAAGGCATCAAAAAACTCGTTCTTGGGATAGCGCCAATTGAGAGAATGTAGAATGTAGAACCCGACCCCGTTCCTCTGCCTTATTCTTCATTCCTCATTCTTTATTCACTCTGCTCCCTCCTCCATTCTTCATTCCTCATTCTCCATTCTTTTTCCCTTCCCATGAAATTTCTCATGAACCGCACGGAGACTTTCATCCGTCACGTGAGTATAGATTTGCGTCGTAGTGATAGAGGAATGCCCAAGAAGCGCCTGAACACTCCGGATATCGGCGCCATTTCGCAAGAGATCCGTCGCAAAGCTATGCCGGAGCGTGTGAGGATGCACCGCTTTCATTATGCCCGCTTTTTGCGCGAGGCGTGCCACAATACGCTCGACTGTCCGGACTGTAATCCGGAGATCCTCATCCGACGACTTCCGTCCAAACCCCTTCATTGTTGAAATAAAAAGCGCGGAATCGATATCCCCTCTTGATGCAAGATATGCTTGGATAGCCAATCGTGCCCGATCGGAGAGAAACACCATTCGCACCTTTCCCCCTTTTCCCCGCACACTGAATTCTCCCGTTTCGAGATTGACCGATTCACGATTGAGCGAGACGAGCTCCGAAACCCGCAATCCCGAAGAAAAGAACGTTTCAAGAAGCGCTCGGTTACGAAGCGCCGTCAAACCCTTTCCTTCCGCCGCCTCAAAGAGACGCTTCAACTCTTCCGGCTCCAAAAAATCCACGTGTCGTCCCGGAACCTTGGCCAATTCAATACGATCCGACACAAGAGAGGAAACTCCCTCCCGAACAAGGTACTTGAGGAAGCTCCGAAGAACGATAACGTGATGATTTTGTGTCGTTTTCTTAAGTTCGTCACCTCGGACAGTTTGTTTTCGATTCAAAAAAACACGATATTTACGAACCACGTCAAGAGTAATATCCTTTGTGTCTGTTACTTTTCCCCATTCGAAAAAACTTCGAAGAACCCGGTCGTAACTCTCCGCCGTTTTGGGAGACCGACCGCGCTCTATTTCAACATATTCGAGAAATTTCGTCAAAAAATATGCAACATCCGCCATAGAAAAAAGACAAGAAATTTCCTTCGATTCCTCCAGAGTATACCACACTTTCACCTTCAATAATTCCGCTCTCATAAAGGATATTTGACAAATTCACCCAAAAAATTATTGACAAAGTTATCCGCCTTCTCTATACTCACCTTTGCGTAAAAATCTTAGGTTTCGCCTTCGATGATTCCCTTTTCCTCACGGAATCGAATCTAGGCGGCGAGACAATCGAAAGGGCGGTCGTATTTCACGTCGCACACTTGGGGGGGTATTTGCGTTTTTTCAAAACGCAACGCAGTTGGTCCGAAAATGGAACACGGCCGTTCACCGTCTCCAAAGAATCTGTGTTGTTTGGCTCAAACAACACAAAACCGTTCGAGCGCTCCATTGGTTCCGCCAGTACTCCGCGTTCTCTGTTGTTTTGAGTAGCGCCTTTTTGGTAACCGGAACCAACATCGCTTCCCGCGAAAACCCCGACGGACCCCTTTCTGGCTATTTTTATTCCGACAATAGCCGGGAATCACGAGTTTCTCTTGCCAGAACCACTGAAAAACAAGAGAGTCTCTCCATGGTTCCTCTTGCCAAAGCATCAAACACCGTCGATACCGAAGCAAAACTCGAAGATCCCGCAACCATAGGGGCTTCCGGTATGACCATGATCGCTTCCGCCGATCTCTCTCCGGTTATCCAAAAAGATCCCGAAGAAGAAGGCGGGGTTTCCATTTATACCGTTGAGGAGGGTGATACCATCAGCAAAATAGCCAAGAATCACGACATCACCGTCAATACCATCCTCTGGGCGAACGATCTCGACAATGTTGATGAAATCCGCCCGGGCGATCAAATATTCATTCTTCCGATCGCCGGACTCAAGCACATTGTTGCGGAAGGCGACACGATAGATGCCATCGCCAAAAAGTATCATGGCGACAAAGATCGCATTATCGCCTTCAATGAGCTTCCTGCCGATGGTCGCCTTGAAGCTGGCGGGGAAATCATCATTCCCGACGGCTACAAAGAAGCCCCTCAAAAACCAACCGGCGTCTTTGATCGCCGGGAATACGCCACTTCTTCCGGCGGATCCGCAACCGATATTTCCGGCTGGCGCACCCCGGAAGGCAAAGCCGGAACCGGGCATCGCTTCCCCTACGGCTACTGCACCTGGTACGTTGCCTCAAAACGATTCGTTCCCTGGGGTGGAAATGCCGGAACCTGGCTCTATAATGCTAAGGCTCTCGGGTACAAAACCGGAAAAAGCCCGCGTCCCGGCTCTATTGTTGTCACTACGGAAAATCGCTACTACGGTCACGTTGCGCTCGTTGAGAAAGTTGCCGGCGGAGAAATCACCGTGAGCGAAATGAATTATGTCGGCTGGGGAAAAACCAACCGCCGCACCCTCTCAACCGGAAGCCGAAGCATCAAAGGGTACATTTACTAAAAACAGAGGGATTTCTTTCTCCAAAAAAACCGCCACCGGCGGTTTTTTTGTACTCCTTCTTCAAGACTGCTTATTGGAAATTTCCCTTTCTTTTGTTTATATCCTGTGTATAAACGTGTCTTTTTTGCGAATACTTCCGGTATATCCCCGTGCATTTCTCTTTCTTTTTGTGGAAAAAAAGTCGAGTCAAACGATACTTCTCACTTCTTCACTCTCAACCGTTCTTCTGCACATTTTAAAAATTCTTAAGAATGGCGTCGAAAGCGCCTCCCTCTGAATTCTCCACCAATACACCGCACTAATAACAATAATAAAATATATATAAAAGAAAGAATACTATCATTAAAAAGACAAGGGTACTCTTTTAAAAAACCTTATCCTGAAAAAACTTCTTGACGTATCTTTTTCGTGGTATACTCTCAGGAGAAAAAAGTAGACAGAAAATTCTTTTCGTCTCGCTTGTGATTGTTCACGCTCAAACAAAAAGAACATTCCTTTCTTTGCTCACGCGTTTTTCGCAAAACCACCCCGTGGTGCTTTTTGTTGCACTTTTGGGGTGCTTTTTGTTGGTGCCGAGT
>CAZJZN010000001.1:37562-48026 GCA_964550545.1 uncultured Bdellovibrionales bacterium
TGGATCGCTATCACGCAAGCGGAGAAGTATAGCAATGATATGTCCGGCTTGGGGATAAAGTTTGGCTCGAATATGGGGAGAAAAGTGGGAGGATGGTTGCGGAGGGGGGCAATTGGGACAATAAGACTTCCTGATAGAGCAATTAGAAGTGGGATTCGTCAAACTGGGATTCCGGGTGGAATTCAACAGGCATGGAGGGATCGTCGAAGTTGGTGGTTAGGTGGAAGTGAATCAAAAGAAGCTCGGGAGAAGAGAGATGCTATGAACGCTGGTCTTTTGGGCGGAGGTTTAGCTGGTAGGGAAGCCGCGAGACAAGGGGTGATTCGAAAGCGCGTTCAAGAAGCGGTTGAGAGAAATAAAAAGTTGGGTCGAACCGATCAAGAAATTCAGAGTGATTTGAATGCGCCTGGAGATAGTGATGCGTCAATTATAAAAAGAAGATCAGCTGCGCTTACTATGGCGGATCGGGAGTCATTTTCCAGTGCTGGTGAATTTGCAAAAGCCATTGAAGCTGTCGGAAGTGACATGGAGAGTGTAAGTAAAATAATACGAAAAGCTCCAAAAGAAATAATGAAAAATGGAAAAGATTTCGCTGATGCGCTTGAAGCTGTTGGAAAGTCCGGAAAATTGAGTCCTTCTGCTTTGGCGCAGGCGCAGAATCAGCTTATTGAAAAGGCGAGTGGTGGCGCACTTGCTGGAGAATCTGGTGATATAGGGAGAATTTTGGGAGCGTTTAAGGGAGAAAATAAAGAAGACCTTGAAAAAGTGCTGAAGGCGAGAATGAAGAAAGAGGGGAAAATAAAGAGTCTTATTGAATACAACCTTAAACAAAGAGAATCGGAACTGGCTTCGGCGGATGATACAAAGAAGGCTCAAATACACTTTGAGGAATACGAAAAAGTTCTCAAAGATTACAATGCCGAGAATCTTGGAAGTCAGGCAAAATTGATGGATGATGATAATTTTAGAAAGTATTTCAAACAGAAGGTTGCGAATGGTGATTACAAAGCAAGGTTTCAAAGTGATTATCTTCGACGTGCCGAAGGAGATAGAAAGACATTTGAAGAGTTTATTCGCGGTCGAAGGATGACTGAAGAAGAAGAAATCATTGCTGGTGGTGGAACGCCTTAGTATTTTTGTATATTTTTTGTCGAGTAGCTTACTTTATGGATGCCCTTAAGAGTTTTTTTCAAGAAAGACGACTCTATCCAATGCTTGTTGAACGAAATTCAATCGGAAAGGAAATGAGTGGAATGGAGTTTAATAAAGCTTGGGCATCTTTTGACGCGCTTCCCGAAGAAAGCAAGGATGTTCTCATGTCGCCGGAAATGTCGCAGAAGATCGAATCCCTCCAAAAAGAACGAGGGCTTTCGGATGACCATATTGAGATTGTTTCGGCGATCATTCGGGAGTATTTCGTGTTCAAGAAAGACGCGCTCTGGCTTGAGAACGCGCTCATGGCGAAACTTGATCGGAAGGATGTGGCATCTGTGAAGGAATATATCCAAAAAAATATCCTGACGATCAAACCCGTGCCCAAGGCACCGGAAGAAGACGAGGGAATTTCAATTGTGCAAACCGTTTCTCTTCCTCTTCTCGATGCGATGGCGAAGTATCAGCGGTTGTCGGAGCAGAGTATCACCGAGGATCGGATTACCGTGAAGGGAGAGTCTCAACCGGTTCGGGGGTCGCTTCGAAATTGGGTGCGACACTATCGGGACGCCTTGGGTATTCGGAAGCATTCCGCAATGGAGCGGGGACAGTTCCTCTTTCAAGGGGAGAATACGAAGCGGCTCGGGGCGGCGGATCGAGAGAAGCTCTCGCTTCTTTTCCGTTCGCTCGACGAGAATGTGCCGGTATCGATTGATGTTGAGCGGCAAGAAGTGATTTTCCCGGCATTTGAAGAAAAAGCGACTCCTTCTCCTGTTTCAGGCGTATCTGAGCAACAGAAAGAATCGACGGCGCCCTCTCTTGGGACTTCATTTCGACCACTGGAGAAGTTTCCCGTGCAAACGGCGCCAATTCACAAAGCACTCGAATGGGATCGAAAGGCACCACCTCAGAATTCTTTGCAACCGGATCTCCAGGGGGGTACCGCGGTTTCTTCGGTAGAAACACCCTCCCTTGAACTGACGAAAAAGCCGGGACTTTCGGTGGGAATTTCCGCTCCGGCATATGATTTTGGAGCGCTTCAAAAAATGTCTCCTTCCGAACCTTCTTCGGAGCCTCGAGTAGCTTCTCCTGCGATGCCGCCGTTGCCAAAGTCGCCTGTCGAGTCGCCTCCATTTGCTTCTGGAGGGAAGATGAGTTTCAGTTCGAGCCATATTTTGCCAAGCGAGAAGCAGAGTCTTAAAGAGAAAGGTGATTCGGGAATGCTGAAGCCGGAAACTTCGGCGCGAGACCTGGCGCCAAAAACATTGGAGGCAGTGGGAATCATCCGTCCGAGAGGGGAGGGTTTCGGTTTTCGACCGCTTCCTTCGGGAAGTCGCTCTTCCGATGACAAAAATAGCTTTGACGCTCCGCGTGTGGTAAATTTCGGAGGAGGGAAATAAGAGCGTATCTTAGAGGGTGTCTTAAAAGTCTGTTTTTCTGGAGAAAATTATTTTTTTTGCTTGTCTTCCACTGCGTTCGAAAGCCGCAAAAAAACAATTTTCTCCGGAAAAACGTTCAAATTTTCATTTTTGTGAAGCTTTTAAGACAGTCCCTTAAAAGTTTGTTTTTCCGGGAAGTGTGGCGAGGGAGGAATATTTTTGTAGAGAGCATCGTATGCTGTTCAATGTTCCCCAATTTATTGATGTTGAGGACAAAATCGCGGGACCGCTCACGGCAAAACAGGTGCTCTGGTTTGTCGGTATGGGAGCGGTATTGTTTATTGTGTGGACATTTTTTGATACCCCGACGTTTTTTGTGCTTTCTGTTCCGATTATTCTCATTTTTTCACTCTTTGCTTTCTATCGCCCATACAATCAATCCCTACTGATGTTTGCCATTAACGGCGTTATGTTTTTTTTCCGTCCGAAACTCTATACGTGGGATCGCCCCGGCATGATAAAGGAAACATCCAGACCGATAGAAAAAAAGCCGGAAGTTCTCGAGTCCCCGAAACCCCTCTCAATCGAAGATATCCGAGAACTTGCGGGTATTGTCGATCGAGGTCGAAGGGGTTAATGATTTTTTCATGGAATCACTCAATACCAAAAAATCCGTTCAAAACGATACGTCGTCGAGTACACAGCGATATGTGGATGTCGAAGAGATACGTGACGGCGTTGTTGTACTCAAAAATGGATCGCTTCGCTCGATTCTCTTGGTGTCGTCCCTCAACTTTGACCTCAAATCGGCCGAGGAACAGGACGCGATTATTTTGCAGTACCAAAATTTTGTGAACTCGCTGGATTTTCCTCTCCAGATTCTCGTTTCTTCGCGACGCTTCGACATCCGTCCCTATATCGAACTCCTCAAAGACAAAGAAAATCACCAGAAAAACGAACTTTTAAGGCTTCAGATATCCGAATATCAAAATTTTATCAAGAGTCTTGCCGAGGTTTCGAACATTATGTCGAAGCTCTTCTATATCATCGTCCCGTTTTCTCCGATTGAGGATAAAGAAAAAGGGCTCTTCCATAGTCTTACAACGCTGTTTAATCCGGCAGGAGCCGTTATCGAGCGGCGAGAATTCTTTGAAACATACAAGAATCAATTGTGGCAGAGAGTGGATCATGTGAGTTTTGGCTTGTCGCAGACGGGACTCAAGATCGCGCCGCTCAATACGGAAGAAATCATCGAGCTCCTCTATAATTCCTACAACCCGTCACTCTTTACGACGCGTCTCACGAGAAACATTGAAGCGATAGACGTGGCGCTTGAGCGATAAACAGCGTACTGAAATTCAAAGAATACCGTATGCGCGTTCCATTTCTGTCTTCTTTGGGAGACGAACAAAACGAGGTTCTTCAAAGCGAAGTCTTGTACCAAAAGGGCGTTGCTCGTATTCGCGATCTCATCGCGCCCTCGGCGATAAAAATCAATGCGAATTCGCTTCAAGCGGGAGAGACGCTTGTTCGGACGCATTTTGTAATTGCGTATCCGCGGTACCTCAATACGAATTGGTTTTCTCCGGTGATTAATCTGGACTTCCCTATGGATGTCACGATGTTCATTCATCCGATCGATACGCGTGATATTCTACGAAATCTCCTCAAGTCGGCAACGCGCGTCGAATCATCCATTCAAATGGAGGCGGAGTCGGGAAAAATTCGAAGTCCGATTTTGGAAACAGCGCTTCATGATATCAATGAACTTCGCGATAAACTCCAACAGGGAACGGAGAAATTCTTTCGTTTCGGTATTTATGTTGCGCTGTATGCGCCATCGATCGAAGAGCTCAACCGAATGAGTCGATCGATCGAAGCGCTTCTTGAGGCGCAACTGGTCTATATCAAGCCGGCAGTTATGCGGATGCAGCAGGGCTTTACCTCGACTCGTCCCGTCGCGATGGATGAACTCGATGTCGCAAACAACCTGAATACCGCGCCACTCTCGACAACGTTTCCGTTTGTCTCCGCCGACCTCTCGTCGAATGACGGCATTCTCTACGGTATCAACCGTCACAACAATAGTCTCATCCTCTTCGATCGTTTCAAGCTCGAAAACGCCAATATGGTGATTTTCGCCAAGTCCGGCGCCGGGAAGAGCTATTTCGTGAAACTCGAGCTTTTGCGATCGATGATGTTTGATACGAACGTAATCGTGATTGATCCTGAAAACGAATACAAGCATCTTGCGGAGACGGTCGACGGATCATTTATTCACATGAGCCTCAATTCGCCGTTTCACATCAACCCATTCGATCTTCCCAAAAAGCGCGATGATCAAGAAGATTTCGAAGGACTGTTGCGGAGCAATATCGCGACGTTGATCGGACTTCTCCATTTGATGCTCGGGAGCGTGACACCGGAGGAAGATTCCATTCTCGACCAAGCGCTCCGAGAAACCTACGCGGTTCGCGATATTACGGGGAAAACAGACTTATCAACGCTCACGCCGAGCTCGTTTCCGACCATGGGCGATCTCTACGAGGTGCTTCGAAATATGGAAGGCACGGAGTCGCTTTCTGCGCGTCTCGAGAAGTATACGCAGGGAATTTTTTCCGGATTCTTGAATCACGCGAGCAATATCACGATGAACAATCAATTCGTTGTCTTCAATATCCGCGATCTGGAGGAGGAGCTCCGTCCTATCGCGATGTATCTCATTTTGCACTATGTTTGGAACGAAATGCGCTCCGAACTCCGGCGTCGACTCGTTGTCGTCGATGAGGCGTGGATTATGATGCAGAACGACGACGCGGCGAGCTTTCTCTTCGGTATCGCGAAGCGCGCGCGGAAATATTTCTGCGGTCTTACAACGATCACGCAGGACATCAGCGACTTTATGGGATCGCGCTATGGGAAGCCGATCGTTACCAACTCTTCGCTTCAGCTTCTCCTTCGTCAGTCGCCGGCGTCGATTGATGTCGTGACGGAAACTTTTTATCTCACGGACCATGAAAAGTTTCTCCTTCTGGAGAGCGCGGTCGGCGAGGGGATTTTCTTTGCCGGTTCGAAACACGTCGCGATCAAGGTTGTCGCTTCTTATAGCGAAGATCAGATCATTACCTCGAATCCCGAACAGCTTGCTGAAATTGAAGCCGCAAAACGAGAGTTTGATGAGCAGAATGGATAGAAAATGGGTAGCAATGGAGTGATCCACTATGTTTAAACGCGGGGTTTTCTTTTTTTGCTCCCGATTTTCTTATGGCGATTCCGCAACCGATTACTCAGAAAGACTATCGAAACCAACTTCTTCGAGAACAAGAAGTTCGATTGCAAAAAGAAAAGGCGGTTGTATCGAAAGATCGGCGTCGTTTTTCGGTGGCAAATGACGCGCCGAAAGGTTTCTCTTCTCCCGACGGACTTCATATTGATCGTCCCGGAGTAGGGGGTATTTCTCGGAATGTTTCTTCCTCGAATGAGGCGAAATTCGGGGAAAGTTCGGAGGAGCGGAGAGAGCAAGAGTTTCTTGAACAATGGAACCAACAAGAGACGATTCGGTTGGCAGAGGTTCGGCGACGAGAGCAATTGATTCAAGAGTACGCCGAAAGAGAAGAATCGGAAGAAGATGCGAGTGGAACGGGAAACTTCACAACAAAAACCGAATCGGTGAAGCTTTCGTCGTATTCGGCACTCCTTATGGTCGCGTGTTTCAAGGATTTGATGGATTACACGGTCGTCTTTGCTCTCCCGGGAATTTCGACGGTAGTGAGTTTTTGCGCGAATACCTTGATACTCCTTCTCCTGTTTTTTCCGAAGCGCCGGTACAAGATTGCTTCAAATGCCCGACTCGCGATTATTGACGCCTTTATTCTGATCGGACTCGTGCCGCTTGAGGGACTGATGTTTCCCTTTAATCTCCTTCCCTTTACGATCGCGGGAGTCGGAATGATTTATATGACTGACAAGAAATTCGTCGCCAAACGGAACGCGAAAAAATTTGATAAGAAAGATATGAAAGGGAAAATGAGCTCCATCCTTCGGCAAGCGTATGTCGATCGCGCAAAATCACGGACTGAAAAGGGGGAGGTTTCGGAACGAATGAAAGGGGCTTTCAGCTCCTAAATCTTGTTTTAACGTCTGATTTTTAAACACGCTCTGGCGCAAAGAAAGAGCGTGCCATAAAGTGCTATGAGTTCTTCTTCGTTTTCTCTTCTCATCTTCGATCGCCGATTTGTCTTGGCGAATATTGTTGCTCTGGCGAGTCTCACGCTTCTCTCGATGTTTCCTCGCGAGAATCTCGCAGAATCGCTTGGACTTGCTCTGGGCGCTTCCATAGTTCTCCCGTTTCTTTTTGTTCGGCTCGTTTTGAAGGAGTCGATTTTTTCGTATGGGTACGGATATGGGCATGGAGGCGGGTTGTTTCGAGGAGGAGTGATCGCGTTTGCAACGGGAGTGTTTTTGGCGATGGTGTGGGGAGTGCTCCTGCTCAATCGAGAGTGGCTCCCTATTCTTCCTGATGTTGTGCGGATGCGGTATGGGGCATTTGTTCTCTTTATCCTCACGTCGGCATTGTTCAATATGTGCTCCTGCCTTTTCTTTCAGGGATTTTTGCTATCGATATGGAGGCGTCGACTTGGGTGGAGAAGTATTCCGATAGTGACGAGTGTTTTTTTGGCGTTTCTTTTTGCAAAGAACGGGTTTTCCAGCGACATGTCGATGGCGATTCTCACTGTATGGTCGTTTCTCGCGTCTCTCGTTTCTTTTGTTTCCGGTTCAGCCTGGGTTGCTTTTGGTTTTCTCTTTCTTTCTGATATACTATTCACAGCGCTTCTTGTTTTTTGGACATGAAAAGAAAACAAAAAAAATTTACGTCGATACTGGCACTTTTTCTGTGCATCTCGGTTTCTCTTCCGTTTCCGCTTGCGTCAGTGCACGCTATCGTGGTTGATGATATTACCGATGGCGCGACCAATCACGCCGCCTCCACACTTGAAAGGCGATACCATCTCAACCTGCAAAGCTTGCAGGATCAAGGGGAGAATCTCAACGTGTCTTCTCAAAAGGGGCGCGCTCCGGAAGTGCTCCTCTATTTTAGTCCGACCGATCCGAAGCCGGGGATGGATGTTGAGGCGCGCGCCTTTCCGGAATTTTTTGCCAATGCGGCGGATACGCTCTATTTTACATGGTACTTGAAACGAAAGGGGTGCGGGCTTGATGATGGTCCGGTTGGAAAAGAGAAGCGTCTTCTCTGTGATCGAAACGATGATGGGAAGATAACCGTTGAAGACTGGAAAATAGAAGCCATGCAAATCATCGCCGCGCGAAACTTCGATTCCACTTGTTCATTGAATGGTAGCTTGTCTGCCGAAGAACGGGCTGAATGCGCGGAAAATATGTATGACGAAGATGCTCCGAGTCGCATCAATCCCTCGGGTGACAAAGGGAGGGATCGCGATGAAGACGGGTATGTCGCGACCTTTGGCGGGGATGGTCGCTCAAACGTTCCGAGCGGATGTACTTCTTCCGGATCCGGATCGACGACGACTCCGGCGGATGATGGCTTCGTGCCTTCGACGACTGATGGATATGGGTTATTTCTCTCCACGGATGGAACGGGAACAAATACAACGCTCACCATTTCTCCATCGCAAACGTTGTACGAAAAAACGTCCGGGTACGACGATACGTCGGAATTTTGCATCGAGGAGTCAGGGACGACGGATTGTTCCGGCGAGAGTGGAAATTGGCGTATGGCAACGGAGTTTATCGGTTCGGGTGATGCTATGACAAATGGCGGCGGAGTATGGACGCGGATTGTTTCTCCGGTGACGCAGGTGTTCGAATCGGGAAAAATTTACCATCTCTACTGGCGCGACAATGGCGTTCCGGCGATTTCCTCGACGAAGCTCATTATTTCCGGAAGCTCTTCCGGAGGGGGCAGTTGTTCGGGGAGCGGGAGCGCTTGCTATATTCATGATTTTGGCGATGGATATAACTATGAACTTTCTTCGTGTCGACATCTTTTTTCGGGCAATTACTCGATCGATGGCAGTGGGAGCATACGTCGGTCCGGCGAAATAGCCGGAAACGATGATCGCGGATTTCCGATTGACGAAGAACACTTCTGGCGAACGGATCCGGAAGATCCGAGTACCGCGCAAAACGGTAACAAAGACGAAGCGAATTTGGCGGGTCTCGGTCAAAAAGTATTTAAGTGGACTTACGCGCCCGAAGATATGGTGGGAGTTGCTGTTGAAGGCGCTTCGATGTACAGCACCAAGTATGATAACGCGAGTGCAATGATTATGTGGGCGCTCCCGAAGAATAAATGTACCGTGGGCGGAAAGTCCACGCGATCTGAAAGTATAAAGGGGTACAGCGTGGCGATTAAAACCGCAACAACCAATATAAACGATTGCCTCGAAGATAATCTTGTTGATCCGACCGAAGGCGGTCAGTCCGAAAATCTCGATCTTTCACTCGCGTTTTCCCCGGAAGAGCCGTCGGCAAAACTTATTCCCTGGGGAGACGCGAATGCGAGCGCGGAAGCGGTAGCACAGACGGGCGATACGCTTTCTCTTCGCGCATCATCGTCCAATGCTCGCCACGGATCATCCTTTACCAATTATACCTGGCGTGTTCAGGTGAGTAGTGATGGAACATTTAATACGCGCTTCAATGAGGAAAACGTGTGGGTGGACATAACCAGTGATTTGAAAACGGCAAAGAATATTATTTCGACCAATGGAAATAATCTCCCATCGATTTCGATGGATCTTAACTTGAATGATACGACGTTTACCGATCCCAAAACGGGAACGATTGTTCCCGGATTTGGTGAGTACTTCAAGGATGATGTCGCATATTTCCGTGTTTCGGTGAGCGCCGTTGAAAATTTCAACGAAGAGGTGAGTCAGAGTGGCGTCGCGTCGGCAGTGATCAAGGTGGTCGCGAATAAATCCATCGACGTGTCCGGAACCGATCCGGTTGTCGGGTCGACGGGGGATGTCCGCGTGAAACGAAATGATACCGTGTTTTGCGCCGGAAGTACTTTTCAGCAAACCATCTGTCCCGTTTTGAATCATCAAATTATCGGGGTGAACCTCGATGCGTCCGGAGATGATGTGCGCGACTATAGCTGGACGCTCAACGGGCAACCACTTACGTGTACGAGTCGCGTATCAAGCGAGTGTTCGGACGAGAAACAAGGATCCGTGAATTTCTTTCCGGTTTCCGGAAAGGTGGGAGATATGTATGTCCTCTCCGTCGCCGCGAACAATTCCGAAACGGGACGATCCTTCACGGTATCGCGGCGATTTCAGGTCGTTGATCCGGATTTTGACATCATTTCGGAGGATACCGAAACCGCCTGGTCAAAATATCTCGGGAAGTATGTCAACCTTGACGGGACGGAAGCGGAAGATATGAGCAAAACCTCTTTCGAGGGAATTCCCGGATCCGTTGCGAAGTTTTCCGCCATTTTTCGTCCGGAGGCGCTCGGGACATTTGTACTCGATGGCATCAAGGCGGGTGACGACCAGAATGAAATGATCTGGTCCATCAACGGAAAACCCTTCAAATGGAATGACACGGGACTCTCGCTCTCGCTCGATGGAAATGTCGGCGATATCTATACTGTCACGCTTTCCGGTGCCTACAATCAACCCCGCGAGCTCCGAAAAGCGCTCTATGATATCTGGAAAATTTCCCCCTTTAGCTCCGAAACGGTTCGATTTTCGAAAGAGATACAAATACGACTTACCTATGGAAATGAAGAGGAAAATGTTCGAGGAAAGTCCAATACTTTTTTTGCTTCGCTCATTTCTGCCGTGCCACCAATGGTTCTCTTTTCGGTCCGACTTATCCTTTCGATGGGACTCATCCTTCTCATTGTCGGCGTCGCGTTTTCGGCGATGCCGGAGGGGAGAAG
>CAZJZN010000001.1:48126-51263 GCA_964550545.1 uncultured Bdellovibrionales bacterium
ACGATCAACAGTGATCTCACCAACCTCAAATTGAGCGGATTGTCGGGTGCAGTAGGGACGAATACCAATGGTGGCGCGACAAGTGGAAATGAAGGAAAAACGCCTCCAGCGGGAAGTGTTGAGTCATGCAAAAGCATGAAAACGCAAGTCTCAACGAGTCAATGTGATGACGCTTCGGCAAATCTTCTGGGTGCTCTTCAGTGTATGAATCAGGAGCTCGGCGGTCGAATGACTCTCTCTAGTATTTCTGATAAGAATGGATTTAAGGGATGTCAAGATTCATGGACCGATGCCGGATGTGCGCATGCTCAAAATTCTTGTCATTATGGAGGGAAAGGGAAATATTCGAAGTCGTGTGCGGCGGACATTTCTCGCTCTGCATCAGGAGCTGCTTCTGATGCAGAGTTTCGGGCAGCAGCGAAGAAGTGTAATGTGTCACACTTCGATATACACGGTTCTCCCGTTGCGCATGTTCACATAAGCACGTCAGAATGTGACTGTGATAGTAATTTGCCTGCTCCCTGATCTCACTTGTTTCTTTTTGTTCTTTCTGCTTGATTCGATGTATTTTCTATGAAGAAATTCTTCATTATCACATCTGTTCTTTTTTCAATTTTTCTCCTCTTCTTCCTCATATACAATTTTCTTTTCAAGAACAATCCGTTTGACGCGAAGGTTCCGAGTATGACAGTGGTTGATGAGGGGGCTCTCTCGAAGGAGATGGAAAAAGAAGATACGAGTGATCGAAAAATCGCGCCCCTTACGGAGAGTGAGGCGGTGGCGCCTTTTTTTGATAAGCGAGATGGGGCGATTTTCTTTCTCTCGCCGGATGAGCGGTCGCTCAAGGAGATTTTTCTGGTGACAAATGCGCCGAAGACGGTCATTGAGTTTTCTTTTGTACCGAAGAATATCGTATGGTCGCCCGATATGAGTCGCGCGCTCGTCAAGAAGAATGATACCGAATGGTCGCTCTTTACGCGTGAAACGAAGGCGGTTGAAGTCTTGAAACCCGGCATTGAGAGTCCGGCGTGGACATCGCTCGGCGATCGGATTGTGTACAAATATTATGATTCCAACACCAGGAAGCGCACGATCAATATTGCCAGCCCGAATGGGACGAATTGGGGTGTAATTGGCGAGACGGAGTTTCAGTTTTTGGAAATGAAGGCGGTGCCGAAGAGTTCTCTTATGGCGCTTTGGAACTGGGGGAACGCGTTTGAGAAAACGTCTCTCCGAACGCTTTCGCTGGTTGGAAATGAAACGCGGGAGATTTTCTCGTCGAACTTCGGCGCCGACTATACATTTTCGCCCGATGGAACCAAGATTTTGGTAAGTAATGTTATTGAAAAGGGTGGATCGTCCATTTCACTCGCGCTTCTCAATTCGGGAGGGGGGAACTATCGAAATCTCTTTATCCCGACGCTTGCGGGAAAGACCGTGTGGTCGAAAAATAGTCGAATGCTGTACTATGCGCTTCCCGGATCTCTGCCGCCCGGGAGCATTCTTCCGAATGACTATTATCGAAAGCCAATTCTTACGACGGATACCTTTTGGAAAGCGGATACGGAAACCGGAGAGAAATCGCGTGTCGTCGATCCCAACGATATTGATCGAAACTACGACGCCGAAAACCTCGTTTTGGATACCGATGAGACGACACTCTTTTTTCGAAACCGCCATGATGGGCGGTTGTATCGGATCAACCTCTGAAGAGGAATTTCAAATGACAAATTGCAAATGTTAAAAGAATGCTCCAATGATTGAATTTTAAAATTTTGTTCTTCAAACATTATTTTGTCCGCCAACCGGCGGATTAGAATTTGTTATGTATCATTCTTCCCTCGTATTCCCAGAAAAAACACGACCCAGAAACTGTAAGCAAGTATCATTCGCCAGTAAGTGGTGTCGAAGAGTCCGTGGATGAGCGTGGCAATCATGATTACGGCAAGCGCAAGAAGGAGGAGATCTCCTTCTTTTTGTATTCTTCGGAATACATTCCGGAACCACCACGCCACCAAAAAACCAAACCCCAAAAGACCAATGAGTCCGCTACCGAGCCAAAAAGCGAGGAAGATATTGTGCGGCTCGGGTACCGACCATTCGAGATAGGGCGGGAAATACTGCTGATACGTGAGATAGCAACTCCCGAAATTCCCGGGACCGATACCGAATATTGGCGAATCCGAAATCATTTTTCCCGCCGATTCCCAGATCAGTAGGCGCGACGCAAACGATGATCGTGAATCGGGATCGAAAAAGTTTTCAAATCGAGGATTGTTCCACTGGGAGAGAAAGAATATTCCTGTACATACAAGGAATATGGCGATGTATCCGCGTCCGTGCCGTAGGGGCGGATAATTATTCGCCTCTACCCGAACGATTCTCGTTCTCACGATTTCAAAAAAGAGAATCCCCACCCCAACCGCGATCCACGCGGAAACGGAACGGGTAAGAAAGAGAAGAAAGAGGAAAAGAAGAGGGAGAATGGAGAATGGAGAATGGAGAATGGAGAATTTTGAAGTACGGAAAAAATACCACGAGAGAATGATAGCGGGCGTGAAGTGCAGGGCGAGGATATTTGGGGAATTGAATATTCCCGAGAGACGACTGTCATAGGTCATACCAGTTCCAAAAAGCCACCCCAGAAACGAGAGAATAAGAATCGGAAGGAAAGATATGAGGAATGCGAGGATGAGTTTCTCGCGCGAAAAATATGCATGGGACGCGTGGAAAAAAATGTAACCGAACACTATCGGAAACACGAACCATGATTTCACGATGCCAAGTGCGCGAAGGAGTCCTTCGTGTGAGAGCGGACAGATGGCGGACGGCAATGTTGCCGCGATAAGGGATGATACAATGCCAACAAGAAGAAAAAAAATTCCTTTTCGTAGAGGCGCAAAATTTTGCGTCTTTACGCTCGGCGTATTTTCAAAAGGTGCCTTTGATTGTTTCCGTATCAAAAAAAATCCGATCGTCGACGCTATCACCCCAATTTCAACGAAATATACCGGCACGCCAAAGAAAACCGTTCTCGCCCCCTCGAAGTGAAGGAGGAAAAAGGTGCTGACAATGGAAAGAAAAAGAAAATTCTTCATAAGAGCGTGTTAAGAAAGTCCGCTTTTTCGGGAAAAATT
>CAZJZN010000002.1:0-42141 GCA_964550545.1 uncultured Bdellovibrionales bacterium
CTTACCAAAAGCGGGTCTTCTTTCTCTGTCTGCGTTCCTTCTTCCGGGTCCATAACCGAGAAGGTATCGTGTCCGTAGCTCATAGTATCTCTCGTCTGTTTTCTGAATGATGAAGCGCTAAATCAAGAACTTCTCTAAAAAGTAACAAAGAAGTGTGAAGCGGAACTCTCAAAAAGCATTTTCTTTTCTAGAGGTGATTATCTCCCTTTTTGTCTTGTCGGTCGGCTTTCTCGGGGTGATCAACTTGGCGGCAACGACACTTCGCTATTCTTTTCTCCAGCGCGACGCGACCATCGCCTCTATGCTTGTGCAAGAAGGAGCGGAACTGGTCTACACCATTCGCGATACGAATGCCGCGAAAGGAGATCCGGTTTTTACGGGTATTTCCGAGGGATCCTATCGAGTGAGTCCTCTCGGATCAGGTATTTCCTTGGAGGGGAATTCGGACTCGGTGCTTCGAAGAGACAACAATGGATTTTACATCCATGGAAATGGCGGGACAGCAACGAAGTTTTCCCGGAGAATTTTTGTATCGGGTTCGGGGTCAACCAGGACTATAGCGGTTGCTGTGACATGGGGGAGTGGGACGCCTCCAGGCAATCCAAATGAGTCCAATTGCAGTCTTTCGACGACGCCTCGGTGCAGTTTTGCGAGAACCGAGCTTCAGGATACTAATTAGCTTCGCTATGAATCGAACGCCTCATTCCGTGTCCGCGTCCAATGGGTTTTCTCTCTTGGAAGTGGTGCTTGCGGTATTTATTTTCTCTGTTATTGCCGTCGGAATTACGACGTACTTTGCCAATATTACGTTGGCGAATCAAAATACGAAACGCCTCCAGCAAAATCTTGAAGATACTCGTTTCGCAATGAATCGCATCGCGAAGGTTTTGCGTACGTCGGTCGCTATTAATCCCAATGCCGCTACTGGTGCGGCGGGTACCTCCGTGCAGACGATTCGCATCTATGATTACTCTCAGTCGAGTTGTATCGAGTACGCGTTTTCTTCGGGTGGAATGAATGAGCGTACGGCAATGCTTCCTGTTGGAACGGTGAATGAGAAGGTGTGGTGTGCCACTGGAAATCCTTCATTCTCCGCATGGAACGCTCTCGTGAGCGCTTCCGGGAATGCGGTTTTTGAAGGGAGGTTTTTTGTGGTTTCTTCCGAAGATACGAGCCCAAATGAACGCGCGGGTCGTGTCGTGATGAACGCGAGAATTCGACGGGGCAACAATGAATCAACCATGCAGACGACGGTGTCGCTTCGGAATTACGAAGAAGTCTATCCTTGATCGTGAACGCATGACGCGGAAGATGCGCGCCGTATTGTTTTTCGACAAAGCCGGATCGTCCGGCTTTTCTTGTTTTTTCGGAAAAACCTTGTAAGATGGGGGAAGTTGGAATGATACCATTTTCAAGAAACCTCTTTCCCTGGTTTGCCGATCACAAAAAAGAATTTTTCTCATATACGATTACGTAAGATTTCGAAAAATTCTTTTTTGTGATCTCCTCGACAAGAGAGAACGTATTTTTTAGAAATGGTATGAAACATGAATCATATGAAACACTCGGAACTCTTTACGAAAACACGAAAAGAAGATCCGTCGGACGAAGTGAGTCGGAATGCTCGACTTCTCATTCGTGCGGGATTTGTTCACAAAGAAATGGCGGGAGTGTACTCGTTTCTGCCACTCGGCATGAGAGTGCTCCAAAAAATAGAAGCGATTGTGCGAGAAGAAATGAACGCGATCGGTGGTCGAGAAGTTCGCATGGCGACACTGCACTCAAGCGAACCATGGAAGCAAACGGGCGCGTGGGACAAAGTTGACGTGGTATTTAAAATACGTAGTCGCACCAAAAAAGAGTATACCGTCGGTCAAAGCGAAGAGGAAATAGTAACGCCGATCGCAAAAAAATATATTACCTCCTACAAAGATCTTCCCCTTGCGATTTATCAAATTGGGCAGAAATATCGGGATGAATTGCGTGCAAAGTCCGGCATCATGCGCGGGCGCGAGTTTACCATGAAGGATATGTATTCGTTCCACGAAACGCAAGAGGACTTCGATCGCTTTTATGCGGTTGCAAAAGAGGCATACCTTCGAGTGTATACTCGGTGCGGTTTGATTGCAAAGGCTACTGAAGCGTCAGGAGGAAGCTTTACTGAAAAGCTCTCCTACGAGTTCATGGTACTCACCACTGCAGGTGAAGATGATATTTTGTACTGTACCAATTGTTCCTATTGCGCAAATATTGAAGTGAGCTCACAAAAAGAGGGCGAGGGCTGTACGCGATGTAAGAGTGGAAAGTTATTGAGCGCGAAGGCATCTGAAGTGGGAAATATTTTTGATCTCGGAAAAAAATATACGAAGGATTTTTCCTTGACATTCAAAGATAAAAGCGGCGAAGAGGTTTATCCGGTTATGGGATGTTTCGGTATTGGCATCACGCGTCTTATGGGAGTGATTGTTGAATGTTTCTCCGATGAGAAGGGAATCGTTTGGCCTGAGAGCGTGGCGCCGTTTCGGGTTCACTTGCTCTCGCTCGGAATGGACAAAGAGGCGAATGAATGGTACGAAAAATTGCAGAGCGCGGGAATCGAGACGCTTTTTGATGATCGTGAGGTGAGCGCGGGGGAGAAATTTGGCGATAGCGATCTTCTTGGAATGCCGTGGCGCGTCGTTGTGTCGAAACGCTCGCTCGAAAAGGGCGGTGCGGAAGTGAAGCGACGGACGGAGAGCGAATCGAAAATGGTGTTATTTGAGGAGGCGTTGAGTATCCTAAAGCGATAATGCCACCTGGTTCGTCGATCATAAAAAAGAATTTTCCTTATATACGACTCCGAAAGATTTTTCCCCGCCTTGGCGGGATGGTGATCTCCTTAAAAAGAGAGTAGAGCTCATTTCAAAATTATTTTTGAGATGAGCTCTAATTTTGGGTGAGTGGAGTCTGATGAATTTCTGAGTTCGTCGGTTGCGAGAGAAAATCATTCTCCGAGAATCCACTCAAGTGTTTTCTTGGCGGAACGGTCCCATGAAAATTTCTCAAGCTGTTTTTTCCCTCGATCGATGAGGGATTTTTGCATTTCTTCATCCGTCCAGAGGGATCGTATCGACTCGGCGAGCGCGTCGACGCTATCGGCGTCAACGAAGAGAGTGGCGTCTCCGGCAACTTCGGGAAGGCTTGAGTTATTTGCGGTGATCACGGGGATTTCGGCGGCAAACGCTTCCAGAATCGGCAGACCGAATCCCTCGTAGAGCGAGGGAAAAACAAATATTCGCGCCTCGCGATAGAGCGAGGCGCGCTCTTTGAAGGAAATGCGGTCGGTGATGATAATGCGATCTCGGAACGGATGTTCCTCTCGAGCGCGGAAAACGCTTTCGCTCATCCACGCGGCTTCGCCGGCAATGACCAGTTTCATATCCGGGGAGTGCGGAGCGCAGAATTCGAATGCTTGTAGAAGGCGGAGGAGATTTTTTCTCGGTTGAATGGCGCCGACATAGAGAAGATACCGCTTTGACTTTAGGTGGAACTTCTCGAGGATGGAAGCGCTTTCTGCTGGAGGAACCGAGTTGTCCGGAGCGTCAAATCCGTGGTGAATGACGCGAATCTTTTCTTCCAAGGTGTCGGGATAGTATTTGAGGATATCTCGCTTGGTTGATTCGGAAACGGCAATGAGTCGACTCGCTCGTTGTACGGCAAAATCGGTAAACCAATTGAGGCGACGGCGATCGCGCGCGGGGAAGTGTTCGGGAAAAAGCTTGAACGCAAGATCATGTATGGTGACGATTGACTGAGTGTCTTTCGGAAGGAAGAAGGGAAGTGTTTGTACGGGGACGAAGAGTCGGTCGGGTTTGAGTCGGAAGATCTCTGCCGAGAATCGGGTTTGTGTCCAAAAAAAAGGAAAGGGAATGGTGTGTGGGAAATAGTTGGGGAGGCGGGGCGGCGCGAGCGCCGGATTGAACGACTGACGATGAAAGAGGTGCCACATATGTTCCGGAGCGATCCGACCGAATCGTTCGAGAAGTCGGAGAAGGTACACGCGAGTTCCGTCGATACGGTCCGCGTCGAGGTCAGCCGATTGAATGGCAATGTTCATAGTTCATACGAAAAAACCGGTATTATTTTTTTTGTTTCTCGCTAAATACTTCATCAAAGAGAGTGAAGGCGAGTATTCCCGCGCAAAGAACGAGACCGGGAATGATAAACGGATGAAAACCGATGAGCGCGTTTCCAAAGAGGAACATTGCCCAGAGAAGAAAACCGAAAAAAAACAGGCGGGGCGCAAAAGGAGAACGTGATTTTTTCTGTTCGAACGCTTCAGTTGGGAGAGAGGCGGCAAGGGAGCGCTCCAAAGAGAGGGCAATGCCAATGCCGATGATAAAGAAAATGCTGCCGTACCGGAGAGAGATGGTGCCGGGAAGAATGCTTTCCAAAGAAAGTATTGCGGCAAGCGCGATGAGGGAGAGGGTAATCCCTTCATGGAAGAGGAGAAGCAGAACGAGGCGAAGCTCTTGCCGGTTATTTTGCTTAAGAAATGGCGAGATGAATTGAAACGGATTCAATATCTTCATAGTGTTTGAGAATGCTCAGGGTGTGGGAAGGTACCGAGAAAGCGCTCTGTTTTTGAGTTGTGAAAGGCGAAGAAAGAGGTTGTTTTGATTGACGGTGGTTTTAAAGGACGCGTCCATCCGGCGAATATTTGTTTCTTTCGGGAGGGATACGGCTATTTCGTACGTGTCTCCCGGAAGAGAGTCGAGCGATTCGATTGGAATGGAACAAGAGAGCGCGTAGGATGAAAACGGGGAGATATCTTCGAGAAGCTGGCAAGACGCGGTGCTCGTGAGAGAGTTGGATGAAACCGGGATCGGATCTCGGTTTCCAAGCCAGAGCGTTCGAATTTTTTCGCTGTGTATTTCACGTTTCTTTCCTTCCAAGGCGAGATAATATGTATTTTCTTTCGTATCAAGGAAGACGGTTTCGTTCGGGTGAGGCGTCCCGAAATCGACGGGCTTTCCTTTTTGTTCCAGGCTGATTTCTTCATCGCTCACCGAAACGACATCTTTCCACGAGTATCCGAGGGAGAGAAAAATATCAACGCCAAGTATGGCGCGGGGAATCTTTCCATCCATAAGAAAGGCGCCATTCCCCCATGCGAGTGTCGATCCGCTTGGGAATCCAATCCATTCATCGGAGAGTGCCCGTTCATTGACGAAGGAAATATCTTTTGGGAGCGCCCACGAATCGGGGAAGCGAGCGAGGAAGGCGGCGGGACTCACGAAAGGAATGAGTTTTCCGTTATTCCACCGGTAGTATGTCCCATCCGAACGAATGAATGCTCCCTCAGGAGGGACATTGCTCGCTGATGAAATGGTGCCTCCATTTCGCTGGAAACGAATGTCTTCCGGAGAGACAGGAAGGAATGTCGACGGGTCGTAGCCGATGTTTCGGACGGCATCTTCCGAGGGGAATTGTTTGAGTGTCCCATTTGGAGCGACGTGATAGAAGCGTTCTCCTTCTCGAAGGAGGGAGCCGTCGGGAAAGGGGGCGGGATCCCCCTCGGGATAAAAGAATGCCTGCTGGGATCGTCGAACGGAGACAGCTCCGTTTGTCAGTGGTTCGGCGTCATCTTCTCCGGTGAGGAAAATATCGAGTGTTGAATACTCGCCAAAAGCGGAGGCGTTGACGACAAGGGTTTCTTGTTGCGCGATGCGTCCATTGTCGCGAGATTCTCCGTCGAGATTTCGGGGGCGTACGAGCGTATTATTTTGCGCTTTCGAATTGTGAAAATCGAAAAAGAATGATTGTGGAGGAAAAAGAACGGAGAAAGAGAAGAATGCGCCTCCAATGAGAAAGATACTTATGAGAACGAATCGTCCCAAAAGGAAGAGTTGCTTCCATAGTTTCGGAAGCGAGTGATATGAAGTGGTCATAGCGATTGGTATGGCGTGATACGGAAAACGGTTCCACTCACGGTTTCTTCTGTGCGGAGAGGGAGTCTCGACGGATCAGTTTCCCGCGAGGAAGTGGAAATACGAAGTGTATACGGAAACGACTCCTCAAGAGAGAACTTTTCCTGGAAGGCATCTTGGTAGCGTGCTTCGTCACCGGAACGGACGATGAGGTATATGTGATCAAATCGATCCGTGTTGAGGTAGAGGAGGTCGTCCGGATTGAAAAAATAAACGGAAGATTTTTTGAAAAGCGTTCGCAGGGGATCGGCAATCAAAGAGAAGGGATCTCCGGAAGCGAGTCGATCAACGAGAATAAGGTCGCGGTCCGAGAATCGACGTGCCAGTGTTTCAACGTCCGAGAGGAGGTGAGGATTGTCCGCGGAAGTAAGCATCGGAACCGTCGCCGGAAGCGCGGGAAGAATGAGGAGTCCGAAGAAAAAAAGAGAGAAAAGTTTCGGTTTGAAAAGGGAAGTGGCGGGATATTTTTTGGAAAATGATTCTTGGAGGTGCGCGATGCCAAAAGAAGAAAGGATGATCAGTGTTGGCCATACGGAAAAGACAAACCGACGGAGCTCCCACGGGTGATCATTTGAAATATGCGAGCTGACAATGTAGACAAAAGTGGGAAGCGCTAAAAAGAAAGGGATGAGTTGATAGAAACGTTTCTCTCGAAGGAGGAAGAAAGCGGCGAGTATCGCGACGGCAAGAACGGAAATCATCCCGTATGTCCAAAAGAGGGTAAGATTTCGAGAGAGGTCGGAAAAGATTGAAATGGATTCAATTGCCCCGGTCTTTTCGGAAGAAAAGAAGGAGAGCGCTCCGGGGATCGTTTTCCCGATGGTAATATAAAAAGGAAGGCTGATGAAGAGACTTCCTCCAAGCAGGAGAAGGAGAAATACAAGAGAAGGTATGAAGGTTGAAAGAAATCGTTGTCGGAGAAATGTTCGAGAGGCGGGAAAGCAGAAAGGCAGAAGGAGTGCTCCCGCTATAATGGCAATACCTTCTATGCGCGTGAGAAATAAAAAAGCGCTTCCGAATATCGAAATCCACCACGAGCGTCTCCCGGGCGTTTGAATGAACATGGTGAGGTGGAATGCCGTCAAAAGGAAGAGCGCGAGCGCGAGGTTTTCACTCAGTGTGATGCCGGAAATCCATACCAAGGGGAAGGAAAGCGTAGTGACGGCGAGCCCTCCCGCGGCAAAAGGGAAGGAGAGGAATCTCCGAAGGAGTAAGAAGAGCGTTATGAGTGAAAGAAAGAACGTGACTGCGTTTGCAAGAGAAAGACCGGTGATGCCAACAAGACTGAAGAATGATGCCAGCCACGCGATATACCCGATTGGGAACTGAGTTATGAGCGCGCCGTCCGTTCCATAGAAAAATCCGGGGAAATTCAGAGCCTTTCCGATCCCATAGAGCTCAAAATGGTAGAGTTCAAAAAAGGCATCGGAAACGGGCGAATGCGTTTTGAGCGACCCGGAGTCCGATAGATGGATGGCGGCATTGGCGTAGGATCCCTGATCTCGACCCGAAAAGACACTGGGAAAAGAATTATACAATAACACCAACGTGGCGAGGAGCGCGAAGCCCCCTATTGTTACCAACTCCTTTGAGGGGCGGAGTTTCCAGAGGGCGGCAATCGCTCCGATGCCGGTAATGATCGCGAGGAGGAAGATATTCTGTTTGGAAAATATCCCGAAAATAGCAAAAAGAACGCTTCCAAAAAGAAACGCGAGCCAAGCAATTGAGAGGCGCGTATATATATCCGTGTCGTGTTTCGGAAGGGGCGATTCCGTTTTGGAAAGGGGGGCGCCGGGTTCGTTCATAGTGTGTATTATAGCCGTTTCTCACTCTCTGGGCAAAAGCGAAGGATTTCTCTACAATAGAAGCTATAGCAACCGCAAAACAAAACAGTGGGTTGCTCAGATTGCAAAAATAAATTTTTTTCACACGTTTCACGAATGCTGATCCGACGTTCAAAAAATTTATTTTTGCAATCTTCGCGTGTGTTGAATCTAAGATTTTGTTTTGCGGGTGCTATATGAATCGATTTCTGGTTATTGTTGGGAAGGCGTATTCCGCAATTCGCCGCGGCGGAATTGTTGGCGGTGGGCGCCGAATCGCTGTGGCGATCGGAGAATTTTTTCGTTTCGTCGGATCGGGCGACATACTCTTTATTGCGAGCGGAACGGGTGATAGCGCTCGATACCGATGTCGACATATCGCGGAAGCGCTTCGGTTTCGCGGGTTCAAAACGGCGGTGGCGACGCAGGATAACCTGTTTCTTTCGAAGTATGCCGACAAATTTTCCATAATTGTTTTTCATCGCGTATCGTGGACGCCGAAAATTGAAAAACTTTTAGACACGCTTTGTGAACGAAAAAAGGCGGTTCTCTTTGATACGGATGATTTGATATTCGACGCGGATCTCTTCAAAAAGACCGCCGCATATGGAACAATGAACGCGTTGGAGCGGAAGCAGTATGATGCTGGCGTCGGAAAAGAATTTTTGCAGCATCCGGCAATCGCGGCTTTTTCGACGAGTACGGCGTTTCTTGCCGATCGACTTCGCCCGTTCGGAAAACCCGTTTTCGTTGTTCCGAATCGGCTCAGTGAAGAAGACGTGAAGAATGCGGAAAGAAGAAGAGAATGGAGAATGGAGAATGGAGAATGGAGAAAATACAGTGAAGGAAAAAATACACATTCAACATTTCACATTCCAACCCCTGTCGTCATCGGGTATTTCAGCGGATCGACCGGACACGATCGGGACTTTGGGACGGTGGCGAATGTTCTTGCTGAACTGTTGGAAGCGCATTCGAACGTACGGCTTTTTATTGCCGGACCGCTGATGTTTTCCGGGGCGCTTGAAAAAGTTCGGGATCGGATTATGCGAATTTCGTATGTGTCGCGTCCGAATCATTTCAAAAACCTCGCACGTATCGATATTAATATCGCGCCACTCGAAATCGGTGATCCGTTTTGTGAAGCAAAGAGCGAACTCAAATTTTTCGAGGCGGGACTCGTTGGTGTGCCGACGGTCGCCACGGCGACCCGGACATTCCGCGAAGCAATCCATGATGGCGTTGATGGATTTGTGGCGATGAATGAGAGTGAATGGCGAGAGAAACTTGAACGGCTTATTCTTGATATCGATCTTCGGAAGCGTATGGGCGAGAGAGCGAGAGAAACGGCGCTTGAGAGGTATTCGACGAAAACGGCGCAGGATGACGAATACGTTAATTTTCTTAAGGAACGCGTATGAATATTTTGGTAACGGGCGGAGCGGGATTTATCGGATCGCATCTCACGAAAAAACTGGCGGAGCGCGGCGATCACGTGATTATTCTCGACAACTTCAATGATTATTACGATCCGCAATTGAAGCGCGATCGGATCGGTATTTTTTTGAAGGGCGTTGATTTCAAACTCTTTGAAGGCGATATCCGCGACGCGAAACTGGTGGAAGGTGTTTTTTCGGAGGAGAAAATAGACAAGGTGGTCCACTTGGCGGCGATGGCGGGTGTGCGGAATTCGCTTGATGACCCCGTTTCTTATGCCGATATCAATGTAAATGGTACGGTGATACTTCTCGAGGCGGCGCGGAAGCGTGGTGTGGAAAACTTTGTGTACGCATCTTCTTCGAGCGTCTACGGCAAGAATGAGAAGCAACCGTTTTCCGAGAGCGATTCGGTGGATATGCCGATTTCTCCGTACGCGGCGAGCAAAAAAGCCGATGAACTTTTCGCTCATGTTTGGAGCCATATCTACGGACTCCCGACGACGGGACTCCGATTCTTTACCGTCTATGGTCCATGGGGGCGCCCCGATATGGCGCTTGGAATCTTCACCAAGAACATTTTCGAAGGGAAGCCGATCGAAGTGAATAATTATGGCAAGATGAGTCGAAACTTCACGTATGTCGACGATATCGTTTCGGGAATACTTGTCGCGCTCGATGGAAACTTCCCGTATGAAGTGATGAATATCGGCGGTGATGCGGAAAACACGCTTCTCGAATTTATCGAAGAGATCGAAAAAAACTCCGGCAAAAAAGCGGAAAAGAAAATGATGCCGCTTCCGCCGGGCGATGTCGTTTCGACGGTCGCGGATATCTCAAAACTTCGCGCGCTTGGTTGGGCGCCCTCGACTCGCATCGATGTCGGTATCAAGAATTTCGTTGATTGGTACCGGGAGTATTATCGAGTGTAGCGTCTTCTTTTGAGGAAAAAGAGAGCGTGAAAAAAAGAAACGCGTACGAAAGCCCGACTGAAAGGGCGATGAGTGCTCCCAAGAATGCCCCCTTCAAAAACCACGGTTTGTATTGCGAGATCCGATGATTGAGTTCGACGATATCAGCGAAGAGGCTTGCGTTTCGATAGACGGGTCGGAGAGCGAGTGATTCTCCCGGACGGAGCTCGCCATTTATGGAGAGGGAAAGTTTTTCGTTGGGGAGGGTATTGGGTATGGCG
The DNA here is from genome assembly GCA_964550545.1 of uncultured Bdellovibrionales bacterium. Lineage (GTDB taxonomy): Bacteria > Patescibacteriota > Minisyncoccia > Moranbacterales > UBA1568. The sequence continues at coordinate 10,421 of CAZJZN010000002.1, forward strand.
AAAACAGCGGCTTTCTTGGAGCCTTTTTCGGGCGTGAAGTTCGTCTTGAAGCAAAAGGCTTTCCCATCTGAGTCAGGGAGAGGGGAGAAGAAAAAGTCGGTCGAGTTCTCGGCATTCAACGTTCGTACGAACCGCCTCTCTTCTCGGAGTGTTGTTTTGCAGTGTTCATCAAGAATGGCGAACGAGAGGGTACCGCCTTCCTTGATGCTCGAACCGCCAAAGAGGACATTCACACCCGAAAGTCCATTGCGTCGCGCGACAAAGGTTTGCGTCGCGCCCGCCTCGTCGAGCTTTATCTTCTCGCCCTTCTCCATCGGGAAGTGCGTGTCCGGAAATCCAAATTGTCGTTGCAGGTTTGCAAAAACGAGCATGGTTAATACGGCGATACTTGCCAGGAAAACAGTTTTGGATGAAGGTCTTTTCATAGGAAGTATTGTCTCATTCGGCATTCCCGCGAAGGCGGGAATCCAGACTCCACCAGCTAAACATTTCATCTCTACAAACGAAACTCGTAGAGTGCTCTTTCTCAAGCACGTGGGACCTGGGCACCCGCCTTCGCGGGTGTGACGGATATTTTACAAATAGAAGCGCGGAAGGATGACATCTATGGTGAGATAGAGTGAAAAGAAAAAGAGAAGGAGAACGCTGCCTAAGAGGATATTTTTGAAGTATTCTCGTTTTCCGAAAAGCATACCGAGTCCGACCATGACGAGGATGAAGTGGGTTGCGAGATTGGGGAGAAAGTAACGTCCCGGCGTGCCGAGTTCGATCGAACCGATCGCGTGGAACACATTCCAGTCCGCGAGGCGGATGCCGAGTTGGAGCGCGATGATCATGGCAATGAGGAAGAAAATGAATTTCTTCTCGGGTAAGAAATCGGGTTTGTTTCTTGTAAAGAGAAAGAGGATGAGTCCGATCACGGAGACTGCCTGAATCGGCCAGAGGATAGTGGTGAGATTGTTGACGATGAGGTCGTCATTCCACCCGAGCGATCCCCAGTACGTGCGCGAGGAGAGTGCGAAGCGTCCCGGCGTGAGGCTCTTGTCGAGATAGTCGCCAAATGAAAGGATCGTTTCGGTGGCGGATCCTTTGAATGGGAGAAATTCCGAGAGCGAGTATTTCGTTTCAAGCAGGGAATTGGCAATGAAGAACACGCCGGCGAACAGTGTCGCGGAGAGGAGAATTTTCTTAGGATTTTTGGCTTTCTTGAAGAGATGGAATCCGACAAGTCCCAGGAAGACAACGAAAAGGATGACCGCTGTTCCTTTGGTAAAAACGCCGATTGCGATTGCGGTTATCATTATGGAAATATTCTTCCAATTGAGTCCGTCACGAAGACTCAAGACGGCACCCCAGGTAAAAAGGAAGAAGAGTGGGATGAGGAGCGCGTCGTAATTGATATTGGCGGTGTACATCGAAAATTTCGGTTGGAAGGCGACGAGCGCCGCGAAGAGCGTTGCGATGAATGAAGAAAACCCGATCGCTCTCGCGATACAAAAGGCGAGGAGGACGGCGATTGTCCCCAGGAATACCGAGAAGATTCGAATCGAATAGAATCGGACGAGAATGTTTTCTCCGGCAAGCGCTTTTTCGATGGGAGCGGCAAGGGTGTGATAGAGGCTTCCGTTCACGACATCCGGATATTCAAAGAGAGTGTATGGTCGCCATTTTCGTTCGAGGATGTCGCGCTCATTTTTCCCTTCGGAGCTCTCCGAAAAGTCCGTCGTATTGTAGAGACCGCTCCGGATATCGTTGATACCAGATGCCGTACCGGCATTCTGAATTTCTTCGGAGAAATTATAATCGGAGAATACGTCTCGGTTCGCTTTGGCTTTTCTGTCACTCTTTTCCCAATTTTTGTCCGTCGGCTCATTGATGTACTGTACGGAATTGTAGTGTCGCGCCTCGTCTTGCCCGGTAAACATTGGAAAGAGCGTCGCCACAAAAACGCCCTTCAAGAAGAAGGTGACAAGGAGGAGGGAAAGGAGGAAGGCTGGCTTCTGGAAGATTCTCATAGGGTGAAGTATACTGGAATTGAGCGTTTTTTGGTAGACTCTATATGATCGTCTCCGGAGAGGGCGGTTTTGGTGCGATTCCTTTATTCATACTTTTCTCTGAATAAAGGAAACGAGAATTCCCGGTTTCCGAGAAATTTTTTCGTTATGTCGAACTCTTCCTCTTCTTCCCCGACCACGCGAAGTGGATCCTGAAATTGCTGGAATATGTGAAGGGATTGGAAGGGGGGTGAAGGAAGCATATTGTTCCCATTCTTGTTTGAAATAGTATGTTTATGAAAAAAAACCTTTACGAAAATATTTATAACAAAGCCGGTTATTTTAGTTTCGGGAAAAACTGGAGTGATTTTTTGGATTCCGCCTTTGACGAAAATCGACTTAATATTGCAAAGCAATCACTTATTGATTTTCTTGGTGGAGAAGAGAGAATTTCCGGAAAAACTTTCATTGATATCGGTTGCGGAAGCGGACTCTTTTCTTTGGCCGCGCTTCTTTTGGGGGCCAAAGAAGTAGTAAGTGTGGATATTGATGAAAATTCAGTTGCTTGTGCGCGTCGCTTACGGGAGAAGTTTCAGCAACTAAAAAATTGGAAAGTGCTTACCGGTTCAGCTTTGGACAAGGATTTTATTCTTTCTCTTGGTCAATTTGATATTGTTTACTCTTGGGGAGTGCTCCATCATACCGGAAATATGTATCAAGCTCTGGATAATGTAAGCAATCTTATGAAACCGGATGGAATTTTTTATCTCGCTCTTTACAATCGATGTCGGAGTTGGTGGATTGGCACCTCCACGTTTTGGCTAAAGGTAAAAAAACTTTACAATCATTCGGGTGTTACCGGGAAAAGACTCATTTTTTATTGTTATGTTGTTTATTTTTTTCTTGATTCTTTCATTGCTCTAAAAAATCCGTTCAAGCGCATGAAAGCCTTTAAGCGGCGCGGAATGAACTGGGAACACAATGTTATTGATTGGCTCGGCGGGTATCCGTATGAGTTTGCTGGTCCCGATGAGATTGTGAATCATTTTTCTCCTCAAGAGATATTTTGCATAAAGATGACAAATTCTTATGGTCTTGCATGTGTTGAGTACCTGCTGCAAAAAATAAGCACAGTGAAATGAAAATCATAATTTCTCTTTCTGATGGAATGGTTGAGAGGAATCTGTTGAAAACGGATTTTTGGTCGTATTTGACTCAGGAAAAAGAACTGGAAATAATATTGATTTCTTCGAGTAATGAATATTTCAATTATCTTGCAAAGCGCTACGCTTCACCAATGGTGAAAGTTGTTTATGAACAATATTCTATTGGTTTAATTGATGCGTTTCTTTCATACCTTACAAGAAATAGTATTCATAGTTGTACAATAAAGGAAGAGCAATATAGTCAGAGAAAGGGAATTAATGGGCAGAAAAAAAGATCATTTCTTACATACTGTTCTTTTCGTCTCTGTTGGTATTTGGGGAAGTACTATTGGTGGAGAAAATTTTTGAGATTTTTGTATCGACATCTGAGTTCTTGTGGATATGCGGAAAGCGTATTGAGAAGGGAAAAGCCGGATTTGGTTTTTGTTCCATCCATCAATCCATCTGATTACAAGATGATTTGGCAGGCAAGACGGCAGAATGTGCGCTGCGTCCAAATGATAAAGAGTTGGGACAATTTGAGTAGTAAAACCTTTATGGCTGTCCTTCCAGATTACCTTGTTGTTCATAATAAAATAATAAGAGACGAAGCGGTATATTATGGCGATATGCCAAAAGATAAAATTTTTATTTCCGGCATACCACAGTTTGATTATCTGGTTTCCAAGCGGGACGAAATCCTCATAAATCGAGAGGAATTTTACGCTGATCTCGGCATTGATTCTTCTCAGAAGGTCATACTTTTCTCAGCTTCCGGAGATAGGATTAGTCCTCATGATGGCGATTATCTTCTTATGCTTGATGAGGCTATAGTGTGCGGAAGTCTTCCCCATGATACGCACATACATGTTCGGTTGCATCCAAAATATGATAGCAACTTAAAAGGTGTTGAAAAATTGAAACACGTCACAGTTGAGAGACCTTTTTCTTATTTAACTAAAGATCACAGGGATTGGGTATTTGAGGAAAAGGATATGAAGCGTTGGTATAATTCCCTTTTTCACAGTGCTATGGTGGTAAATGTTGCCTCTACGATGGCTATCGATGCGGCAGTGGTCGAAAGGCCAATAATATCTTTGGGCTTTGATGGATATGGTAAACTTCCCCTGTCTCAATCCGTCTCTAGATACTATGACCGAGATCATTACAGAAATGTAATAAAGACTGATGCAGTCTTACTGGTTAGGAGCGAACAGGAGTTTATAAATGCTGTTCGCTGTTATCTCAAAAATCCTCTCCATAAGGAAAATAAACGGAGGAAGCTGGTTGAACAGCAGTGTTACAAAATTGATGGAAATGCTTCAAGCCGATTAGCTGATTTTCTTCTTAACTTAGTAAAGGGTTAGAAGATGATTCATGAATTTTACAAAAGGTTGGCGATGGGGGAGGTAGTAAATAGCCTCTTTATTGTTGCAACAAAGCCATTGACGCTTATAAATTCACTCGTTGTCATAGGGCTTTTGAGTCTTCATGACTTTGGTGTGTACAGGCTTGTTATGTCTTTTCAGGCGTTAATTTCGGGATTCTCAATAAATTTTCTTGATAATCTCGTATTAAACGAAATGAATGTGCATCATGGTGAAAAACGGGCATTTAAGGCGAAGCGCATATTTGCAGAATACGTTGTATTAAAGGTGATCATCGGGGCAATTCTTACTGTCGGAGTGTTTTTTTTGGCTGATTTCATCGGGAGGTACTATGACTCAATGGAAGGTATAGGATCGTGGATACGTATTATTTCATTTCTCTTCTTGATAGAAAATATTCATTCACTCGCCGTCACTTTTCTGCAGTATCGTCTTAATTTTTTTCTTTCGTCATTTTATCTTTTTGCTTACGAAGGAGTGAAACTTATATTTATTCTCGCACTCTATTTTTTCGGAAATTTTGGAATTTCCGAAGTTCTCATACTTACAGTTTTTTCTCACCTGATAGTTTTTCCATTTGTCCTTATCCCGAGTTTTCGCGGATATTTTGAGAAAAGCGCGGGTGATTCCAAATCAGTTTCATCGGGATTCGGCTCACCCTTTGTTGCTCTGATACGGCAATGCGGATTTTGGACGGTAGCAAGATACTATCTTTTGAATTTTTCCCAAAATATTCGACCGTGGGTAGTGAAATGGTTACTTGGGACGGAAGCAGTTGCGATATTCAGTGTGGCTTTGAGCTTTCTTGGGAGCTTAAAGAGTTTCATTTCTTTTAATTCGCTAAAAGTATACCTTCCAAGAGAATCTGGAAAAAGAGATCGGATGCGCGAGATTGTGTCGCGTGGAGGGAGGTATCTTACCTATGTTTTTTTCGCTCTATTTGTTTTTGGGATTATTGCCGTTCCAATTGTGACAACGATATTTTTTCCGAAATACTGGTCATCCATGCCTCTTTTCTTTATTATGGCGGCATCAATGGTTTTTTTCGGCGTGTATACAATTTCCGGACAAATACTTTACTCTCTTCGGAGACAGAAGGATCTTTTTTTCGTGGCCATTGCAAGCGCTGTTTCAATGAGTATTTTTTCAATTATTTTGATACCAGTCTTTGGTTTATACGGGGTTGCGCTTGAGTTTTTCTTGACTCAATTTGTTGCGCTTGCCGCTTCGCAATTTTTCCTCTTTCGGTATAATTCAGAACTCAAATTTCAATGGAAAACCATGTTCATGTTTGATGAATATGATCGGGATCTCCTTCAAAAAGGAATAAAGTTTTTTAGGATGAAGGTTTTGAGGATGTCCTCGTAGCTCTATGAAGACGATACTTATACCAATATTTCAAGGAGCCGAATCAAGAAGTATTTTGCGTACCGAAATTTTTCAGAAACTAAGAGCTGTTTCTGGTATCCGGATAGTTCTCCTTGTTCCAAATGAAGAGAAAAAGAAGTATTTCGGTTCCGAATTTTTTGGAGATAATGTTGTTTATGAGGTTGTCAAAAACTTTCAAGGGAATTTTTTTGACAAGGCCTTTACCTTTTTGAGGAAGAATCTTGTAAGAACGAATACGCTTCGTTTGAAAAGAAAGCAGGATTTTCTTTTGGGAGGAAATGCGGTGAAATATTTTTTTGAATGTATCTTTAGTTTCATTTTTGGAAGAAAGATGTGTAGGAAGGCGGTTCGATGGATTGATCAGAATCTTATTCCTGAAAAAGGGGCACAAAAGATATTTGATACTTTGATTCCAGATATTGTTTTGACTGCTCATATTTTTGGTGATATGGAAGCATCAATCTTAAAAGAAGCAAAAAAGCGAAGGATTAAGACTATCGGACTTATCAATTCGTGGGATAAAATTACTTCTCGCGGTATGGTGAGAGTTATCCCGGACAAACTTATCGTTCACAATGATACAATCAAAGACGAGGCAGTTCGTTTTATTGATATGTCACCGGATTCGGTATTTGTGCTTGGAATTCCGCAGGATGATGCTTTTTTTTCTTTTTATCCCAAAGATAAAGAGAAATTTTTTGGCTCTCTTGGAATTTCCACAGAAAAGAGAATACTTCTTATCTGTCCGATGGGAAAAACATACAGCGACGTCGACGCCGATATTATAAATGTAGTGACGAATTTTAAGGCGCAAGGACGTATTCCCGATGATCTCGCTATTTTGGTAAGATTTCCTCCAAATGATAATATCGATGTATCCTTATTGAGAAATAAGGATTTGCTTGTATGGGAACAACCGGGTGTTCGTTTTGAGTCAACTCGCGGAATTGATTGGGACATGACTGAAATTGATGTTCAAAGGTTGGCATATACACTGCACTGTAGCGCTATGGTTATTTGTCCGCCGTCATCAATTTCTGTGGACGCGGCTATTTTTGATACCCCAATAATCAATATTCGCTTTGAAAGGTACGATCGTGAAAAGTTAAACATTAACGCTTACTATGAAATGGATCACTATCGTGCCATTGCTAAGACCGGCGGCATACGATTTGTTCAAGATGAAAACGAGCTATTGTTATGGATAAACAGATATGCGAACGATAGGAAACTTGATAGAATTGGCAGGAAAGAAATAGTTCGTCAACAGTGTCAATTTTTGGATGGGAAGTCCAGTTTTCGTATAGCGAATTTTGTGCTAGACTCGCTGGGTTAGAGCCATTTTTAGTCTTCGGAAGTTGATAGAATTCTTGCTGTTTGTGCATGGTTAACTATACTATGAGTTGTATCGCTTTAAGAGCAAACCGCTATGAAAATTGGCATGACAATCAAGAGAGTCATTCTTTTAGACAAAGAGGGTGAAGAATTGGCGAGCTTTGAAAAAGGCGCTGAAAAAAAGCTCGCTTCTTCCGATATTTATCCTGCTGTGATAGAAAATTATTTTTGGGATACAGAAAAACAGACAGAAAGTGCGGAAAAATATAAAGATCAAATCAAACGCGTTTACTATCAGGATGAAGTGGATGAAAAGGTAAGGAATATGCTTCAGGATGATCTTCGGAGAATTGAATTGGTCAAAAGCTTCAATTATGGTGTTACTGTTTTAGAAGTTGGATGCAGTGACGGGACGGTGAGTATAAAAATTGCTGAATTACCTCAAGTAAAAAAAGTGCTCGGAGTGGACATTAGAAAATCAGCTATCAAAGACGGAAAGGCACTTATCAAGGATCTTCTTAAGAGAGGTGAAATTGGAGAGGAAACCGCAAAAAAGGTACTGTTGCTACATTCGGCAACTGAAACATTGCCAGCAAAATACGGTCAATTTGATTCGGTGTGTGCTTATGAAATTTTTGAGCACCTAGCGCCTCAAGATATGTTGCCCGTCTTTCAAAACCTGTATAAATTTGTAAAAAAAGACGGAAACTTCTTTATTAGCGTCCCGAATCGTTTTCCTCATAAGAAGTATGACGCGCTTGGTAGAAGCCGTTGGCGCTGGTTTGATCACAGAAACTTCTTCAGTAAGTTGAGCTTGGAGATATTTCTCAAAAATTTTTTTGAGAAAGTGAAATTTTATCCCCTGTACAAGGGAGAAGATGTGAGTGATAGCATTTATCTTATTTGTGAATGTAAAGGAAAAAAATATGAGATCTAAAATTGTTGCAGAGGTAGCATCCTCTCATAACGGAAATATCGAGCTTGCCAAGGAAATGATTCGCGTTGCCGCTCGAACCGGAGTGGATATTGTTAAGTTTCAGTCATGGCAAAGCAAGAATGTTGATAAAGATGATCCCGATAAGAAGCGCTACCAATCTCTTGAACTTACTGATGAGGCTCACTTTATTTTAAAGGAAGAATGTGAACGGTTAGGAGTGGAATTTATGACGACCTGTTATGATGCTGGACGCATTCCGTTTCTCAAGGAATTGGGTCTGAAGAAAGTTAAAGTGGCAAGTACGGATTTGAAGCATTATAACTTTCTTCAAAAACTTCGTGATAATTTTGAATTCGTTGTTGCTTCTACCGGGATGTCAGAAAAGGATGAAATTCTCAAGGCATTGGATATTTTGAGGCAAGGAGAGTACAGTATTATGCATTGCGTATCCATTTATCCCTGTCCTTTGGAAAAGGCGAATCTCCGAAAACTTCTGTGGTTGAAGTCGCTTTCTGACTCCGTTGGTTATTCCGATCATACCGAGGGTATCGAGGCGGCTGTTTTTGCGCTGGGAATGGGGGTGAATTATGTTGAAAAACATTTTACTTTGGATAAAAACATGGAACAAGTTCCTCATACTGTCGGAAAGGGGATGAAGCCGATCACAACTCATATGATTGCCAGCGAGCCGTTGGTGTTTAAGGAAATTTGCGAATGGCGAGATAAGCTCGTTACAGCCTTAGGGAGCGGAAGCCTGGAAATACTCCCAGAAGAAAAATTGACCAGGGAGAAATATACTGGCAGACTCGGAAAGAACAATTGATATGTCAGAGAAAAAAAAGCGAAAAATTTGTTTTGTTATTACCAGCTTTATACACTACAGTCGGAATTTTTTGATATTGGAAGAACTTAATAAGAGAAATGATGTTGATTTACATATCGTCTTGGGTGGGGTGGTATTGTCCAGTAAGTATGCTTCACATACTTTTAATGTGAGAAGCATACTTGAGAGTGAGCGTTTCGAGAATATTCATGAAATTTATTTCAATCTTGAGGGAGATCATCATATCGTGAAAGCAAAGACAGTCGGTTTCGGTATTGTGGAGTTTTCCTCGCTTCTTTACGCTATTCATCCAGATTTGTTGGTTGTAAGAGGCGATCGTTTTGAAGTGCTCGCAGCTGTGATTGCTGCCGCATATATGAATATTCCCATTGCTCACATTGAAGGTGGAGATGTGAGCGGAACACTCGATGAATCGGTTCGGCACGCGATAACAAAACTCTCGCACATACATTTCGCCACTAATGAACCGGCAAGAGAAAGACTTCTCAAAATGGGGGAAAAGAAAGAGTTAGTATTTAATTTCGGCAGTCCGGATATTGAGGTGGTAGCACGAGCTGAAACGTGGAAATTAAATATGGCGAGTATTGATTTTGAAAATTTTGGGAGCGGAGCTCAATTCGATCCGAAAGAGGAGTATTTGATGGTTATGTATCATCCGGTGAACACGGAGTACGAGCTTCTTTCGGGACACACAAAAAGTTTGCTCGATGCGGTGTATAAACTGAATAAGCAAGTGCTTTGGTTTTGGCCGAATTTTGATGCTGGGTCAGAGTATATTTCGCATGAATTGAGAATCTTTAAAGAAAGGACATCCCAGCATAAGATTAAGTTTTTGCGATATCTTCCCCCTAAACAGTTTTTGTCTCTTCTTGCGAATACCCGGTGTTTGATTGGGAATTCTTCCGCCGGAATAAAAGAATGCTCTTACCTTGGAATTCCGGTAGTGAATATCGGGACCCGGCAAAATAAACGTTTGCGAGCAGAAAATGTGATGGATTGCAATAATGATACTAAAGAAATTTTCAATATAATCGGGGAGCAGTTACGTGTAGGGAGATATCCGGTCTCTCATTTGTATGCCTCGAATGATACGAGTAGGGAAATTGCAACTGTTTTGGCGGAAGTGGATCTTTATACACAAAAAGCTTTCACGGATTATCCGTGATAGTGGCATCGGTGAAACTTTTTCTGCGATTTTTGCGGAAGTTCGGGATTTTTTGGATTTTATGGACAAAAAAATATTGGCGGTTATTACCGCTCGGGGAGGATCAAAGGGTGTGCCTGGGAAAAATATCAAACTTCTTGGCGGAAGACCATTGCTTGCTTATTCAATTGAAATAGCTCGTAAGAGTCGTTTAATCACCGATCTTATTCTTTCGACTGATGATGAAGCAATTGCGTCGATTGGCCGCGAGTGGGGTATCGATGTTCCATTTCTTCGTCCAGCGGAACTTGCTACCGACACAGCTGGACATGTTGATGTAATGCAACATGCCGTTCGTTTTATGGAGGAAAGAAACGGAATGCAATACTATGGCGTCGTTATCCTTCAGCCAACATCTCCTTTTCGGCTGGTGGAGGATATTGATGAGGCGCTCAAAAAATTCGTTAATTCCGGTGCGGATAGCGCAGTAAGCGTAGTGGAATTGGAGGGAGATCACCCGATAAAAATAAAAAAAATGGAAGGAGATCGGGTACTTCCATATTGTTTTCCGGAACCGGAAGGCGTGCGAAGACAAGACTTGTCCGTAGCTTACAAAAGAAGTGGCGCGGTGTATGTAGTGAGGAGAAGTGTGCTAATGGAACAAGGAAAAATTTTTGGGGAGTACGTGGTGGGACACATTATTCCGAAAGAGAGATCGATTGATATTGATACCGAATTTGATTGGTTGAAGGCGGAATATATGTTTAAGAAACTTCAAGAAAAAGAACTTTTTGTTTAGAGGGGGGGGGAGTATTATCGTGCAAATTTTTTCGGAAGAATGCCTTGGGGGAGCACTTTGAAGCATTTCATTTGGACGAAGAGAAAAGTTTCTCGTATTTTATAATACCCGTATTTTTGTCGAAATATTTCTTTGCCGTTGTGTGGGCATTTCGTGAAAGAACATGCCAATTTGTTTCATTCTGGCTTTGTAAAATTTCCGACATATGGGTGATGTCTTTTGCAATTGCGCCGCATTGATTTGTCTCGATGATTGCGTCGAAATTGAGAAAGGAGAGAACTGGAGTGCCATGCTTGAGAGATTCCAGAATCGTATTTGGAAATCCTTCGTTCTCTGATGTGACGATGAGAAACGATGATTGGAGATAGAGCGACTTCAAATCGTGCGCAGAGGCTCCGGGAATGAATGTGATGTTTGATATTTTTTGCACCCTTTCTCTTGTCTTTTCAAAAATTATACTGTTTGTTTTTGGCATCACCATGGTAAAATGCCATTCCGGAAACAGGAGCGCTAGGTCGATAAGTAAGTGCGGTCGCTTGAAAGGTTCGGAACGCCCAACCCAAATGGCGTTTTTTTGGAAGTGTCTTGCTTGGCGGGGTGGAATTTCTTGAAAATTTCTGATAGTGATAACATCCCCTCGATAGTGGGGAAATGTATTGAAAAAGAGAGAGCGATCTTCTTCGTTCTGCAGGATGAATGTGTCAATAAGGTTGATTAAGCGAAAGAAAATTTTTCCATACAGCGTTCGATTGAGCGAACCGTCAATATTCCGTATATGCGAACTTTTAACAATGATTCTTGAGCGTGTAATTTTTCCCAAAAGAAGAATCTCTACCGTTTGCCAACTGACACCTTTTGTAAATAAAACCGCAGGGGAAATGTGGAGAAGAATTGTTGCCAATCTGAAAAAGTTTTGTGCAGAGGTTATAATATTGCCACTATTTTTCTTCTGACCTCTGTGGAGAGTAATTTCGCGCACGATTTCTGTTTTTTTCTGTTGACCGAAGTCTCCCACAATAAAGTGAACGTCGAACAATTTTTTGTCTAAAGATGTTGCGATGGAGTAAGTGTCAATCTCCGCACCTCCATACGCTGGATTTTCATCGGGAAAAAACAAGGGATATGCTCCCAAAAGAATAAATGTGATGCGTTGTTTTTTTTTGGCATTATTCATATTCGGCTACTGCCCAAATCTCTCCAAATTGAATGGAGTATTTTTTTATGTGTAATCCCGCAAGATCGAGTTCTTTTTTGAAGGAAGCGAATGTATATTCGGTATAGTGTGTATTATCAAGTCGCCACACTGCGCCGATACTCTCTTTGTACAGGGTAAGCCAATCCCTGTCTATCATGGGAACCCTGATGAGAAATTTTTTTGAGAGCGGTCTTATTCTGTGGAGAAATTCAACTCGGTTCTCGATATGTTCCAGAACGTTGCTCAGTATGATGGCATTAAAGGTTGTTTTAAATGTGTATTTGGTCGCATCTCCACATATGAATTGAACATTCTTGTGGGAACAATCTTTTCGAGCCTTCTGTATGCTTCTGTTTAATATATCGATCCCAATAATTTCTCGAGCCTTTTTTGAAAGGTCTCGGGTTACAATTCCGTTTCCGCAACCAACATCAAGCACGGTATCATTCGCCGTTATGTTTTCCAAGAAGAAATCGTGATATTTCATGATTTCATGTTTTGGACTTATCCCATGGTTGATTCGAGTGGCAAGCTGACCGATGAGGAAATACATAAAACTGTGAATGTTGCAGAGAGTTTTAATGATGAGTTTCATCATAAGATTTGAAGATTTTAATATATTCATCAACTGATGCATCAAGATGGAATCTTTTTTCGGCTACAAGTCGAGAGGATTCTTTATATTGCTTCAAATTTGGGATGATATTTTCTATGGAGCGTGAAAAATCATTAAAAGATTCACTTGTAAATGGATAAGAGTCCCTAAAGGGATTATGCTGTTTTGCCTTTACGACATATCCGTTATAACCTGAAGTAATCAATTCGTTAATGCTTCCGCGTTCGAAAGCGATAACGGGAAGCCCTGCCGCCATGGCTTCGATGACACTGTTGGGACAGGCGGATTGGTCGGAGAAGAGGAAAATATCGTACTCGATGATTTTTTGGAGGAGATTCTCGTTTGAAAGTTTCCCATGGAAATGAATGTTTGGAATATTTTCAGGATTTGAGAATATGGATTTCAGATTATTCGTATAGGTTCCGTAAATATCGAAAGAATAATCTCTTGGCTCGAGGAGCTTTACGGACTCGATAAGTGGCTTGATTTGATCTTTGCGGCGGAATTGACCAAAAGTGAGAAGTTTTATAGGAGCGCTTTCTTGTTGCCCTTTTTCGTTTGGTCTGATCTTTTCCGTATCAACGCCGTTGTAAATGACAGTCCAGTTCTTTTTTTTCTTACGACAAATTGTTTCCCATGCTGATTTGCTGTAGTGGCTTTGATATACGACGAAATCTGCGAAATAATTGTGGATGATTTTTATCTTGAGGTTATACAGCCAGTACAGTTTTCCAACGGAGGATGATGAAGTATAGATGCCGTCGAGGCGTTGAATGATTCTTTTTTTCAAAATCTTTGCTATGAAGAGCGATTGAAAATATTGCGAAAGTGGACAATCACCGACAATGAAAAGTATGTCAAAATCGAAGGAAAAATCCCGTGAGACGGACAATCCTTTTTTTTCAACGGCAGTGGAAAATTTTTTCACAAAAGTCGCTGTGCCGCCGATATCTTTTATTTTGAAAGGGATGAAAATTTTCATAGAAACTTTCGTTTCAAATCTTTGATAAAACCGGGCGTGAGAATGACCGCGAGCGGTTCGAGGAGGAATCGGTATTCAAGCGGTGAACGGTGCAATTTTTTGATATAGCGAATCTGTGTTTTTATGCACTGGTGCATTTGTTCGTTTTGGTGGTCGAACGAGAGACCGCTGTTCGCGTTTCTGTGGCACAGAAATTCTTGCAGATTATGATAGCGAGTTTTGGGTGATACGCGAAGCCAGAGTTCATAGTCTTGTCCGTAGTGCAACCGTTCATCATAATTTCCTGCATCTCGGATGAGGGGCGTCCGAAACATGACAGAGCTGTGCGCGAATGGATTTCTTCGTATAAGGGATCGTTTGATACTCTCATCGGACTCGGGGCATCGTACCGGATATCCGATGTCGTTTTTTTCGTTTCGATAATTACATCCCACAATGCCATGATCGGGATGTGCTTCTAAGAAGGCGATTTGCTTCTCAAGCTTTGAAGGTTCCCACCAATCATCACCGTCAATACGCGCGGTGTATGGTTCGGTAATGTTCGAGAGACCTTTGTTGAGCGATTTCGTAAGTCCGAGATTGTGCGTATTTTTTACAAGAAAAAACTTCTCTGAACCGAATGTCAATTGCCATTTCTTGAGTTTTGCAAATGTCCTGTCGGTTGAGTGATCATCAATCGCGATGATTCTGAAATCTTGAAATGTCTGCGCAAGGATACTCTCGAAGGCTTTGTCGAGGGTCGTTTCGGAATTATGGAGGGAGATGAGAATCGCGCATTTCATAGCGAATGGAGAAAGTGGGAAAGTCTATCAATCGAAAGCCGGATGGAATAGTGTTCTTGAATGAAGTTTCGTGCCGCATTTCCATAGAATCTTCGTTTCTCGGGATTCGAAATGAGGATTTGGACCGACGTTGTGATTTCTTTGGTATTTTTCGTAGGTACAAGCATGCCTGTTTTTCCGTTTTCCACGAGCTCGCGATTTTCCGAAATATCGGTTGTGATGACGGGGAGCCCTGCGGCCATGGCCTCCATGACAGCATTGCTCATGCCTTCAAAGAGCGTCGGGAGAACAAAGCAATCAGAAATTTTGAGAAGCTGTGGGACATCCGTGCGGCGACCGAGGAAGTGTATGTTTTCTTTGGACTGGTAGCTTTCAATCTGTTGTTCAAGGTTTTTTCGTTCGGTGCCGTCGCCGACCAAGAGGAGTTTCAAATTCAATGTATTAATGGCTGGTATAGTTTCATTGTTGGGAGAATAGAGGGATTCAAAGGCTTCGAGGAGGTAGCGATGGCCCTTGTTGGAGTGGAGGTTCCCAACACAGATGATGACGAAATCGTCGGGATTAAGACCGAAAGTTTCGCGGAGCTTTGAATTTGGCTGAATGCTATTGAAAAACTCCACATCAACACCGGTTGATATTGTGGTGATTTTTTCTTTTGGTACCTCGATTTTGTTTACATAGAAATTTTCTACTGCTGGGGAGTTGGCAAGGTACTGTCGAGCGTATTTTTTGGTGATTTTCTCAAATATTCTGGCAGGCCAATATTTTGAATGATTGTAGGTTGTTCCGAGAAACGGGATGATTGGCGCGGACACCTTCTTTTGAAGGAGGAGTCGCCCGATCGCATCCGCATGGAAGAGATAGGTGATGATAACATTGGGAGCAAACTGACGAACTTCCATAAATAGCCTTTCGTATCCTGCGATATCAAAAAAACCCTTCCAGTGCACAGTGGTCACGGAAATATTCTTTTCTGAGAACTTAGGGGCAAGTTCCCCAAGTTCGCGAAGGGTTATAATATGATTCTCGAACTCGTCCGCGAGGAGCGGAAGAAGTCGGAGAAGCGCGTTTTCCCACCCGCCGTTTCCGAGCGATTGGATGATATGGAGGACTTTTTTTTTATTTCGCATATATTCCGATACAGGTGATGCCAGCTTCCGGATGTTCGTGAGCGCGGATAGTATTGAGGCGGGCGCTCCGGAACCATTGCTCGACCTCCTCTCGGTAGTAGTAGTTGCTTTTCGGGGTCGCGAGGACGTCGAAGGCGTCATTCAATTTCATATTGAAGGGGAAATTTTCGTAGTACGAGAAAGGGAATTTCGACGCGAGTCCGTCGAGGCCGATCTTTCGAAGGAGTTTTGCCTTGAGGTTGATGAGGTGCACGATGCCTCCGGGTATATAACAGAGCTTGAAGAGGATCGGCTTCGGGAGATGGCGAAGCATCGCGCGGAGCGGTTCATAGAGGTAGAGCGCGCGGGCGTTCTTGCGGCGATTGTAGACCCAGATGAGCATTTCCCCACCCTCCTTGAGAGTTTTGGGGAGGCGCGAGAATCCTTCTTGGGGTTTGGGGAGGTGGTGGAGGACGCCGATCGAGTAGGAGAGATCGAAGGTTTTCTCGAATGGCATATGATAGATATCCGCCTGGACGATTGCCGCATTCGGGATGTCCTTGGTCATTTCGTAGGCGACTTCGACGGTTTCGCCCAAGTCGCTTCCGAAAGCGACTTCCGCGCCGGAGAGCGCCGCCCACTTGGTGAAGCGTCCGGATCCGCATCCGATATCAAGAGTTTTCTTTCCTTTGATATTTTTTTCCGTCACAAATGGACCCGAGAAATGGAAGAAATTTTGCTTTTCGTAGTCGTTTTCCTTGTAGATATATTTCCACTCATACGCGAAGCTCTCCGCCGTTTTCTTCTGGTGTTTCCAAAACCGATTGAGATCGGGGATGGCATCGATGGCGGATTGCCATTCTTTTGCGACAGACGCCGGAAGCGCCGCGCGGTGTTTTTTGAAAAACTCCTGATGCGTTTGGAGGAGATTCACCTTGAGTTTCCCCGTGAGGAGTCGCGGAATGCCGTTTATGATCGGATACCAATGCTTGTCACTCGCGAGAACACCGGAAATGATATGATCGCCGGATGTTTCGAATGTTTCCGAAAGTGATATCGAAGCAAGCGTCTCCGGATCCCGAAGGAAAGGAATGTGAACAGTTCTCATAGGAGATATCTAACTACTTTGGCTTAGTATAGCGTTAATCAAAATATTCTTCAAACCAGAGTTCGAGGGTGAGGAGTGCCCAGATGTGGGGGGAGAAATTGATGCGTGTCGAGGTGTGCGTGTCGAGGATTTTTTTGATAGCGGATTCTTTGAAGAGGTTTCGTTGTATGAGCTGTCCGCCGAGGAGTTTTTGCTTCGCGTAGTCTTTGAGCTCACCGCGAAACCAGGCGTCGATCGGGACGCCGAAGCCCATTTTTGGGCGAAACATCACTTCGTCGGGGATGATGCCGCGGAGCGCTTCTTTGAGGATATACTTCTTGTTATTGAATCCCTTGAGCTTGAGATTGAACGGAATTTTCGCGGTAAGCTCGAGGAGTTCGTGATCGAGGAAAGGCGAGCGACCTTCGAGGGCGACGGTCATGGTGGCGATGTCAACTTTTGTGAGGAGCGCTTCAGGAAGATAGGTGACGAAGTCTGCGTAGACAGCTTGTTCGGTTCGATTCTTCGATCCCGATTCGAGGAATCGACTCGCGATGATGTCGTACGTATCGTCCTTCCAGATTTGTTGTTTGAATTCCTCGGTGTAGAGTGAAGACTTTTGCTCATTGGTGAAATAGGCGGTGTAGGAAAGATAGCGCTTACGATAGTCGACCGAGAGGCTTTTGGAAAACCGATGAAGGCGCTCGAAGAATGTGTTTCGGATGTTTCGGGCGAGAAATTTCGTGAGCGGCTTTCCGGCAATTCGGTTCAAGAAATCAAAGTGGTCAAGAAAATTCGAAACCTGGAACGCGGCATAGCGCGTGTAACCGGCGAAGTTTTCGTCGCCACCGTCGCCATTCAGCGCTACCGTGACATGCTCGCGCGTGAGCTGGGAAACAAGATAGGTCGGAAGAGCGCTCGAGTCGGCATAAGGCTCTTCGTATTGTTTCACGAGCATTGGGAGGATCTCTATCGCGTGCGGCTTGACGATGAATTCGGTGTGATCGGTTTTGAATTTCTTTGCGATCATTCGGGCATAGGGGAGCTCATTGTATTTTTCTTCTTGAAACCCGATGGAGAAAGTCTTGATCGGTTTCTCGGAGTGGCGCGCCATCATGGCGACGATAGCGCTTGAATCGATGCCGCCCGAAAGGAAGGCGCCGATTGGAACGTCGGCAATCATCCGGAGGCGAGTGGCTTCATCAAGTGTCTCAAGGATCTGTTTCTTCCATTCGCTTTCCGGGAGATCGAGCTTTTTTGAATAATCCAATTTCCAATAGCGTTCCTTTTTGAGTTCTTTTGTTCTCAAATTGAGCGAAAGGAAATGTGCCGGTTCGAGTTTTTTAATGCCTTTGAATCCGGTCATGGGCGCGGGGACATACTGGAGGGTGAGATAGTGGTGGATCGCCTCGTAGTCCGGTTCGCGTGTGTATTCCGGCTGCGTAAGGATGGCCTTGAGTTCCGAAGCGAACAAAAAAGTATTTCCGTCAAAAAAATATTTGAATGGCTTTTTGCCGACTCGATCGCGTGCCGCAAAGAGGGTTTTTTCATGTTCGTCATAAATCGCGAACGCAAACATGCCGCGAAGGTGCTCAAGACATTTCTCGCGATACTTGTCGAAAAGCGCGAGGATGATTTCGGTGTCGGAATGAGATGTGAAGGCGTAGCCTCCTCTCAGGAGCTCCGCGCGCTTTTCTTGGAAGTTGTATATTTCACCATTAAAAACGATTTCGTAGCGATCAAGATACCGCATTGGCTGGCGTCCGAGGGGCGAGAGATCGATGATGGCGAGACGACGATGTCCTAAGCCAACTTTTTTGTCGGGAGAGAGATATGCGCCGCCGTCATCGGGACCGCGATGCTTGATGGCGTCGGTCATCCGTTCAATTTCGGGAATCGAAACTATTTTTGACCCAAGAGAAATTTTTCCGGCGATACCGCACATAGGGAGTGAAAATGAGGAACTTAGGAATGAAAAGGGAAGCTTTTATTTTTTTGAATTCTTTTTCAGTGTTTTTTCAAATACATGGAGATATTTTTCGGCGGAGGTGTCCCAATTGAATTTGTTTTGGATAATAAGGAGGGCATTTCTGCCGAATTGTGCGCGAATATCGGGATGCTCAATGAGAAATCCCAATTTTTCTCGAAGGACATTGATGTCTCCGGCAGGAACAAGAAAGCCATCACCATTCCCGGAAATGATTTCCGGCGTGCCGCCGACATTAGTTGCGATGATAGCCTTTTCGCATAGCGCCGCCTCGATGATGGATGTGGGCAGTCCTTCGGTATAGCTCGGATTCACGATAATGTCGCATGCCTTCATGAGAGCGATCGCTTCCGGATGTTTCTTGTGTCCGAAAAAGAGTACCTCTTCTTCGAGGCTGTATTTTTTTGTATCTCGTTCGAGTTTTTTCCGTTCCGGACCATCTCCAATACAGGCAACCACGAACTTTTTTCTTGGAATGTGCGAAAGTGCGGCGAGGAGATTGGCAACACCCTTCCCATCGATGAGGCGACCGACAAATCCGATTCCGAGGCGACCGTGCTTCTTGTTGAGAAAGTCTTTGTCCGGCGCGATAGTACAAATGTCATCTCCTTCAATACCTCGGTAAATAATAGCACAATCTTTCCCGGAGAGTTTCTTTACAAATGTTGCGGATGCGGCGGAATTGGCGATGAGCGTATCCGAATATCGGAGAACGAGCCGGCCAAGGGTGTGATCGTACCACTTTCCCAAAAGAGTTTTGACAGGACTATTGAAAATCGCATAGTCGGAGCCGTGTTCTATGTGAATCAACGGGATATGCTTGATTTTTGAAAGAAGAAGCGCGAGAAGCGAAGTGCTGAAAAATCGCGTGCGGGAAATCAGAATCTCCGGCTTTGACGAGAGTGCCTCTTTGAGAAGATTCCAGAATTTTGGCATCCAGAATTTTGGCACGGGATAATTATGAATCGGCTCCCACGCGGGAAAGCGGATGATGCGGACATTTTCATGGACGATCTCTTCTTCCGGCGCGCTTGAAGGGAGTCGTGGCGTGAAAATGGAAATATTGACGCCTCGTTTTGTGAGATGCTTATTGAATTCATCCGCGTGCGACTCGAGTCCGCCGATATGGGGAGTGTAGAATGGCGAAAAGACTAAAAGCTTAAGTTTCATAATATTTTCCACAGGTAAATCTTATGTTCTTCGTCGGAATAGAGTTTCTTGAATCGAATCGGGTCTTTGTCAAAAATGAGGTCCTTTTCTTTTCCAATGGTTTTCTTTACGTAGGGTCGGTCGAGATAGGGATTTCGAGGGTCGGGCGCGGCATAGTATACGTAGAAGTTTTTTTTCGATGAAGGAGAGTTCAGGTCATCGAGAGTGGAGCGGGATGTCGAAAGAGAGGAATCAATTTTTTTTAGGAGGAGTTTGATTTCATTTGCCTCTTGTTTGGGATTCTTCGAAAGAAATTCTTTGAGAAGTCGCTCGATATTTTCAGATTCTTTTTTGTAGGTTTCGGCGAAATACTCTTTGGAGCGAATATTTTTTTCAAGTTCTTGTTCAAAAGTGGAAGTGCTGTAATAGAAGTTTGGATTTGAGATAGAAATAATTTCTGAGCCGGAATGAAAACGAAGGAGACGTGAGTGGCCAGTTACGAAGATGAGCCGATTTTCAGGGAGATTGGAATTGATCCACGAGGCGGATGCAAGCTGATGTTCCGTGATCATATATTTTTTGAGTGCATTAATGTAGAGGGCGGCGCCTATATTGAGTGAAATTCCAAAGAGAAGCATCCACAGAAAAAGTTTCCGGTTTCCAAGTGGCGTTTTGAGAATGATGGGGACAATTGCGGTCCCGAAAATGCCAGCGAAAACCCAGGCGCGATCCGGTAGGAGGGCAATACTGAAAAGTCTCGGAAGTATTTCGGCGAGAAGGAAAAAAATGAGAAATGAGAATGTTACCGGAAGGATATACTTTGAGAAAAAGGAGGACTTCCATGGCAGTTTTTTTCGTTCGAGAGCGATAGCGAGGAAAAGAAGGAGGAGTGCCGGTCCGATATAGAAGAGATAGTATTTTCCAACGCCAGCGAGATCTCCCCATCCCATTTCATTGCCGTCGACGTTCACATATTGTTCCGGGAAGAGGAAGTTTGTTTGAAAATGGAGAAGTGATGGAATTTGACTCTTGATTTTTGAACCGATAAATTCGGCGGGACCGAAAATATGTGGAGCCAGAATAAGGAGAATGAGCATGCTTGAGAGAATATTTTTTCGTGCAAGTACAAAAATTTCTCGGCGAAAGGCGTATCCGGTTACCAGTATCCATAATGCGAGGGGAGGTGCGAGTACTTCGTGATACCAAAACCCAAAAAAAAGGATAGCGCCACCGAGAAATGAGAAAAACATATCATTTTTCATCCATGCGTAGAGGAGAAATGAAACAAAGAAAAAGCACGCGATACTTGCAAATGCCTGTGGGATGGGAAGAGTGAGGTAGCTAATGCCGATACCGTTTATGAATGGAAAAAGAAAAAGAATCGTCTTGTGAAGCGGATGGGAGAAGAGAGAAGTGAGAAGCGAAATTGGGAACACGATTGCGAGAAATGAAAAGGGAAGGATGTATTTGAAGAAAGCGTAGAAGTCAATATGAGCTCCGATGGTGAAAATGTACGAGAGAGATGCAAAGAGCGGGCGATATCCGTCGAGGGGGACAATATTTCCTCCGGAAAAAAGGCGTTGAAATTCAGCATACCAGTAATAGGGATCAAGGTCAGGGAGGGGGTAAAAAGCGCTGACGATACCAAGGGCGACGAAGCTGTAGAAAAAAAACGGAAGAAGAAAATCTCGAGATGTTGCGAGCGATCGAATGTATTTGAGATGTATTGAAAAATCCGGAAAATGCTCTTTCTTGTTTTGAACAAATGAGACCCAGAAAAAAACGCCGGTAACGGCGATAAAAATGAGGACGGCGTTTGCGAGCGGAAAAAGTGAAGAAACAGATCCGAAAAAAGTAAACTCGATCGTGAGGATGAGCGGGATGACGAAGATGGAAGCGGCGGATGAAATGGCGAGTGTTTCAATCGGAGAAAATGCTCTCTTAAAAAAATAGTGGAGGAACGCCGAGATATTCATTCCCGGAAAAATGAAGAGTGTCAGGATTTCAACAATTGAGCGAAAGACTCTTCCTAGGATACTTGTTTCAAGTGGGAGTACGCTCACAAGAATGGCCAGGAGGAAACAGAGTAGGTTCGTTCGTATGAGCCAGCGCATAGTGCTATTCCTTTTTTGTTTCGATGGATGGTAGGTGCTCTAGTGTTTCCTTTCGCGTAAGCGAGGTGACCTGCGCTTCCACCCGTTCGATCGCGGAGAGAAGTTTGAAGATCATCAGGAAGACGAGAATGAAGCCGACCATAATGACAGCATTGATATTTCCTTCGATGCCGATGAGTGTGGCGAGATCATTGCTCAGTGTCGGGAAGAGGGCGATTGCCGCCATACCGCCCCAGACGATAAGTCGGATGGAAAATTTGAAAAAGGTCTGCCCGCCTTCTTGTCGGAAGTATTGCGCGCCACCCTGCCAGATCATAAATCCGGCAAGTCCCACAATGATGATTTGATAGAAATGGAGAGACATAGGAGTGCGGTTAACAGTCAATAGAGAATAAAAACGTTCATTGGTTGAGTAGTTGAGTTGGTTCGGTACTTTTTGAACAGTGTGAACTGAAAAGTATCGCATTCCATTCAACAGTCTACTTCAGCATATGAAAAATCATCCGATAGACGGTTTTTATGCCGGTTACAAGGCTTTGCTTTTGCGTCTTTCCCATCGAATAATCCGTGTAGCGGACTTCGATGGGAACCTCGGAGTATTTGAGGCGATGTTTTTTAATTTCGCGGATGACTTCGCTGTCATATTCGTAGCGGTCAGTGGTGGTATCAATCATTTTCGCGGCGCGACATGAATAAGCGCGGAAGCCGGATTGGCTGTCGCTGACCCAGAGTCCGTAGAGGTACCAAACGATTGCATTCCCGATCATATTGTGCGCTATTTTGTACCAAGGCATTCCCTCCGGGTTTTTGAGTCGTGTTCCGAGAACGACATCAGTTTTCTTTTGCTGGATGGGCGCGAGGAGTTTTTCGATATCCTCCGGATTATGTTGGCCATCACCGTCCATGGTGACAATAATTTTTGCGCCGAGGAGTTTCGCGGCTTCAATTCCGGTCTTGGTGGCGGCACCCTTACCGCGATTCAATCGGTGTCGGAGTGTCGTTGCGCCGGCGTTTTGCGATGCTTCAAATGTAGTATCTCGGCTGCCGTCATCAACAACGAGTATGTTTGAGAAGCCGGCGTTTCGGATGTCTCTGACGACGTTTCCAATGGCGGTTGCCTCATTGTAGGCGGGGATAACGATCCAGACGGAATCGTTTTGGTTGGGAGTGTGAGACGGAAGCGGCATTTTTTCGGTTTCGGTGTTTTCCATAGCTTCACGAAGACAGCGTTAGTTTTCATTCAAGCGATATTTCGTATCGGTGCGACCGTTCGTCGTCAGGGAGCGGAAATGAAGAAGAGGCGACCGTGGACTCAAGAGGGACTCCGTCGAATGTGATGCTTTTTATGGCATTCGCGTGCGGGATTGTTGCGGCATGAAAGGTGAATGTGAGCGTTGCGGATTTCCAAGGAAGCGTGATCGAGCATATGCCCCATTCCGAGGGAAGAGATGGACGGAACGCGATCGAGTTATTCTCGAAACGAACACCGAACAAGGTCTCGATGATACTTCGATACATAAGACCGGCGGAAGCAGTATACCATGTCCAGCCGCCCTTGCCGCGGTGTTCGGCGGAATAGATATCCGCCGCAACCACATAGGGTTCCACTTCATAGAGGAGTGCTTTGCGTTCGGACTCGGAACGTCGGATAGGATTTGCCGCGAGGAGAAGCTTGGAAACCATATCGCTGCGTCCAAGCCGCGCAAATGCCTCCATCGCCCAAAAAGCGGCGTGATTGTATTGCGATCCGTTTTCGCGGATGCCGGGCGGATAATCTTTGATGTAACCCGGATTTTTCTTTCCGAGGTCGTTGAAGGGCGGATCGAGGAGTTTCAAAATGCGCATTTCGGGATCGTAGAGGAATCGCTCGAGATTTTCCATGGCTTCGCGCGCTTTTTCCGGATCTCCCGCGCGCGAAAGAACCGACCATGCTTGAGCGATAGCATCGATGCGGCACTCGTGATTCTGTTCGGATCCCAATGGCGTACCGTCGTCGTAGAAGGCGCGAAGAAACCAGTGTCCGTCCCACCCGGGGCCATTCAGGTTTTTTCGGAGTTCCTGCGCTCGTTCTCGATAGGTTTCCGAAAGCGCGGCGTCTCCTCTCTCGGAGAGAATGCCGGAAAATCGTTGTAGGAGAGAGAAAAGAAAAAATCCAAGCCAGACGCTCTCGCCTTTCTCCTCGTGACCGATGCGATTCATACCGTCATTCCAATCCCCGTCGCGCATGAGTGGAAGCCCATGCGCGCCAAAGAGAGTTGCGTACCGAATGGCGCGAAGACAGTGCTCGAGAAGTGTCTCCGATACTCGAGACGGCGCGCTCTTCTTGACATCGAAGCGTGTCGGATCGTCAGGGAGCGGCGGAAGAAAGGGGAGGACTTCGTTAAGGATATCGTCCGAACCGGAGAGGCGGATATATTCCGATACAGCAAAGGGGAGCCAGAGCGGATGATCCGATCCTTTATTTTGGACGCCGAATTCAGAATCGGGCGACCACCACGCGCGAACATTGCCGTCTTCATACTGTTCTTGCGCCGCGGCAAGAATGTGCGTGCGAGCAATGTTTGGATCGCGGTACCAGAGCGCGATCGCGTCCTGGAGTTGGTCGCGGAATCCGTAGGCGCCACCCGGTTGATAGAAACCGATTCGTCCCCACATTCTTGAGACGATCGTTTGGTAGGGAAGCCAGGTATTGAAAAGGATGTCGAGCGAAGTGTCGGGTGTTTGAATGACGGGGACATTCCCGGTACTCCAAAAGGCGCGAACGCTTCCCAGATGAACAGGATTGCGGTTGCGCCACGATTCACGAGCAATCGAGAAGAGATGCTGAACGTCATCCGGAGTATCTCCGGCGATGAGTGAGAAAAAAACGGTTTTTTTCTCGAAGGGAGCGAGGGAAATGTGCAAAGAGACTATTACGCAGGCATCGTGTGGCGAAGTCGGGGATGTTTCCGGTACGGTGTCTTTGAAGGAAAGGTGTCCGGAAAATATTCCGACGGGACCGAATGCGCGGGTTTTATTGAAAGCGGTATGTGTTATCGGTTCGCTCGCAAGAATCGCTCCGTGAATCGATACGGTTTCCGGGGTTGGTGAAGGAGAAAAATACTCCGGACCGAGGAGGATGGCCTGATCCTTACCGAGTATTTCCGGAAGAGAAATGCGATGGGGAACATCAAGGTCGTGATGATGCGGCGCGTCGACAAAGAGCGTAAGCGCGTATTGAGCGGGCTCCCCCGATGCGTTCTCGAGTTCGATGGCGGAGTGTTTTATCGGATGTTTGGGGTCGACGGAAACCGTGAGTATGTGTCGCAGGGAGTCTCGATGTCCTTCGTACCGAGTAAAGCCTCGTCCGTGGGTGACGGAATATTCGTTTGAGGCGGGAATAGGCGCTGGCGTCGCCGACCATGTTTCGCCGGTGTCTATTTTTGTGAGAAGAATCGCTTCCGAAGGGGGATCGGTGACGGCATTATTGCTCCAGGGAGAGAGGCGACCGTGCTTACTGTTTCTGAACCACGTGGTGCCGAGCGAGTTTTCCGTGGTCATTGCGCCAAAGTTCGGATTCGCCAAAATATTCGCCCAGGGCTGGGGCGGAAGTTGATCCGGGCGAATGCGCATACGGTAATCGTGCGTTTCCGGATCGAATCCGCCAAAGCCATTCCAAAAGAGGAGTCGCTCGCTTTCAAAGAGAGGCGTTTTTGCTTCTGCCGGTTCCTCCGAATGGGAGCGGAGCGGTTCAATGTTGTTCGGGAAGAGATTCTCATTATTTTCCGTGATGCGCTTTTGGCTTGAACGGTCTTTCTCATATTCCGAAACAAAAAATTCGCGGACGGTTTCGATGGTGGGAAACCTTGCAAAGAATGTTTCCGGTTGGTGGGGGGCGAAGTGTGCCGAATTCACGAAGAAATATTCGACGCTCTCGTGTGGCGAGAGCGTTGTTCCGGCGCGGAGATTGGCGAGCGGATCGAGTATATAGCCCTCGGTATTCCGAAGCGGTTGGTGGAGAGCGATCGGTTTTCCGAACGGGCGTCCACGTCCGATGAATGCCTCGCGATCGGTTTCGAATCCCAAGAATTCCGCCGGTTTCTCGAGAAAGATTCGGTGCGAAAAAATCGGGAACCGATCGGGATCATCGAAGAATCGGCGATGATAGAGGAGGGCGCGATGCTCTTCGGAAAATTCCGCCCCGATGAACATATTGCTGAAGGTCTGATGAAACGAATCGCGGAGTCGATCGAAGAGGAGGATGATGTCGAGCGAACTCGTCACTTCGATGCGTCGTGCGGAAATACTTTTGTTTGCGAGTGTCATCCTTCGAATTTCGAAATCGCCGGTTTCCGGGACGAGAATATCGAGTGTCGTTTCGATTGAGTGATCGACGCGAACAATGCGCGCCGTTCGCGCGCCGATGTTCATATGAAACGATTCCGGTTTCACAAAGGTTGGCGCCGGTGTTGCCGACCAGTATGCTCCGGATTCCACATCACGAACAAAGAAAAAGATGCCATCGTCAGGGGACGGCCGGTGGCTCGTGAGGTGACACCCGCGCGCGATGAGTCTTCCGTTGCCAATCGCGTTCAGATGCGACTCGAAGCTCTTATTGCCGAGAATGTATTCATGGTGAGAGGCAAGCATAGGCGGAGTGCGAATGAGCTGATCTTTGTTTCTATTATTATATCGTACGCCATGGACATACCCTATGGCGATGGAGACGTCTACGGTGTTCTCGGGTGGATGATGCCGCTTTTGAGGAAGGTGGGAATCGGGCGAGGGAAGGGCTCTTTGTCAATCGGGGGGACGCTTTCATCGAGAACGAAGAGTGAGTTTTGGACGAGCGGATGCGATTCGAAGAGGCGGGAGAGGAAATGATCGAAGAGGGAATTTCCGATGGCGGCGAGAATCATTCCCTGGTGATGACTCATACACATACGAACGGGCGATCCGTGACGGGATCGAAAGAAGTCGATGGATTCGATGAATCCGAATGGTGTCCGTCCGCCTCGGCGCGTGTACAGATCGAGCGCCTGAAGCGATTCTTTGGGAAAGAACGGGAGGGAGAGTGCGATCGCATATGCCGAAACAACCGGACGATCGTCTGCGGATGGCGAGAGGGAGAGTGCGGGGAGTCCGAAGGGTTTGTAGCGATAGCTTCCGCCTCGATCGAGTTCGGCGTAACCGGATTCGGAGAGTCCCCAGATCGGAAGTCCCTGTTTTTTTGCAAAGCGGATATTCATACGGATTGCCGTTCGGATACTCCGCCCGACAAGCGAGTCCGTATGCTCTTCGAGGAAAAGGGCCGGCATCAGGTACTCAAAGAGCGTTCCCGTCCACGAGATAAGCGAAGGTCCTTTGGGGAGCGGGAGGACGGTTCGATTCAGCTTGTTCCATCCGCGAAAGGAGAGTGTTCCTTCGGCAAGTGCGAGAAAGCTCGTGATGCGCGCTTCCGAGGCAAGCGTTTGATAGAAGCGGTTTTCAATGCGTTTCGACGGGACGTGAAAGCCGATCGAAATGAGTCCGCGCTTTCCGGATTTTAGAAAATCAAATCGCATTTCGGCAATGAGCGTATCGAGGCGTCGCGCGAGTTCGATTGAGAGGAGGGAAGAGTTTTTCGGAGCGGTCGCTTCGGAGTGGATGTCTTCGATTCGGGCGCGAACAATATCGAGAAGAATTTTTGTTTCGTCCGGAAGGGGATGCGGAGTGGAAAATCCGGAGAGGTGTCGCCGAATGATTCCGCAGAGGTGAATGACGGATTCATAGTTTGAAGTATCCGGAATCGAGTCGACTCGCTCGAGAAGTGTTCCCCAAAAGTCCGAAAACGACTGAAAGGCGAGTGTTGCGGGAATGCGTTCCGCGATGAGGTGTACCATATCGCGAAGTCCGCGGAGCGTCTGCATTGGATCGGGAGCGCTCTCTTTTTTGAGGAGCCATTGCCGAATGGTAATGAGAGAAGCAAGAAGGTTTCCGCTGTCGACGCTCGAGATGAAGGGAGGTGGCGCGGGAAGTGCGGTCTCTACGTTGTACCAGTTGTAGAAATGTCCGCGGAATCGTTCGAGGCGTTCGAGTGTGGAAATGGTGTCATTCAATTTTTTGAGAGCGCGTTCTCGGGAGAGAAATCCGAAGCGGTGTGCCACGATGGTGGAGAGAAGTGAGAAACCGATATTGGTGATCGACGTATAGTGCGCGACGGCGGCATCGGGGGCGAATCGCACGGAATCCGGCGGAAGGAAATGGGTTTCGGGACGAATCACCGCTTCAAAAAAACTCCAGGTTTCGAGGGTGTCTCGACGAAGTCTCTCCTCGTCTTTTCGGGAGAAGACGCGATGCCGGGTATAGGGACGATTGAGGATGAAAACGATAAGGGGGAGAGCCGTCCAGAGAGCGAGGAGCACCAAGAAGAACGGGTGAACCGAGTATCCGAAATGGATACTCGCGAAAAGAATAGAAAGCGTGAGCAGTGGAAAGAGAAGGGGTGTCTTTCCCGCCGATTGTTCGGAATGAGCGGACGGAATCCATTCGAGCATGTGTTTTCCGCTCCACAGGCGACGGAAGGTCGCCGTAGCAATCGCGTGCATCGTATCGAGGGCGGAGAAGGGGAGCGTGGCGCACTCGAAGAGAGTTTGTCTGGAAAGGCGTGCTGTTCGAAGCAGTGTTTTTCGGAGCCGGTATCCCACGTGTTTCCATCGACCTGAAATGAACTGCGCGATCCATCGCGTCCAGTCGATGATGAAATCAATGAAGAAGAGTTCCGAGAGGAACAGTCCCCAGACAAAAAGGAAGAGTGCTCCATTGTCTGTCGCCCACGAGAGAATTGTGAGGAGGAAGACGGCCGGGCGAAAGAGACTTTGGAGGAGGTTGTCGGCAATTTTGAATCGATGGATGAATTGGAGGGTGTTGGGTGTTTTTTCCCCGGATTCTTCTCGAACGCTTCGGAAGAGCCAGTCGACAATTTGCCAATCGCCCCGCGTCCATCGGTGACTTCTTGAAAGGAGCGCGCGGAGCGATTTTGGAAATTCGTCAAAGAGATCGATGTCGGCGGCGTATGCGGTTCTTCCGAACGATCCTTCGAGAAGGTCGTGGCTCAAGATTTGATCGGGAGGAAGGGTTCCGTCGAGTGCCGCAAGAAATCCGTCGATATGAAAGGAGCCTTTTCCGGCGTAGCTTCCTTCTGAAAAGAGATCCTGATAGATTTCCGGAAAGACATTGGTGTAAGCGCTGAATCGTTTCTCATCGAAAAAAATGCGCGGGAGACGGAATCGGTGACGATTCTTGAACCACTGTTTGACATGCGGTTGGACAAAAGTGAAGCCGGAGACGAGCTGTTTCTCGCGGAGGATGGGACACTGAAGCGGATGAGCGTGAATGCCGATAATGTCTTTGATGAAATCTCTCGGGATAAAGGCGTCTTCATCGATCGTGACGACAAAGTTTGCTTCGGACGGAACGGTTCGTGAAACGATGAATGATGACGAGGTGGGACGGCCTCGAAGCATACGGGCGAAGTCGAGAAGTTTTCCGCGTTTCCGTTCCCATCCCATCCAGCGCTCTTGTCGCGGCGACCACACTCTTGATCGGAGTACGAACCAGAAGCGATCGTCTGTGCCGTACCGAGTATTGAGCTCTCGAAATGCGGCGCGGGTCGCTTCGAGGAGGAGGGTGTCTCCGGGGAGGGTCTCTTCCTTGGCATCGGGAAAGTCAAGGAGAAGGCAGAAAGAAAGCGTGCCGGCGCGATTGCTGAGAAAAGCGGTTTCCAATTTTCCCGTGAGTGAGCGAAGGGTCTTTTCATCTTTGAGGAGCGATGGGATAACGAAGACGGTGTGTGCGGAATCGGGAATGCCGCTTCGAAAGTTGAGTCGTGGAAGGAGTGTCGGGGAAACGGCGCCGGAAAAAAACGTGTCCGCGATGTGTTTGAATGATTTGTATAGGATGGGAATGAGAAAGAGTACGAGCCATTTGAAGTGGAGAAAGAATATCATAAACGCGATCGATGTTCCCCCCGACCCGACGCATATCGATTTGAAATAGAGGTTTTGAAGTGTTGGGAGGCGCAATCGATCGTGGTACCAGTGCCACCAAGGAAGGTGATCGTTTCCCGAGACGCTCTGTATGAGGAGGGGTAACCCATCGCCCAAGAGGAAGAATCCGATATGGTTTCGGGGAGATTCATTATTTGATTCGGCAAGCTCAAGCGCTGTCTCTAGGAGTGTTTCTTCCGGGATGCGGAGGATATGGGCGACGGCGGACGCTTTCTTTCGGTATGATTCTTGGGAAAATGACGTCATACGCGCGTAAACGTTCGCCGGATCGCGAACGAGAAGTCGGTGCAGAGTGCTCGTTTTTTTGAGGAGCGTGTTCCACTCGAATTCTCCGAGGAGTGGGAGAGAGCGAAGGCGAATACGGACGCGAGTGGAGATATTCCGCGTGTCTTCGGAAACGGGTCGGGCGGAGACAATTCGTTCTTTTCCTTTTTCAGCGGGGCGAAACCGGGAAAGCGGGTCGAATTCTCGGGAGAGGTTTTCTTCGAGCGATTCGGCAAACGCGCGGGCGAATATGTCGCCTCGGCGGTTTCGGAGGTGTTCGCGCCGAGCATCGAGGCGAGGATGATCGGGACCGAATGTGGCGAGTGATCGTCGCGCTTCCGCTCGAGCCTCCTCCCTATCAATGAGTTCTTGGGCGGTAGCGGAAAGCTTGTCGAGCGCGAAGAGGCGGAGGAGGGGCGAGAGCATTTCGGTTTCAGCGAGTGAAAGTCGAATTCCCGTTGAGTTCTGCCAGTCGTTTATGGTACTCGCCAGAGTTTCTTCCGAAAATCGAAACGCGGTTCGCTCAACGTATGATTCAAGGAGCAATCCCGCTTCGAGGAGGTGGAGGGGAGCTACTTCATCTCGGGAGATTCGAGCAATCGAAGTTTCGAGTGATCGAAATTCCGCGGCGACGGCGGGGTGTTTTTTGAGGAGCCATCGAGTTGGAAGGAGAAGGGTTTCCGGCTCGGCGGATCGAGCGCCGAGCGCGAGGAGCCAGGAAGGATGTCGCGCGTACGGACGGTAGAATCGTGAAAATCTCGTGTGAATTTCCCGAACTTTTCGGGAAAGTATGACCCAAAGGAGCCGTTGTCCGCGTCGAAGTGGCAGTCCGGAAATTCTTTTCGCGGCTTCCTTGAGCCATTTTTCGGACAAGTCCGCCTGAATGTCTCTTGATGCGAGAGAGAGGGGGAATGGGAGTCGATACATAGGGTCGAGAGCTATGAAAGGAAGGGGAACTGAAGGCGCGAAGAGAATATTTTCTTTTACTATAGCAGATATTTCCTGTATTGAGCAGAAAATTCGGCTCGAGGCACCGTTCTCTTTTCGGAAGAGGAGATGTGCGATACACTGAAATAACTTGAAAGAGACACCCTTGATTCTATTTTTATGGAAACCCCCGCTTCATCGTTGAAACCACATATCAAGGTGTGTGCTCATACGGACTGCTCTTCGCGCGGATCGGATCGTGTGTACGAGGCGCTTCGGCGGATATGTTCCGAGGAAATGGATATTCGAAAAACGCCGGATTGTTTTCGGTTTTGTCGAGAAGGGATCAATGTATCAGTCAATGGACAAGTGCTTCATCAAGTACGGGAGGGAGATGCCGTTTCGCGTGTTCGGAGAGAGGTTCAACATCCTTCCAAGAAGATGGATGGAGTTGGTTCGCGAAGTCTCGATGACCTCGATGATGTGCTTGACGGTCTTGTCCCGTAG
>CAZJZN010000003.1:0-29760 GCA_964550545.1 uncultured Bdellovibrionales bacterium
GAAAATCGCCATGGAAATTTTCTACAATGCATTTTCCACATGGACACCGATGCAGGTCTACACCATCGTCATCGCAAGAAGACGCGAAAACGACGACGTTGCCATGTTCATTCGAACAAAATCCCAACCGGAAATACCAGAGAAAGACTCATGGACGATAGTCGGAGAAATTCCCCTGGAGTGGAATCCGTGGGGAATAATCCCCTCAAGAAACGGTGAGACAAACCTCCTTATCTCACTCATCGCTCTTTTTGCTTCAAATCCGTTTGTACCGATAACAACCTCGGCAGGAAAAGAATTCATTGAAGCACTCCTCACTCAAGAGCTCAAAAATACTCTTGGTCACGAAAAGTACGAATCGAGCGCCCCATCAGACAGATCGAACCGTTACTCTTCGGAGTACATAAGCGATGTCATTGGCGCGTCCGTACGGCAAGCGTTTCGGTCCACTCTCAAGGAGGCGAGGAGAATGATCAACGCACAAGAAACGACAGCATGATCCATACCCGGTTCGGACTGTCGGCAAAAACTCTTCGGGAAAAGATATTCGATACAGTCGAAATATCTTTTCCCGATTTTTTATCCAACTCCTTACACCTCTACCACGACCGGAAGAACCATCGGGCGGCGTTCGGTTTTGACGAAGAGGAATTGCCCCACCTGATCGCGGATATTATTTTTCACCAGATTCCAATCGAGCGAGGTGTCCTTGGACGTCGAGTCCTTCACAATCTTGGTCACCTTCCGCTTCGTTTCGTTCACGAGATCGAAGTTTTCCTTCACGTGGATGAAGCCGCGCGACGTGATTTGTATCGAGCCGACGATTTTCTTACTTTTCGAATCCACAACGACGGTGATCGCAATCATACCGTCTTCGGAAAGCATTTTCCGATCGCGTAAGACGACGTGTCCGATGTCGCCCACGCCCAGTCCGTCGATAAAGACATAGCTCGAATCCACTTTTTTCGAGAGAACTTTTGCTTCACCCTTTTGGATATCCATCACATGACCGTTGTCGAGCACGAAAACACGCTCCTTCGGAAAGCCGGATCGAAACGCAATATTCGCAGCTTCCTTGAGGAAGTAGTGATTGGCATAGACGGGAAGAAAAAACGTGGGACGCACTTGCTGAAGCATTTCCTCGATTCCCTTTGCCGTCGAATGTCCTCCGATATGAATATCGAACCGAACACCCTGCGCATCCAAGACATCGCTATGCACCACGTGATCGCATTTTCGGTACAAGTTGTCTTTGAGCCGCTGAATACTTCGCTCATTGCCGGGAATTACCGAGGATGAAAAGACGATGGTGTCGTTCTTCTGAAGCTTGATAAACCGATGATTATCGGTCACGATTTTCGAGAGCGCGGCATTGAGCTCGCCCTGCGCACCCGTGCAAATAACCACTACCTGATTATCCGGATACTTATGAATATCGTTTACGAGAATAATTGTTTCCTTCTTCGCTTTGAGATAGCCGAGTTCCTTGGCGATTTCCATATTCATCTTCATACTGTAGCCCTCAAGCGCCACTTTCTTTCCAAGACGCTCGGCGTACTCGATGATATAGGCGATGCGACGCACCTGCGAAGCAAACGTCGCAAGGATAACCCTTCCCGGCGCCCCCCCGAGAAGATTCTGAAGATTTTGATGTACTTCACGCTCCGATGGCGGATCTCCCGCCTTGAGCGCGCCCAAACTCTCAAGCATCAGAATGGTCGGTTTTGGAAGATCGGTGAGATGCGTATAGCTGATCGGGCGAGTATCTATTGGATCATGACTAATTGTCCAGTCGCCCATATGAATCACGGATCCCTCCGGCGTTTCCAAGACAACGCCGACCGCGTCCATAATGGAGTGCTCCACTTCGAAAAATTTCACCCGAAACTCTCCCAGACGAATCGTGTCTTGAAGCGTTCGAATCGAAATCACCTTGAGTCTTGAAGTCGCCCCCTTTTCATAGTCTTCCACTTTTCGCTTCACGAGCGCGATCGTGAGATCCCGACCAATGATCGGCGGGTAGTTGAGCTCTTTGAGGAGAATCGGCGCGGCGCCGATATGGTCAAGGTGTCCGTGAGTAAAAATAACTCCTCGAATCTTATGTTCTTTTCCTTTGAGATACCCGATATTCGGAACGATATAGTCGATGCCGGGCATATCGGCTTCCGGCCACTGGACGCCCATATCAACAATCACAATATCATTTCCATATTCGAAAATCGTCATATTGCGACCCACTTCCTCCTGTCCTCCAACAGGAATAATACGGAGCGTTTCCTTGAGAACATCCGGAACAGAATTCTCCCGCCGACCCTCCGTCGGAAGCGAAAGTCGAACTTCCCTCCGTGGATTGGCAAAGCGGCGAAGCGTCTCGCGAGAAGGTGCCGGTTCAGACGGAGACTCCGAATCGTTTTGTTTCCTCACTCCTCGTTCGGAGGAGAAGGCGTTTCTCGTGCCTCCTCTACCATTCGAAGAACGTCTCCGCGCATCAGAAGCACTTGGGTGACGACGAACGCCAGAGCCGGAAGCCGGTCGCTGAGGAGTGGCGCCATTCACATTTGAAACGGTGTTTGAATGCCGACTGGAAAATTTTCGATCACGCTCAAAATCAAGATTCCTGAGTGGCTCGGCAAGAAGTGAAGAAAGTGATCCAAGACGAAACACGTCGCGCTTCCCCGGCTCCGGATTCCGCGGAAGAGAAGTTGAGCGCCACGCGTGCGACGGATCTCTTCCGGGAGCACCGGGAGGCGTCGACTGAGCACTCGTATTATTGTTGCGGCGAGCATCCCCCGCTCGCCCGCGAAATGGACGACGTCGAGGAAAACGCTTCGGCTGTCCGGACGCGCTTGACGTCGGGCCTCCCGCCGAAGAAGGAAATGAAGAATCTGTCATAAAAAAATATCATTAAGAGGGAACAAAAAAACACACTAATAAAAAGTAGAGAACTGACGCGAATATCGCGCCAAAGAAAGAGGGAGCGCTTCCCATGATCCACATCGACCAAAAAGAAATCCTGTTCCGCGCAACTTTCAGTGTGGGCATGGAGAGACTCGAACTCTCAAGAACAAAGTTCATACGCTCCTGAAGCGTACGCGTATACCAATTCCGCCACATGCCCGAATATGCACCATGAGAACTTCAAGCGCTCATGTTTTTTCGAAGATAAAGTTTCTACGCCAAAAGTTTTTTCAATTCTTCCACCATATCGACCGGCGTCGGATCAACACCATAACGAAGCGCCAAATGATACGAAGTCCAGTCACCCAACAGAATTGTGCGAAACATCTTCGTAAAGACACTCCCCGATCCCATCTCGACAATTTCGGACGGGATGCCACGATCTTTCAAAATTTTGGTCGTCACATCAAAACGCTTCTTCATCTGCGTATGAGCATCCCGATCATAGAGCACTATGAGAAAAAAGTCCGCCTTCGGATTCGTGAATCCCACCATTTCATTGTGATTGAGTTCCGGAAAAAAGTTCCAAAACGCCGGAGTTTTGGCATTTTCGTTTATCTTGATTTTCCACACCATAGCGATCGCCTTGTAGGTCGTTCGCGCATAGACAACCGGCGTCTTACCAACAAGCTTTTCCGAAAGCGCCTCCCCCCGCAATTCGAGTTCAGACATTTCGGAAAGTAACGCTTCCGCCTCTCGTATTAACTCATCACACGTATCGGAAACCATACCCAGCTTTACCAGTACGCCGAAAATGACACCAAAGAAGTATCCGGTTCCAACTCGAGGCTGGAAGTTTGGAAATGGGATAGGAAGCTTGATATGCGGGATACCGTACTCTCGACACATCGATTCCACCTTCCCGCCCGCCGAAACACCTACTGCCGGGAGCTTTCGCGACAACACCTTTTCAAAAGCGGAGAGCGTTTCTTCCGTATTTCCGGAATAGGAACAGATGAAATTGAGACACTCTTTTCGTGTCGCCTCATGAGGAAGCCCGTAGGAACGGTTCTGATAAATAGCAATCGGGTGCTTACCTTCAGCTCTGGCAAAAAAGTCCGACAGATATATACGCAAGAGGTTCCCCGGGAGCGCCGATCCGCCCATACCGGAAATTTCTATTGAATCATACATTCCCGAAACCGGAGCGCTCTTCCCGAGTTCAAATCCGACACGAAATTGTTTTGGAGATTCGAGGATCATCCGCCGAAAATTCGATGGGTCGGCAATCGCCATATCTGTTTTCTGTTTCATAGTATTTCTTTATCAGAGACTCTTTATATCGCAAA
This sequence comes from uncultured Bdellovibrionales bacterium, assembly GCA_964550545.1. GTDB lineage: Bacteria > Patescibacteriota > Minisyncoccia > Moranbacterales > UBA1568. The sequence continues at coordinate 4,248 of CAZJZN010000003.1, forward strand.
CACACTTCCAATCAAAACAAGAAAAAACAGTCTAGAACTTCCTCACTCTGATACAGTTCGAGGAAAATGCGAGGAACACCTGCCTGTCGCCTGCCTGTCGCCTGCCTGCCGGTAGGCAGGGTAGGCAGGGTAGGCGGGAATGCGCAAGGTGAGGAAGCTCTACATTCCCTACTTCCTCACTCGTTTCGTATTCACATACCATCGAGAAATATCCTGAAAACGAGAAGCTGGGGTATTAAGAGCGGTTGCCGAAAATCCACGAACCGACTGATGAGTCACATAGAGATACGTTGGGGAATACAGGAACACCGCCGGCATCTTCCCTGCAAGAATCTCCTGAAACTCTCGATACATTCCCGAACGAACATTTGCATCGAGCGTTTCCCGAGCGTTCGAAAGAAGCTCGTCGGCACGCTTGTCTCCAAACATAGAGAAGTTGCTCTCAAATTCTCCCGTCTGTTCCGAATGCCAAAATGAATACGGGTCAGGCTCAAATGTCATAGCAAGACCGTAGAGAAGCGCCGAGTATTCACGCGAACGAATTGTTCGTTGAGCATCCGAAATATTGTCGAGCACTTTCACGGACACGTGCGCTCCGACACGATTCCACTGTTCACTCAAAAGATGTGCCGTCTCTACAATTTCCGACCAATTCGGCGTTGATATTTCAAATTCCAGACGAACGCCATTTTTTTCTCGAACACCGTCACTGTTCACTTTCCAACCCGCTTCTTCAAGCACCTTTTCGGCTTCATCCGGACGAAACTGATATGCCTCACCCGCACTCGAATACGCGTTCATTATCGGAGAAAACAGAGAAAACGATTGTGTACCGAATCCGTGCAACACCTGTCGAACGATCGCCTCCCGATCCGTCGCGAAAGCAAGCGCTTTTCGAACCCGTTCATCGGCAAGCGGCACATTCTTCTTCTCATTGAGAAATACGGCAAACACTCGGGGCTGGATAAGCTCCCGAACAGTCACATCTTTTTTCTCAGACACTGCGGAGAGCCTTCCGGAACTCACGTTGCTCATACCGAGAACCTCTCTCCGGTTGTACGCGGAAAGCAGTTCATCCTCACTTCGATAAAAGTAGAGCACCAATTTCTGAATAAACGGAGCGCCTTCGAAATAGTCCTGAAATGAACGTAACTCGTAGGAGAGAATAACACCATTCGAATCTTTTTTGAATCCTTCAACGCGAAATGGCCCTGTTCCGATCGGATTCAAATTGATATCCGTGAGCGCGAATTTTTCAGGAGCAATCCCCTCCCATACATGTTTCGGCAAAATTCCCACCGTCAAGTTCTCCAAAAAATCGAAGTACGCTTTTTTGAGTGAAAAAACGACTCGGTACTCATCTTCTTTGGATACCTCGACACCCTGCCAGTTGGCGCGCAAGGGACTCTTGTATGCCGGATCTTGAAGAGTTCTCACCGTAAAGAGCACGTCGTCCGCCGAGAAGTCCCTCCCATCATGCCACTTCACCCCTCGACGCAAAGATACGATATACTTCTTCCCCTCTTCAACAAGCTCATACCGTTCGGCAAGATTCTCTCGAATCCTCCCTCGTTCATCGTAAGAGAAAAGACCGGAATAGACAAGCTGTACCATATCGGCATTCACTTCGGCCGACTGAGCAATAATCGGGTTGATATAGGACGGTTCGCCAACAATACCCTCCGTGTACGTCCCGCCCTGAGCCGGGACTGATTTCGTCAATGAAAAGAACAAGGTCACTCCCCAGGACAAGAGACTGCCCACAATAACAAAGAGGAGAAAAAAAACCAGGAACCGTTCCCTCGGTCCGACCGTATCAAAGAAAATTCCCCATTTTTTCGGAGAGAAAAATTGAAGTATCGAGATACGAATACGATAGGTATTACAAATTACATCTCCACCCAAAAAGAATCTCCTGCACAAAATTATCTGCGTGGCGATCCTCTGGAGGCTTCACCACTCACGCATCAAAAGCGCCAGGAACACACCCCCTCCCCTTCCATTCAAATAATCATCGACTTGATATCCAGGCGTTTATTCCCGCCAATATGACAAAGAGAACGGCAAGCCCCGCAGACGCATACAGAAGAAACTTCTCGAAACCGCGCTTGGCATAGTAGTTTCCTCCCCCGGCCGAAACCCCCATGCCGGATCCACGACTCTGCAAGAGGATCGAAATGATAAGAAGAACCGCAACTATCACTTGTACAATAACGAGGGATTTCATAGAGAAGGAAAAAAAGAATACTGGTGAATCTTACCAAGAAACACTTCCCTTGTCAATAATAAGGAACAGAGATCGTTGACAAAAATTCACTCAACTAAAGCTCCGTACCCTCCTGTCCATTCATAGGAAACCGCGTCTTGTCGATGAGATGCGATATTTTGCAGTATGGATATTCCCAAAAAAATAGAAAGGAGAGAACTCCCGCCATAACTCACGAGTGGAAGCGGTATTCCCGTTACCGGAAGAAGTCCAATATTCATTCCAACGTTTACGCCAATTTGAATGCAAAACATAACACACATACCAACGCCGATGAGATATCCGAAATTATCCCGAGCCGAGCTCGCGATAGACGTCATTCGCCACAAAAGAACTCCAAAAAGAATCAACACCACCGACGCGCCCACCAAACCCATTTCCTCGGAAATAACGGCGAAAATAAAATCCGTATGCTTTTCAGGAAGGAAATTCGACTGCGCTTGCGATCCATGCCCCAAGCCTTTTCCATTCATCCCTCCCGAACCAACCGCAACGAGGGACTGTAACACGTTGTAGCCACTCCCCTTGGGATCAAGATCCGGATGAAGAAACGTAAGAATTCTATCCTTCTGGTACGGAGCGAGTAAGAACCACCCCATCGTAACCGCCAAGGCAAACACGCCCCCAAGAAGAATGAGGTGTCGCTTGCGTATTCCGGAGACAATAATCATACCACACCAAATACCGGCAAGTACCAAGGCGCTCCCCAAATCCGGTTGTTTCAATACTAAAAATACAAGAATCGCCGTGAGAACAAAAGACGCCACAAGTCGCACAAAGTCTCCGAGCTCGCTTCGCTTCTGCGAGATGAAACTCGCCAAGAAAATAATGAGAACTATTTTCGAAAACTCGACCGGCTGAAACTGAAACCCGGCAACCTGTATCCACCCGGACGTACCGCGGATCGTACTTCCAAAGAGAAGAACAAACAAAAGAACTCCCGTCGCTAAAAAATACAGTGGCGTGCTCAATCTTCCGAGATGACGGTAGTCAAATGCCGGAAAGAAGAGGAGGAGCACTGTTCCAAGCGATGCAAACAAGAGTTGTCGCAAGAATACGCCCGAGGTATCCGCTCCATTCGAAAGCCCAAAAAGCACAAGGAGTCCAATGCCTACCAACAAATACGCCGTTGCAAACAGTATCCAATCACCCTGCAAAAATCGTCGAAACATATTCTCAAGAAACAAAGAGCGACTCTTTCACGTGTTAGCCCCTCAACGGTTCAACCGCTGAAAGGATTCCGTGAGCGTCGGAAGGTATTCACGAATAAACGTATCCGTCCGGTACACATTCGCATCGGTTTGAACTTCAACCTTTTGAACATCACCGGAAAAAGGGTCGGGCCATTTGAGAGTAAAGTCCCTCTGTTCGCCAGAGCGGAGCGTTTGCATATCGGTTCTCTGAATCGCGACAACACGATTCTCACCATCTCGAAGCACCACAATAATACCAAGATCGGTAAAATCGAAAGGGCTATTATTCACCACCAACCCTTTCGCCTCTCCAAAACCAATGCCTGACGAAACACGTTCAAATCGACGATTATAGACTTCAAGTGCCGGCTTTTCTTTGTATCCGGAAAACTTTTCCCACTTCACCTTCCCTATTCGGCACTCAATTTCCGCGGGAGTGCTCGAAAGCGACACCGTCGGTTCAACCACGTATTTTTCTTCCCTTGGGAGAAGGAAGGTCGTCTCCGTTTTTTCAAATAGAGTCCCACCGGAAGCGTCCCTTACAACAAACGTGTACGAAACCCCCGAAGCTCCATAGTCATTATTCGGATTTGAAATTTTTGCCAAAAAATCGAACTCATTCCCTTTTCCCCCGGGAATCCACACGGTTTCGCCCACGCGAATATCTTCGAGCACGGGATCAACTACGCACGCCGCGCACACGCCGCCACAATCAACATCGACTTCATTTTGATTCTTCTTTCCATCCGTACATGTTTCCAGTGGCTTAAATGGCAAATACAAAAGATACGACACCATTGAAAACAAGGCGAAATAAAATATCCCAAACACGAGCTTTTTCTGCGAGCGATGATTCATAGTAAAATAACGTAATTTTCTCCAGTATAGAGAAAATCCGAGAAAAGAAAAAGCCACTCGCAATACGAGGGCATTTTCAAGGAAGGATTCCCATAACTACATCACAGTATCTTGGCGTCGACCTACTCTCCCCCGCAAGCGGGGTACCATCGGCGCTGGAGTGCTTAACGGCTCTGTTCGGGATGGGAAGAGGTGTACCCACTCCGCTCGAGACACCAAGATACTGAGATCTAGCTCCGAACATATGTCCGGAAAATTTTAAACCAAAAGAGAGTGTATCTATGAAGCATTCCTTTCTCGACTGTTTCAAAAACAGCCTGATCGGCAACCGAAACGAAAAAAGCGATTTCTTAAATATATTAGTACTTCTCGGCTCAACCCCTCACAGGGCTTCCACCTGAAGCCTATCAACCTCGTCTTCTCCGAGGATATTTTCCTTCGATAAATCGAAGGGATTACCTTATCTTGAGGTCGGCTTCCCGCTTAGATGCTTTCAGCGGTTATCCGGTCCGAACATAGCTACTCGGCAGTGCCCTTGGCAGAACAGCCGATACACCAGAGGTTCGTTCTTTCCGGTCCTCTCGTACTAGGAAAGACTCCTCTCAAGTAATGACGCCTACAGCAGATAGAGACCAACCTGTCTCACGACGGTTTGAACCCAGCTCGCGTACCGCTTTCATTGGCGAACAGCCAAACCCTTGGGACCTTCTCCAGCCCCAGGATGCGATGAGCCGACATCGAGGTGCCAAACCACTCCGTCGATGTGGACTCTTGGGAGTGATTAGCCTGTTATCCCCGGGGTAACTTTTATCTGTTGATCTTCCACCCTCCTACGAGGGATGGTCGGTTCACTAAATTCCACTTTCGTGACTGATCGACGTATGGGTCTTTCAGTAAAGCAGGCTTGTGCTTTTGCGCTATCGGCCCGATTTCCATCCGGACCTAGCCTACCTTAGTAAACGCCTCCGTTGCTTTTTAGGAGGCGACCGCCCCAGTCAAACTACCCACCAGGCACTGTCCCCGGACCGGTAGCTGATTTCTAGAACGATATGAACACGATAAACTCTCGCCAAAATTCAAAGAGAACTTTGGCATCGTAGAAACCAACTAACGGTCCAGGGTGAGAATAAAAATCGAAGCAGGGTGGTATTCCACTGTTGGCTCCATCCCAACCAGAATCGGGACTTCATAGCCTCCCACCTAATCTCGGCAACCACAACTTCTATTCAATACCAAGTTATAGTAAAGCTCCACGGGGTCTTTTCGTCTTGCTGTAGGTTGACGGCATCTTTACCGTCATTGCGATTTCACCGGGTCCTTCGTTGAGACAGTTCCCAAGTCGTTACGCCTTTGATGCGGGTCAGAATTTACCTGACAAGGAATTTCGCTGATCACTTCCTCTGGTGATGTACCATATCTTCTTCCAAAAAAACATTGGAAGCACGGCGTGTGGTATCTGAGGGTTTTCCACCGAAGCGGAATCTTCCCTGCTGATCATCTTATGAATTTCACAAGACTTCCCAGCATATAGCCATGTATTTTTCAGGACCTATTGCACATTACTGTACAACGAAGCAGCATTGCATCATTCATTTCAGTTTACCCACTCCCTATAACCGTCCCAGTCCTTTCGGAACCTTTCGAAAAAAGTTCCGAAACCTTAGGACGATTATAGTTATCGCCGACGTTCACTGGCGCTTCGGGGATTGGCGTGAACCGCTCCCGTTAACGTTCCAGCACTGGTCAGGCGTCAGCCCCTATACTTCCCCTTGCGGGTTTGCAGAGACCTGTGTTTTTGGTAAACAGTCGCTTGGGAAACTTTCGCTGCGCCCCGCCTTACGGCGGGGAAGGCATATTGCAAACGTACGCCTAGCTTTTTTGCCGAGTTCCTTAACGAAGGTTCTCCCGTTCACCTTGGGCTACTCGCCCAGTCCACCTGTGTCGGTTTGCAGTACGGTTATCGATGCACGAACCTAAGAAGTTTTTCCTGGCACCCTGCTTTTTTTCCTCCCACGCGGAACACAAAGTTTTGAAATTTTCAAAACTTTGTGTTCCGCACGGTTGCCTCGCCGCTTGGAGTAATGTTCCCCGGATTTGCCAAAGGAACCTCCTCACGGAAAGGACGCGAATCCAATAACGCGCGAAAAATACTAGAATGCGTCACTCCATCGAATGCATCGTTAGTGCGGGAATATTAACCCGCTTGCCATCGACTACGCCTTTCGGCCTCGCCTTAGGACCGACTAACCCCGGGACGATCGCCGTTGCCCGGGAAACCTTGGACTTTCGGTGTGCATGGATTTCACATGCATTGCGGTTACTCATGCCAACATTCTCACTTCCCTGCGCTCCATCCCGCCTCGCGGCGTGAACTTCGACGCACAAGGAACGCTCTCCTACCGCTCCGCCAAAGGCGGAGCCCGTATCTTCGGTACTCTGTTTAGCCCCGTTACATTTTCGGCGCGAAGTCTCTAGACGAGTGAGCTATTACGCACTCTTTAAAGGATGGCTGCTTCTAAGCCAACCTCCTCGGTGTCCGAGAAACTTCACTTCCTTCTCCACTGAACAGAGATTTGGGGACCTTAGATGACGATCTGGGCTGTTTCCCTTTTGAGATCCGAGCTTAGCCCCGGATTTCTGACTGCCGCGGTACGGGTATCGGGCATTCGGAGTTTGGTTGAAAATTCTACGGTTGCCCGCGAATTCTCATCCAGTAGCTCTACCTCCCGACCCTACTTCCGCGACGCTAGCCCTCAAGCTATTTCGGAGAGAACCAGCTATCGCCGAACTCGATTGGAATTTCTCCTCTACACACAAGTCATCCCCGAGTGTTGCACGGCTCGTGGGTTCGGGCCTCCACAGCGTTTTACCGCCGCTTCACCCTGCTCATATGTAGCTCGTCCGGCTTCGGGTCTTGTCCACGCGATCATAAACGCCCTTATCAGGCTCGCTTTCACTATGCCTCCGGAAGTTTCATTCCTTAGGCGACCACGTAGAGCAAACTCGTTGGCTCGTTCTGCAAAAAGCACGCCGTCACCCCCACACCTCGCTACGCTCGGTGGAATTTCAAATGACAAATTATAAATGACAAAATAAATTCGAATGTCTGAATTTTGAAATTCAGACATTTAAAAATTATTTTGAAATTAAAAATTTGAAATTTGGAATTCCATACCGAACACAGTGAGGTATGGAGGCTCCGACTCTTCGTTCGCGACATGGTTTCAGAAACTCTTTCATCTCCCTCACCGGGATACTTTTCACCTTTCCCTCACGGTACTCGTTCACTATCGATCTTTGAAGATATTTAGCCTTGGAAGTTAGTGCTCCCAGATTCAGACGGGGTTTCTCCAGCCCCGCCCTACTTGAGGATATATGCATCCGGTTTTTCGTCTTTCGCGTACGGGGCTTTCACCCTCTGTGACCGGTCTTTCCAGAACCGTTCCGCTAGACAAAAAATCATCGGACCCCGTTCAACCGAGTCCATATACCTCGCAACCCCGAGCGCCCGAAGGCGCTTGGTTTAGGCTCTTCCGCGTTCGCTCGCCACTACTGACGGAATCTCTATTGATGTCTCTTCCTCCGGGTACTAAGATGTTTCAGTTCCCCGGGTGCGCTTCACCATCCTATGTATTCAGATGTGTGATACCCCGACAGAATCGGGGTGGGTTTTCCCATTCGGACACCCCCGGATCAAAGCCTGCTTGGCGGCTCCCCGAGGTTTATCGCAGCCTGCTACGTCCTTCATCGCTCTTCAAAGTCAAGGCATCCACCATGCGCGTTAGTAACCGCTTTAACGTTATGATTCGATAAGCTCCATTTTTTGCTCGAAAGCAAAAAAAGAGCCTTTCGGACCTACGGTTGCCGATCAGGACATTCTTGCTCCTCATCGGCGTCGCTTCACCTACACTCTCTTTGCTCGTTCTTTCTCCCCGCCTCCGCAGTGCCGAAGAAAAACAACGAGCCCTGATTGTCAAAGTTCCTCCTTGTGCGGAAACGAAAACCTTCCTCAGGAAGACTCGCTGTCTCGGCACAAAGAAAAATGTGAGAGGATCCCCTCCTCTTTGTCGTAGCTCCCATCATAGCAGACAAAAACCACCTGTCAAGCGCTCGTATATGTCCGCCACTTCAGGTGTCAGCATATGTGTCACCGGAAGCATCCCCACAAGAAAATTGGCGAAAGAAAAAGAAAAACAACCCCAAAAATCGGGGTTGTTTTTCAAATAGTTCTTCTACTGAAAAACTCATTCTGGCGTTTCTTATGGAGTCGGCGTTGTATTTGGAGATGGCGTCTGTGGGGCCGGGATAACCGCGGGAGCATTGGTTACATTCTCAGCTGCCGGCGGTATCTCGGTCGGAGCCGGCGTTGAAGTCTCAGGAAGGGTTGATTCCGACTTTGTAAGATTCCCCTTTCCACTCTTCACATTATCAATCAACGTTTCCACTTGCTTCCGCACTTCCGCATACCGATCACTCTCTCCGAGCACATCCGGGGAACGAGGAATATCCTTCCCATTACTTTCCGAAGAAGGGGCGTCAAAAACAGCGAGCAGCTTCGTATACGTTTCAATCGCTTTGTTCTTATCCTTCTTCTTTTCATAGACAAAACCAAGATTGAGCAAGAGATTCACACTCTTGTCATTTCGCTTGAGCGCATCAAGTGAAACCTTTTCAGCGCGACTCAGGTCGGATTCACCTCCACGCACCTGGAGAATACGAGCGAGATGAAATTGCACGTCGGCATTCGGACCAACTTTGAGCGCTTTTTCAAGATTCTCAATTGCCGCATCGGTATTGCCAAGTATTTCCTCGGTAAGACCGCGATTCAAGTATCCGGGAATAAAATCTGGTTTCTTCTCAATCGCCGTCGTGAAGTATTCTTTTGCCTCGGCAAGAAGATCTTCCCGAACGTCTTTCTTATCATCGCGGTTTGCCAATACCCGATTGATAAGACCAAGCTTCACGTAGAATGAGGGATTTTTTGGCTCAAGGTCAAGCGCTCGACGATAGACGGCGCCTGTTCGCGCTAAGACTTCCGGATCCGATCCGGCAAGAAGACTCACATTTTCATACACTTGTCCGGAAACTTCGTGTATGAAAGCGTCATTCGGCAGACGCCTCGTCGCCTCGTCAACAAGCGGAACAACGCTTCGTTCCACGGTTGTTTTGATAAAGTCAAGATTCCGCTCTCCTTCCGGTTTTGCCGCCTCCTTATTGACAAGCGACATATACATTTGCCCGAGCGTCGCATAGTAGCGCCCCTCATAGGGGAAAAGTGCCAATGATCGCGCCATAAGCCCAAGCGCCTCATCATTCACTTCAGTCGCTGCGATTCGATTCGCTCGACCGGCATGAATATCCGCAAGAAACGCCTTTCCAATAAAAGCAAACAAAAAGGCGACGCCGGCTGATACGGTCATAAAGGTGAAGGCAAGCGCGAGAGCAAACTTGGGAGATGCCTTCAATGAAAGTCGAATAGTATCATTTCCGCGACCGCTCTCTTCAAGAAGCACCGGGACGGCGAGCGCGAGAAGCAGCGTTCCGTAAATGAGTGTCGGGCCCTCGATAGGCATTCGAAACAAAGCGGCAACAAAAATAAATGACGATGCCCAAATGCCAAGAGAGAACACCTTGTTTCGCTCTTTCTCACGCGAAAGACTCACAAGTCCCAATCCCACAAAGGAGAGGAGCAGAATGAGAAAGAAGAATCCCCCGACAATTCCAATAGTCGGGACGAGCTCAAAGAAAAGGTTTCCGCTTTGGTAGAAACGAAAGTTGTTCTGCAGACCTGCATTGAGCGAGTCCGGCTTGTACAAAGAGAAGTCATACCCGTATGTCGCCGGTCCGGACCCGACAATCATACGCTCTTTCGTCGCCTCTTTTGCAATCGTCCATGACGACGATTGATCAAGCGCCACCTCGGGAAGGATCGTGGTTTTCTTGGAAAGCAGGGCGTTTCCCTGATTCCCGATCATAAGACACATCAAGACGATCACAAAGAGTGCCATCGGCATCCAATTGAAACGATCCCCAAGTCGAACAACCTGCGCCAAAACATAAATAAGAAAGAAACTCACCCCAACAAGAACCGGAAACCAGGGCGTGAAAGCATACACCGCAAGAAGAATGTAGAGATCGAGAATCACGCCCAGGGAAAGTGTTATAAGAAAGGTCCAAAATGCCCAGTTCTTCTCTTTGAACCACTGAAAAATCGTAACAAACCCGAGAAGGAAGAGCGGAAGCAACATACCAAAAAAGAGCGTGAGCGACTTTATGGTACCAAAGAGGCTGAGAGGCGCATATTTGAGAAGCGCATCCGGAAGAAACCGGATGCCAAAAAACGCGAGCGTTGTCCAAAGAGCGACAATCGTTCCGGAAAGCAAGATCGCTCCCAACAGAAGTTGGAACCTCCGAACCGTCACATGGCTCGTGATAAAAAAATACGCAAGCGTGAGCGCCGTCACATTGAGAAACCCGCGAGACGGATCGCCAAAGAATCCCCAAAGACTGTGCCACTTATCCACAGAAAAAAACGAGGAGATTCCAACTGCCGCCCACACGAGAAGAATGGGAATATCGAGCGACGTATACCGAATGCGGAGTTCACCGGTTGCAATACCCTTCGACACCCATCCTACCAACCCAAGAAGAAGCCAGAAATAAAAAAACATTTGTTTTTCAAAAACCAACCCCTGCAATGTTGCCGAAAGAAAGAAGACCGGAAATCCAAAGAAAATCATACAGAGACTCGTTGTCGCAAGTCCATCCAAAAAACGGATCATCCATGAGGAACGAGCGGTGGTTTCCTCGGAATTCCCCGCTGAGGATACTCGTTCTTCGGAACTTCCTCCGTGACCAAAAAAACTATGGACACCCGAAGGCGCCGACCGACCGGGAAAATTTGAGGATGGACGAACCGACTCACTATTCCGAGCGCCAAAACGAAGTGCCTGATCTTCACTCATAACGATAAGAAAAACGACTTAAGTACTTGGACGTCCCCATGAATGTCTTATTCTAACACATCTGTAAGAAATGACTACTCCTTCGTCACACGAAGGATCTCTTCGACTGACGTATATCCGAGAACCGCTTTCAAAAATCCATCCTCCACCATCGTGAGCATTCCCGCCTCCTTTGCAGCTTTTTCCAACATTTCTGACGTTGCCGACTCCATAACAAGCCGCCGAATATCGCTTGTCATTTCAAATACTTCGTAGATGCCGATACGCCCGCGGTACCCTTCATTGCTACACTGATCGCATCCTTTGGCACGGAAAAAAGAGGCTTCTTCCCAATCAGAGACACTGGCGAGCTTTTCTTGCACCTGATTCTCCTTCTTCAGAACTTGAAGTATTTCCGCCACATTAAAAGTCTTCCCCAGCGTCGCCACTTCCGCCTTTTTCATATGATACTCTTCCCGACACTCGCTACACAAGCGGCGAACCAAGCGCTGGGCAATGACCACATTGGTCGTTGAAGCAATAAGGAACGGCTCCGCGCCCATATCGATCATACGCGGAATCGCGGCGGCGGCGCCATTGGTATGAAGCGTTGAGAGAACGAGGTGTCCGGTCATTGCGGCATGGAGCGCAATCTCAAGCGTTTCCTCATCGCGAATCTCACCAACCATGATAATATCCGGATCCTGACGGAGGAGCGCACGAAGCGCCGAGGCAAACGTCATACCAATTTTGGAATTCACCTGCGTCTGATTGACGCGTGGCATCCGATACTCAACCGGATCTTCGACGGTACTAATATTCACATCCGACGTATTCAAAATATCCATAACGGTATAGAGCGTCGTTGTTTTTCCACTCCCGGTCGGTCCCGTAACGAGTACCATACCGTTCGGCTTTTTGATTTCCCGATGCACAATCTCGAGCGGCAATCCGGCAAACCCCATCTTTTCAAGCGTGAGACCTTTGGACGACTCATCAAGAAGACGCATCACGATTTTTTCGCCGTCAAAAACCGGAAGAATGCTCACGCGAAAAGAAATGCGATGCTCCTCGCTCTCAATCTTGAAGCGTCCGTCTTGCGGCAAACGATGCTCATCGAGTTTCAAGTTGGAGAGCACCTTGATACGAGCGACAATCCCCGCGGCGATATCGCGCGGCAGAGTCATCGCGTCATGAAGAATGCCATCAATTCGGTATCGAACATGCACTTCTTTTTCCTCGGGTTCGATATGAATATCACTCGCCGACTGTAAAATGGCATGCTTGATAAGCGTATCAACCACCCGAATTACCGGGATTCCCTGCGCCACCTTTTCAAGGTTCTGCTCCGGATCAGGCTCTACTCCATACGCTTCGATCGTAGTCGCGTCTCCACTCGTATTCAAAATATCACCGAATTCCGCCTTGAGGCTCTTTTCATATTGACGGAGAACCTGATTGATACTTTCCCTTGTTGTGAGACAGGGAACAATTTTGAGTCCGGTTTTTTTCTTGATAAAATCGATCGTTTGCAAATCATCCGGATTCAGCATGGCAACCTTGAGATTGGTCCCTACTTTTTCAAAAGCGACCACGTGCGATTTCTTAGCAATCGGCTCGGGGACAATGTGAAGAATATCCGTCGGGATCACCTCCTTTGCGAGGTCAACAAACGGAATGCCAAGGATATACGCGTAAAGTTTCTGCAGATCGGTTTCCGTGAGGAGTTTTTTTTCAAGAAGCACGGGACCGAGAAGAGTTTTCTTTTGTTCCGCTTCCGCGTACGCTCCCTCAAGCGCCTCCGCCGGAACCAGGTCCGAATCAAGGATAAATTCTTTCAGTTGTTGATTTTTTATTTTCATAGCGCCTTCTCAAAAAAGCAATCGACGATTAACTGAAGAGTTTTTTGTAGTTTTTCGACCAATAGACAATGCCGTCGTAGTAATTCTTGTAAAACGTTCCCAGATAGTTGACGGATGCCTTTTTAATCGCAGACGCGCTATCGGACGTCGCACCCGCCTTCCGCAGTTTGAGCGCCATCGCCATAACACCATCCGTGAGATTCCATGGGTCGGGCGTTCCATGCCCGGTTTTGGAACGGATATCCGACTCGTATCCCCTCCACACGTCCGACATAAACTGCGACACACCCATCGCGCCCCCTTGCCCGATATATCCCTTGGGTGAACACGATACCTTCTTGCTCTTGCTATAATCCAAATCCTTCACGATTTCATAAAAAATATCCCGGCGTTTGTAGAGAAGCGCGATCGACGCTTTGTATTTCGAACCGTACTTCTTGTATCGCGCGACCGCCACCTTTTCCACTTCCGCATAGGTACATTGCCCGGTATTCACCCCGAGGTTCGTTTCCATCTTAAGAAACCCATAGAGCACACCCTTCGGCACGCCCGTTTTGTCGCTTGCAAATTCGACCGCCTCTTGAATATCTTTGGCATTGTACGATTTCCCTGTGAGCGCATTGAGGTCTCCCTGCAACTCCGTGAGCTTTTTCTGGAGCTCTTCGATAGTTGCTTCGTGTTCCGCAACATCCTGTGCGATTTCCGCCTTATCGGCGGCAAGACTCGCCGTCTCGGCATTCTTCTTCGCAAGCGCGATTTCGCTTTCCTTCTTCAGTCGCTCAAGCTCAATTTTCTCGCGTTCCCGATCGGATCGCGCCTGCTCCATATCCTCCAGGATACTCCCAATACGAGATCCGAAGGTGACAAAAGGATCCTGAGCGCCGAGCATTTCGGAGAGCGTTTCACTCCGAAGCAAAATATCCGTCGACGACCAGTCCCCTCCGAGATACGCCTCTCGAACAAGATCGGCAAGTATCGCCTGCTTGAGGGCTATCTCCTGACTCGAGAGTTCAATCTCAAGTTCCTTCCTCACAATGGAATCCGTCGTATCGAGGATCGCCGCCTGCGTCTTCCGGACTGCCGAAACCGCCGCTGAAAGAGAGGCGCTCACGTGATTCAAGTTCTGCTCCAACGTGGCTTTCTTTTTGGTAATGTCCTTGATCTTCTTCTCATACTTTTCGATATCGTCCTTGATATCGTCCGGATCATCTTCCGCCACGGCAAAAAGAGGAAGACTGCCGCCCAAGACAAGCGTCACAAAAAGAACGGTTGAGAGAAAATTCCGCCACCGCGTTCGACGGAAAAGAGAAGGCTTCATGGGGAATAGTATAGCACACTCCGCAGGTATCTATTCCGCCTCTTTCGATTTTGCGATAATATCGGCTTCAATTTTCCGAGCCGATTCTCCGTGTTCGCGAAGATACGATTTCGCCGCTTCGCGCCCGACACCGAGCTTTTCGTCACCGAAGAGAAAAGAATTTCCCGTTTTCTTCACCACTTCGTACAAGAGCCCCGTATCGATGAGATCGCCTTCGCGCGAGATTCCTTCGTTGTACATAATATCAAATTCCGCCTTGCGAAACGGTGGCGCTACTTTGTTCTTCACAATTTTCACGTTCACCCGATTCCCTACCACTTCCTCGCCCTTTTTGATTTGCGCGGCGCGGCGCACTTCGACACGGACGGATGAATAAAATTTGAGCGCCTGCCCGCCGGTCGTTGTTTCGGGATTTCCAAACATAACACCGATTTTCATACGGATCTGATTGATAAAGACGACGACCGTATTCGATCGCGAGATAATCGCCGTCAATTTCCGAAGCGCTTGCGACATAAGCCTCGCTTGCCGCCCCACATGCTGATCACCCATTTCTCCTTCGATTTCCGCTTTGGGAACAAGCGCCGCTACGGAATCGACAACAATAATATCGACCGCGCTCGAGCGAACCAAGGTTTCTACGATGTCAAGCGCCTGCTCTCCCGTGTCCGGCTGGGAAATGAGAAGCTCATCGATATTGACGCCGATCCGTCGCGCATATTCGGGATCAAGCGCGTGTTCCGCGTCGACAAACGCCGCTGATCCACCCGCCTTCTGCGCATTCGCGACAATATGAAGCGTGAGCGTTGTTTTTCCCGATGATTCGGGTCCGTACACCTCGATAATGCGTCCGCGCGGAACACCGCCGATGCCCAGCGCGAGGTCGAGCGAGACAGACCCCGTCGGAATCGCCTGAACATCCACTTTCTTCACGTCACCGAGCTTCATGATCATCCCCTCCCCGAATTTTTCCCGAATTTCTTCCATAACGGCGGAGAGATTCTTTTTCCCCGCTTTTTCCACGGACTTCGGCTCCTTCGCTTCCTTCCCGGAAGCCGACTTTTCTTTTGTTCGAAACATAGTCATCTTTGTTAAAAATTGATCTCAAAAAAATTTTACTCCACCGATTCTTTCTCGATCTCGAGAGGTACCGCGTCCTTTTCCGGAAACACCACTCCGATCACCGTTCCCCCGGGAACGCCGAGCGGCTTTGCTTCGGCACCATTCCACGAAGCGAGCGTTTCTCTTCCGGAAGTCGAGTCTACCGCGCACCCGGCTTTGCAGTCAAACTCTTTCGATTCTCCGGAGGGGAGATCCCCCTGGTAGAGATCCTTCCCGTCAACACGAACGAGAATGGAAACCGGCTTCGATCCGACGTTTTTGAGCGTCAGCTTCGACGAGAACTCCGGCTCGGGAATCGAAACGGGGGAGGGAGCACTCTCCGGGATACCATACGAAGCGGTCACCGACACCGTTTGCTTCCGCTCTTTCCCAAACCGGTTTACCACCCTGATTTCCGCCGTATTAACACCGAGAGAAAGCCGGAGCCGCTCACGGAATTCTCCGGTCTCATTGACAAATATCGGCTCGCCATTCAAAAAAAGCTTCGCATCCCGATCCGTCTTTCCAACAATAAATGTTTCTTCGCTTGCAATTTCCTGACCATTTGCCGGCTCAAGCACCGCGAGAAAAGGCTCGGAGACAAACACCTGAAATTCCCGGTACAAATACGCCGCGACACCAAAGATGAAGATTCCAACCAGCCCCCCGATCATCATCTTTGGCGTCACCACAAAAAGAACAAATGAACGGCGCTTCTTTTCCGGAGCCGTTGACGAAACGTTCGGCTCTTTTCCAAGATGCTTCGCGATGCTTCGTTCCCGATCATAGAGGCGGATAAGCCCCTTTGAATCGACGCCAAGGCATTGTGCATAGCTCCGTATAAAGCCGCGCAAATATACATCTGCCGGAAGTTTTGCATACTCCCCGCCCTCGAGGTATTCGAGGTATTCCTTTCGAATACCGGTATGCTTCGCAACTTCAAGAAGACTCACCTGGTACTCGGAGCGAAGCTTCCGGAGCTTTTCGCCCAGTGTGAGTGATTCGACTTTTTTTCGCGTAAATCCGTTTCCCAACATAGAGACACAAAAAAAAGTATTTAGGACTTACGCGTTTGAGTGCAGTTCAAGGAAAACGCGAGGAACGGAGTAAGTCGTATGCCATATACGATGTCGAGTACCGGAACGTTTGACGCAGAAATGCGCCAAACACGTAAGTCCTCGTGTTGCTTCAAAAAAAGAAGCTCCCCTATTCTCAATGCCTCCAAAAGAATTGTCAAATGGCTTCTCCGGGCATCAAAAACCTTCTCTTCGAGAGGAGGTCAAAACAAACTCGCCGCTTGTCTCCCCGCCGGAGAGGCGGACACGGGAGTTGCTGGCGCTTCGATCGGCTTTCTGCGACCGAGGAGTTCCGCAATCGCGTCCCAATTCCGGAATTCCGGATGGCGCTCAAGTTGTTTTTCGAGCACCTTCACCGTAACCGCGACATCCCCTTCCGCCGTGTGCGCGCTCGTATGCGCTTCACCGCAATACTCCTTGCATGCCGCCGAGAGATCCCGCCGCGACACCATATCGCGCGGCGCAAATTTGTGAAAGATGAATTTCGCGTCAAGCACCCGCCGGGAAGCATAGTCGAAATTCTTGCCAACCGTCGCAAACTCGGCGCGCAAAAACGGGAGATCGTATCCGTATACATTGTACCCGCCGACATCCACTCCCTCGAAGATACTCCAGAGCTCATAGCAGAGCTTGGCAAAGGACGGTGCCGCCGCAACATCCTCGTCGCGTATGCCATGAACGGCGGTGGCATCTTTGGGAATCGGGCGCCCGGGATTTATCCGCTGGACAGACGCTATCACCTCTCCCGATGGCATAATTTTCTGGTAGGCGATTTCGACGGTGCGATCTTCTCCGGAAACGAGTCCCGTCGTTTCAAGATCAAACACGACAAGCGGCCGGTCAAAGGGAATGAGCGTAGGAAGAATGGAATGCATACGGATGAAACAGAAAAACACTCCCGAATGGTAGCACAAACCGAAAAATTTGTCAGAAAAAAATCGGCAACCGCTTCTTGGTTGCCGATAACGCACAATAATCATCCCTTCTCTTGGTTACTCAATTTCCAATGAACGATCACACTCTCTTCTTCTGCGCTCCCGGTATTTAAGGATTCGCTCCAACCGCTCATCTTGCCCCAGTTCACCGAGAAGCTCCATGAGGTCAGTCATTGTTGCAACCGAAAAAACCGGGACGCCGAGATATTCTTCGAGATTCTCAGAAACACAAGCGGACTGAAGGAATTCAAACTCCTGCCGATCAAACAGCACAAGAACGCCGGATATTTCAACTCCGAAACGAACAATCTCTTGTATTCGAACGCGCAACGTTCGACCGCTTGTCACCGCATCCTCTACAACGAGAACTCGCATTCCCTTGCGAGGAGCCGTTCCCACATACTCTCCTTCCTCTCCGTGAACCTTTCTTTCTTTTCTATCAAAAAACCAATGGACATCACGTCCATATTTCTCATAGAGCATTTGAGGAAGAAGCAGACTGTACGGAATCGCACCGTACGCCAGACCAAAAATAGCATTGAAATCAAGCCCTTCCTTCTGTCCGACTACAATGCCAGAATATTTCAAGAATCGAAACAAGAACTCTTCACACCACACCAGACCTGATCCGCCTTCAATGAGTTTCTTTCCATTGAAGTAGACAGGGCTGACAACGCCAGAGCTGAGGACATATTCTCCATCCAAAAGAAGTGCTCCATACTTGTGTGCGCGGGTAAGAAATTCGCGACTCAATTCAGAAGTCATTCGACACCTCCACAAATCACACGACAAAATTCACCAATCGATCCGGAACGAAAATAACCTTCCGGATCACCGAGTTGTTAAGGTACTTCTTGATCACTTCTTCCTCGCGCGCACGTCGCTCAACTTCCTCCTGTGATGCGCCCACCGAAACCCGGAGTCGCGCGCGAAGCTTTCCATTCACCTGCACTATCACTTCCGTCGTTTCCTCTGTGAGAAACTTCGGATTGGCTTTGGGCCAACGTTCCAGCATAATGGATGTTTTGTTTCCCTGCAAGCTCCAGAGTTCTTCCGCGATATGCGGCGCGAAGGGAGCAAGCAGAATAAGGAACGTTTCAAAATCCTCACGCGCGACAAACTCCGCCCTCTCCATTTCATTCGCAAGAATCATAAGCGCCGAAATCGCCGTATTGAATCGCATCTCCTCGATATCTTCCGACACTTTCTTGATCGTTTTGTGAAGCAGTGTCAGGAATTTCTCATTCGTACTTTGTAATGCTTCATTCGTAATTCTCTCTTGGAGTCTCCACGCTTTCTCCAAGAATCTCCGCGATCCCGAGATACTCTCCGTACTCCATGCGACATCCTGATCGAAGGGTCCCATAAACATTTCGTAGACGCGAAGCGTATCCGCTCCAAACCGCCGCACGATATCGTCCGGGTTGACGACATTCCCTTTGGACTTGCTCATCTTGACCCCACCCTCGGCAAGAATGAGTCCGTGACTCGTGCGTTTTTGATACGGCTCTTTGGTTGGCACCACACCGATATCATAGAGAACTTTGTGCCAAAATCGCGAATACAACAAATGAAGCGTCGTATGCTCCATCCCGCCGTTATACCAATCAACCGGCGTCCAGTATTCGAAAGTTTTCCGATATTTGGAAATTGGTCCGCCAGCCGGCGGATGAGAATTGGAAATTCCTTGCATAACATAGGCAAGGTAGTACCAGCTCGATCCCGCCCAGTTCGGCATCGTATCCGTCTCGCGTCGCGCCGGTCCGCCACACTTCGGGCACGTCGTTTTCACCCACTTCTCAATGCCGGCAAGTGGCGACTCTCCTGTATCAGTCGGGATATAGCTCTTCACTTTCGGTAATTTCAGGGGCAAGTCTTTTTCAGAGATCGGAACCCATCCGCAGGTTTCGCATTTCACCATCGGAATCGGCTCCCCCCAATATCTCTGTCGCGAAAACACCCAGTCGCGCAATTTGTAATTTACCTGTTTCTTCCCCAGCTTTTTCTTCACCAACCACGCCGTCATTTTCTCCCGCGCTTCTTCGGATTTCAAACCGGTAAATTCGCCGGAATGCACAAGAACACCATCCTCGACAAATACTTCCGTATTTTCCGCTTGATTCTTCTGTCCAGAAAATACAACCACCGCCTTCACATCGAGACCATATTTGGTTGCAAATTCCATATCGCGAATATCGTGCGCCGGCACCGCCATCACCGCTCCCGTCCCATAGTTTCCCAGAACATAATCCGCCACAAAGACCGGCACACTCTCGCCCGTAAACGGATTCACCGCCTCGATTCCCTCGAGCTTCACTCCCGTCTTTTCCTTCGTCGCGTCATTTCTCTCCTGCTCGGTTTTTTTCTTTACTGCATCTATGTATTCTCGAATTTCCGCCTGATTCTTTATTCCTAATTCCTTATTCTCAAATATCGAATGTTCTGGCGCCACCACCACATACGTACACCCAAAAATCGTATCCACCCGCGTGGTAAAGACTTCGATATATTCATCAACCTTCGACTTCCGACTTCCAACCTCCGACATCTGATTTTCAATTTTTAATTTTTCATTTTGAATTTTGAATTTAATCGTCGTTCCCTCGCTCCTTCCGATCCAATTCCTCTGCCCGACTTTTATTTTCTCCACGTAGTCCACCCCGTCCAAATCCTTGTCGAGCCGATCGGCATACTTCGTGATCGCAAGCATCCATTGCTCTTTCTCGCGCGTTTCCGTCTCTTTGCCGCACCGCTCGCACACACCACCTATCGATTCTTCATTCGCGAGTCCAATCTTGCACGACGGACACCAATTGATATTCATCTTCGCCTTGTACGCCAAGCCTTTCTTGAAGAGCTGAAGGAAAATCCACTGCGTCCATTTGTAATATTCGGGATTGGTCGTGTTTATCTCGCGCGACCAATCAAACGAAAATCCCAATGACTTCATTTGTGTTCGAAACGTGTCGGTATTTTTTTTGGTTACCTTTTCCGGATGAATGCCTGTTTTGATAGCAAAATTCTCGGTCGGCAACCCGAAGGCGTCCCACCCGATCGGATAGAGCGTTTCAAATCCTTCCATGCGCCGCTTGCGCGCCACAATATCCATCGCCGTATAGCCGCGAACATGTCCGGTATGGAGTCCCTCGCCGGAGGGATATGGAAACTCAACCAGCGCATAAAACTTTTTCTTCTTCGAGCCCGTCTTCCCATGAAAAAGCTTTTTTGTCTCCCAATACTTCTGCCACTTCGGCTCTATCTTTTTCGGATCGTATTTCGCGTTCATACTTCATCAATTGAAAATTGAACAGCACCTATTGAAAGCCTCTCTCTATCCTATCGCTTCGGAAGAAACTTTTCAATGTTGACAAAAAAGAAGAGCCTCAACATTTATTGAAGCTCTTTGACACAGAAGCACCTACACTTTTCGAAGAAAACCTTGTTTATCCCTTCCCCTGCTCCATCTTTCGTCACATTCACCAATACAAACCGTAATATCATACCCGAAATAGAGCTTTTTCTTATGCGGTCTATTAAAATTTCCCTCGCATAGGTAACAGTAGTATTCACCTATCTCCTCCAATTCCTTTCGAGGAGGTCCGTCAGCACCAAAAGAACAACTGGGATACTCTCCCAAAAAAGCAGTAAGATCCACCATCACAAGTCTCCGGAGGAAAAACAACTATTCTCCTTCTACTCCCAAAAGAGCCAAAAGTCAAAAAGCTCCCGGCATGCCGGGAGCTTTCGAACATCGACACTCCTCACTCCTACCCGCGTATCTTGAAATACACGTTCCGCCCGACGCGATAGAGGACATAGAGTCCGAGAAGATAGAGAAGGAAGAACGGCAAGACTGAAACAATAAAGTAGATAATGCCATCGACAAACCCTTGAAACTTCAGGAGGAGCTGATTCATCGCCATCTTCACCGTTTGCCAGGGCCGCCAGGCATCGGTCGTCGCGCCCACTTTGGCGTCTTCAGTGAGAGATATGGAGAGCTCCGCCATATCAGTCTCCGATTCCATATATTTCTTCTGTGTCTCAAGCTGTTCGATTTCACCGCGAACACGAGAGAGTTCGCGCGTCACTTCGAGAATATCGGAGACCTTCCCGGTATTGGTGTTCAAAATTTTTGTAAACGCCTCTTCTTCGGCGCGCTTGTTCCGAATCTGCGCTTCAAGATCGGCAAATTGCATCGTCACATCGCTCGCCGACGATGATTCATTCAAAACAACGCTTGCGATTGCTCGGATAGACGAGATCGCCTCCGAAAATTTACCTGAAGGCACTTTTATCACCACAAAACCGCTCTGAGGCATATTCGTTTCCGAACTCGAAACATTCTTGTCGGCATCATATCCGGCTCCGCGCATCATCGGTTCGCTTGTCATCATCGGAAGAGGGTATCCGGGAATATCGCCACTCAATGATCGGGAAGCGGTAAAGCCGCCAAGACGCATCGCAATACGATCAATCTCATCCGCCGACCATTCCGCATCTTCAACGCGAAGAGAAAGATTGCCATTTCGAATCACCTTCTTCTCCATATCCGCAGACGGAACAGTGACCGCATTCATCATATCGGGCGCCGGCATTTCCTTGCTCACTGCGAAGGAATCCGCCTCCATCATTCCGGCACCGGACGATACCGAGCCATCCATCCCACCGCCCGCGCCGATACCCATTCGAGAAGACATTCCCTCCTCGGTTCCCAATGTCGCCCAGGATTTATTCTTCTTCATCACTTCGCGATCACCCTTCCGATCGCCGAAAAACGAAAAAAATACCGCCACCACCAATACTCCGATCGCCGCATACAGTATCCATTTCGTCATTTTCGCAAAAAATTCCTGGTTCATAAAAAAATATAAAAAATCACACGCCACCAGTATACCACCAAAACCTCTCAAACAAAAAAGAAGCCAACAAGGCGATCCGACTCTCGGACCGCCTTTTTTGCACTCGAAAAATTTTTTTCCAAAAAGATATCAAACGCCGGTTTCCGGATGCATTCCGCCGCGACTCTTGTGTTTTTTTGCAACATGGAGGCGCGCCCAGGCGCGTTCGAGGGCCGCAACCGCCGCTTCGCGTTCTTCGGCGGAAACATCGATTTTCTGTTCGCGAATTTCTCGGGCGCGCGCGACCGCCGCCTCGGCGCGCGCGATATCAACCTCGCTCGCGTGTTCCGCCGCGTCCGCAAGAATGGAAAGCGTATTGTCGTGAAACTCCACAAAGCCGCCCAGCACAACGATATTTTTCGACTCGCCCTTCGCGTTTTTGGTCATCACTTCACCGGGCTTCAATGTCGCGATATAGGGGATGTGATCCGGCAATATCGTCACTTCCCCCGCCTCGGTCGGGAGTGTCGCCTGCACAACATCCTCTTCAAGAAGCTTTCGTTCGGGCGTGACGAGTGAAAATTTGAGAGATTTCATATCGATTATTTCGCGGAAGCGAGCACTTCCTCAATACTTCCCTTCATATAAAAATCCTGCTCGGGAACGGCATCGAGTTCGCCGGAAAGAATTTTTTCGAAGCCGGATACCGTATCATCGAGTCGGACATACTTGCCGGGTTTCCCGGTGAATTGCTCCGCAACAAAGAACGGCTGGGAGAGGAATTTCTGAATTTTGCGCGCGCGCATAACCGTCAACTTATCATCTTCGGTCAATTCCTCCATACCGAGAATCGCAATGATATCCTGGAGATCCTTGTAGCGCTGAAGCACTTTTTGAACATTTCTCGCGACCGTATAGTGTCGCTCGCCGACAATATTGGGATCGAGAATGGTCGAGCTCGAGTCCAGAGGATCAACCGCCGGATAGATGCCAAGCTCCGAGAGCGCGCGAGAGAGAACAACCGTCGAATCAAGATGTCCGAACGTTGTCGCAGGCGCCGGATCCGTGAGGTCGTCCGCCGGCACATAGACCGCCTGAACGGACGTAATGGACCCGTTCCGAGTCGAGGTAATTCGCTCTTGGAGCGTCCCCATTTCTTCGGCGAGAGTCGGCTGGTACCCCACCGCCGAGGGAATACGTCCCAAAAGCGCGGAGACTTCCGAGCCCGCTTGGGTAAAGCGGAAAATATTGTCGATAAAGAGAAGCACATCTTTCTTTTCATCGTCGCGGAAATATTCCGCCATCGTGAGCGCCGAGAGCGCCACTCGCTGACGCGCGCCCGGCGGTTCATTCATCTGCCCAAAGACGAGTGCGGTCTTGGCCAAAACGCCCGACTCTTCCATTTCGTGGTAGAGGTCATTCCCTTCGCGCGTCCGCTCGCCCACTCCCGCAAAAACCGAGTACCCGCCATGCTCCTGCGCGATATTCCGGATGAGCTCCTGGATGACGACTGTTTTCCCAACACCAGCTCCGCCGAAGAGCCCCACCTTCCCACCCTTCATAAAGGGACACACGAGGTCGATCGATTTGATGCCCGTTTCAAACACCTTCGCCTCCGTCTCTTGCTCCGAAAACTTTGGTGCCTTGCGGTGGATCGAGCGTAACTTCGCATTTTTGAGATTCGGCTTTTGGTCTATGGGTTTCCCCAATACATCAAACATTCTCCCCAACACTTCCGGTCCGACCGGAACCGCAATGGGCGTGCCCGTCGCTACAACCTCCATCCCGCGACAAATCCCCTCCGTCGGTCCCATCGCGACCGTCCGCACACGGTTCCCTCCCAAGTGCTGATGCACCTCCGCCACCAATTCGCCCCCATCGGGGAGCGCTACCACGACCGCGTCCAAAATCTTCGGCAATTTCCCCTCGGGAAATTCCACATCCATCACCGGTCCGATAATTTGCAACAGTGTTCCGTTCATACAAGAGGTTTAAAAGTCAAAACAACGGTTCGAAATTTCAGAAAACTCCCCTGAAATCCCGAATGATGGTTTTGAACTTCCCTCTCAAGACTTTTTTTCTCTTGAGGTCACAATTTGTGACCTCAAGTTTTCCTATTTCTTTATTCCTGTTTTCTGCTTAATTCTTGATTCTTAATTCCTAATTCTTCGTTGTCAGTTGGAGGTTGAGGATTGGAAGTTGCGCATCACGTCACCGCCGCCATACCAGCCGAGAGCTCCGCAATTTCTTGGGTCACTTTTGCCTGGCGGAGCTGGTTGTAGAGGAGTGTGAAACTCTCGGTCATATCCTTCGCGGCATCGGTCGCGCTATGCATCGCCGTCATACGCGCCGCTTCTTGAGAGGCGTTCGATTCGAGAATGGCGTGAAGGATCTGCATCTCAACCAATCGAAAAAGGAGCGATCGCAACACCGCTTCCGGCGAAGGCTCCACCACGTATTCCGCCGGGATACCTCTCTCTCCTTCCTGTCCATCACCATCCCCCATTTCGGCAATCTGCTCTTCGGCATCGTGTTCGAAAAACGGGAGGAGTCGGTGCACGCGCGGCTTCTGGACGAGTGCCGAGACGAAGTCGGTATAGGCAATCGACACATGATCCCATGCTCCCGATTCGAAGCCGTCGAAAACAAACCGAGCGACCGAACGAATCTGTGACGCGGACGGATTCGCTATGCTTTCCGGAAACGACGCGACGATATCCCCCTTCAAGAATCGAAGTCCCTGATCGCCCTTCTTCCCAAGCGACACAAAGCCAAGTGTCGCCTCCGTATGTTCGGATCGAATCGCCTCGGTTTCCGCGCGAAGTCGCCGGAACATCTGCGTATTAAACGACCCGCAAAGTCCGCGATTCGACGTCACCACGACAAAAAGCTCCTTTCCGACGGGACGTTCGGCAAAGAGCGGTAGCTTCTCTCTCACATCCCGAGCGCGTGACACCGCACGAAGCACATTCCACGTGCTCTTCGCATAGGGACGAAGCGCGAGGACGCCCGCCGCCGCCTTCCGCATTTTGACCGACGAGATCATCTCCATCGCGCGCGTGATTTTTCCCGTGTTCTTCACGCTCTTGATCCGTCGACGAATTTCACGAGTTCCGGGCATA
>CAZJZN010000003.1:29860-41208 GCA_964550545.1 uncultured Bdellovibrionales bacterium
TCCCGTGTTCTTCACGCTCTTGATCCGTCGACGAATTTCACGAGTTCCGGGCATATGTATAGATAAAATCCAAATCATTCATCTCCATCAGAGTTCTTCTCCAAACTCCCGCATTTGACTAAGAGAAAGAAATTAACGGAGGGGCGAACAACACTCACGAGAACCACAAACGAAAGCTTCTTTGGGAGGTTATTTCTTCTCTGGAACATAAAGACGCGCCTACCAAGCCCCGGAGCATTTCTTGAACGTGCCAAATGCGGGAGTTTAGAAGCATACTTTACACCGAAAAACTTTTTTTGAATGTCTCGATATGTTTTTTGAGAAATCCTTCGGCATCTTCATCGAGCATTTTTTTCTCGCGAATCGCCGAGAGCGCTTCTTCGCCGTCGGTATCGAGGTATTCAAGAAACCGCTCTTCCCACTCGGAAATTTTGGGAACCGCCACATCATCGAGAAATCCGCGCGTAAGCGCATAGAGAACAATGACTTCCTTTTCAACCGAGAGCGGCGCGTACTGCTTCTGTTTCAAGACTTCAACCCCGCGCTTCCCGCGCTCAATCTGCTCCCGTGTCTTCTCATCGAGATCGGATCCAAACTGCGCGAAGGCTTCGAGTTCGCGGAATTGTGCAAGGTCGAGGCGGAGCGTCCCCGCGACCTGCTTCATCGCTTTGATCTGCGCCGAGCTCCCGACACGCGAGACGGAGAGTCCCACATTCAAGGCCGGACGAATTCCCTTGTAAAAGAGATCAGACTCGAGATAGATCTGCCCGTCGGTGATCGAGATCACATTGGTCGGAATATACGCCGAGACATCACCCGCCTGCGTCTCAATGATAGGGAGCGCCGTGATCGAGCCGCCGCCCAGATCCTTGGAAAGCTTGGCGCTTCGCTCAAGGAGCCGCGAATGAAGATAAAAGACATCGCCCGGATACGCCTCGCGTCCCGGCGGACGACGCAAGATAAGTGAGATCTGCCGGTACGCCGCGGCGTGCTTGGAAAGATCATCGTAGACAACCAAGACATCCTTCCCGGCTTCCATAAAGTATTCCCCCATCGCGCATCCTGCGTATGGCGCCAAAAACGAAAGCGCCGCCGGATCCGAAGCGCCCGCAACGACAATCGTCGTATATTCCATCGCACCTCCCTTTTCGAGTTCAGAAACGATGCGCGCCACTTTGGATTCTTTCTGTCCGATCGCGACATAGAAGCATATGACGTTTTGCCCTTTTTGATTGAGAATCGTATCAATCGCGACCGCGGTCTTCCCCGTTTGGCGGTCACCAATGATAAGCTCGCGCTGTCCGCGCCCAACGGGGATAAGCGCATCGATCGCCTTGATGCCGGTTTGAAGCGGTTGTTTCACCGACTCGCGCGTCATCACGCCCGGCGCCACTCGCTCAATCGCGCGAAATCCTTCTGCTTTTATGTCGCCTTTCCCATCAACCGGCACTCCAAGCGCGTTCACGACACGCCCGATCACTCCCTTTCCGGTCGGAACCGAGAGAATTTTCCCGGTCGCTCTTACCGAGCTCCCCTCTCGAAGGTCGCCCGCCTCTCCCAAGAGGATAACGCCCACCATATCTTCCTCGAGATTGAGCGCGACGCCCAAGACGCCGTTTTCAAATTCCACCATCTCGCCCGCCGCCACCTTCGCGAGTCCCGAGACCCGCGCGACACCATCGCCCACCTCGAGCACCGCGCCCGTTTCCTCGCGCTTCGAGGTCGTCTCAAATTGCTCGATACGCTTCCGAATTTCTTCCACAATTGAATTCTGGGTCATAGAGAGAGAATGAAGAATAAGGAATGGGGAATGGAGAATATTGTCAGTTGTTCATCGCTCCGAGAAATCGCCTCAGTTGTCTCAATCGTCCACGTGCGCTTGCGTCGAAGGTTTGGCGTTCCGTTTGAAATTTCACGCCGCCCAAGAGCGCCGGCTCTATTTTTTGCGTAAAGGAAATTTTTTCCGTACCGAAAATCTTTTCTCCCTCCGATTTGAGCATATCGAGAGACGCTTCCGACAACCGTTTCGCCGAAATGATATCCGCGCGCGCAATGCCTGTTTCTCGTTCGGCAATGCGCTCGATGTGCCGGAAGACGAGAGGGATATCCCGACGCCGCCGGTCACGTGCCATACGCACAAGAAACCGATCGACGATTCCCGGACGAGCCGAAACGTCGGCATCCTTCACCGCCCCATAGAGCGCCTCCGCATATTGTCCCGCCGTGATACGCATAAGCTTCAGGCAATAGAAAACAGTCAACAAATAACAGCTAACAAAAACAATCAATAGGGAACCAAGAAATCAAATTGAATTTCAAATGGTAAATGAAAAATGATAAAAGAATTTCAGAATTTTTGAATTGAAAAATTATTTTGAAAATTATCATTTGGAATTTATCATTCACTCTCCTTCCTCCATTCGCCATTCTTTATTCTCCATTCTTCAGTCCCTTCACCATCTCGCGGACCAACTCTTCATCCTTCGCGTCTTTCATTTTTTCACCAAGCACCTTTTCGGTCGCGAGGAGGACGAGGTCGGTCAGTTCTCGCTTCATTTCAGCGCGAAGACTCTCACGCTCAACATCGAGCTTCTTCCGCGCCTCCGCAAGGAGACGCGTGGCTTCTTCTCGAGACTCGGAGAGGAGTTTCTCCCCCGACTTCTCCGCCGACTCGCGAGCGTTCGCAACGATCGCGGTCGCTTCGCGCTTCGCCGTTTCGAGGACCGTCCGTTCCTTCTCTTCCATTTCGGAGAGCTTCTCGCTCGCGCGCTTCGCGTCACGGAGCCCCACCTCTATTTTCTTTGACCGATCATCGAGAAACCGAAGCATCGGCTGATACGCAAAGCGCCGCAAGACCCAGAGGAGAATCAAAAAGTTCACCACTTGCGCCAAGAGAAGTTTCCAATCAATACCAAGTTTTGCCAGAACTTCCATAAGCAATCAAATAGAAGGAATTCTTTTAGACTGACACTCGCGCTCTTCCGTCATTCCCGTTTTCACGGGAATGACGAGTGCCGTTTAGCTAAAGAGAATAATGAGCGCGACGACGAGCGCATAAATCGCGATCGCTTCGGTAAAGGCGATACCCAAGAACATCGGCACTTGAATCTTGGGACCCGCTTCCGGATTCCGACCCAAGGTCTCCATCACCTTGCTAAAGAAAATTCCCATACCAAGCCCCGTTCCGAGCGCTCCAAGTCCGATCGCCAAAGCCGCTCCCACATACTTGAGACCATCCGTTCCCGCCGCCACGGCTTCCGCCGCCACTGTTGCTTCTTCCATACTCGTTTTACAAAAAATTAATTACGTACAATCTCCCAACGGCTTTCGTATTTGAGTGCAGTTCGAGGAAAGTGTGAAGCGCGGAGTAAGCTGTATGTAAACATACAGCGTCGAGCACTGGAACACTTGACGAAGAAATGTGCCAAATACGGAAGCTGTGCCTAAGCGTGTTCCGGTTCGAGGGTCGCCATCTTAAGAAACACCAATGTCAGAATGGAAAATACCGCCGCTTGCACCACTCCCACAAACACCTCGAGAAAAAAGAACGGAAGCGGCACCAGAAACGGAACGAGGTTCAAGATCACAATGAGGAGCACTTCCCCTGCAAAGATATTGCCGAAGAGTCGAAACGAAAACGACACCACCCGCGTTGCTTCTCCTACAAGTTCGAGAATCCCCATAAAGGTTCCCACGCCGTAGGGCTTTTGGAGCGGACTTACGAGGAACTTCTTCCCATACTTCACGACACCGATCGCCGCAATCCCCATAAACTGTACCGCAAAAACCGCAATAAGTGAAATCGCGAGCGTCATATTGAGATCCGCGGAAGGACTTCGAATGAAGGGAATAATCGTATGTCCGTCGTGTTCGAGAAGTCCCACCGTACCGAGTCCCGGCAAGAGTCCCGACCAGTTTGAAAAGAGCACAAAGAAAAAAATCGTCGCGACCAGCGGGAAGAATTTCCGTGCAAGACGCTCGTTTCCGGAGACATCAATCACCAATTTCCAGAGACCCTCGAATATCGCTTCAACCGCCGACTGAAACCGTCCCGGCACCGTCCGGAGTCTCCCAAAAAACCGTGCCGAAAAGAGCATCAGCCCCGCGCTAATAATGAACGTGAGGAGGAGTGCATTCGTTACGGGAATCGCTCCTACACGAAACAATTCCTCGGCGGATATCGAGATATGCATAGGCATCGTCGCAAAACAACCCGCGCGTTTTTATATCGTCAACGTGAAAACAGGACGAGGGCTTTGGCGCAGAGCAATGATTCCATTGTCTTGCGACAGTGCCATAGCGCGATATTCCAGGTCATTCAAGAAGATATTTGTGGAAACAAACAAAAACTTTCCGCCATACGGCAGATTTCACAAACACTTTTTCCCTTGACCCTAGTATTATCGAAAACCAAAAGGAAGTCAACAATCATTCAGATACCTACGCCTTCGATACATCATCGGAAGAAATTGCCTCCCCGGCACCTTCCTTTGAAGCGTCCCTCGTCTTGCATGCGGTCGAGCACGAACCCTTCCCGAAGGGGCAATATATCGGACATATACCCGCAATCCCCGCGAGGAGCGGAACAATTCCAACAAGTCCCCACCACGAACCATACATCACTCCTGCGCCAAGTATTCCGACCCCCGCAACAATCCGAACCGACCGACCAATTACTCCAATATTTTTGCACATAGACATTTCACAAAAAATAGTATCCCGACAATGGTCAGTATAGCACGACTGAAATACCATCCGAATTGACAAGCTCCTTCCGCAACACTATCCTCAAAAACGGTATTCTTCACAATCCGAACGGGAAAACCCTATGCACACACTCTCTTTGTTCTTCGCTCTCTTTATACTTTTCGTGATTCCATTGTCGGTATCCGCAGATTCTCTCTCCGAAAATATCGCCACCTTCGTCGCAGCCGGGAGAAATTTGGAAGCCCATCAACTCTCACCACGAGATATTCCTTCGACAACGCTCGACTATCCTGAAGATGGAAATGCATTTTCTTTCGACACTGTCGAACAGCCGATAGCGATATTTAAAATTGGTGGGTTCAATCTCACCACCTACGTCAATACCCAACCGTCGCTTTCACTCCAGTTTGGCAAGAATGCAACGCTCGGCATAAAGGCATCAGAGAAATTATTGCTTCTCCAAATAAAAATGCGCTTTTGAGAAACCGTCCCCCTCGCCCATCCGTGACGAGGGGATTTTATTTCTCTACCCCTCAAGAAAAAATACCGTGTTTTTTCGAAAAAATAAAAGGCGCGGATCCCACTGTGAGTGAAACATCCGCGCCGAAACTTCCGATTATTCCCTAAAATCTCCTCAGTACTTTACTCCTTGGAGTCTCATTGAGTTAAGTTCCTCGAATCGCCCTGCCAAATACCCATACAAAAATTCCTTTACCACATCCGCGGTACTTTTCCAGTTTTCACCCCCAAGAAACATATTGAGTACATCAAGAAGATCTCCATTGGGAACTCGTTCAAGAATTGCCCACGCTTCATTCAGTTTCCCTTGGAGAAGCCGGTACCATTTCCCTTCGGGACTCTCCCTCCCAGCCACACTCGCCTGATAATACGAAGCGGCTTCAGTAAGGATACAGCGAAGAGCTCGTATCAAAGAACCAATATCTTCAAATTCCATCACGCTTCCCTCCTCAAGGAAAGAGAACAGAAAAAAACCAACCGGCATATCACATTCATTGAATCATAAAACGATATTTTCGTCAATAATCCCACCGATCGGATACAACGCGATGCTCTTGCACTCCATTCAAGAGGCGTGATAGAGTGCATATCGTCAACAACGAATAAGGAGGATGTCCTTTGAAAGTAAGATATCTTCAATACTGCAGTATAGAGTTGCTTCATCCTAGAGTATCTCCACTCCAAGATGCTCCCGAAACACGAGCGCTCCCTGTGGAGTCGGTTAGAGAAAAACAACTCCCAGAAGAAACCCTGATTGAACACACTCTTTTCTCTGTGTGGGTAGTTCGTCTCAACGAAAGTGGGGAAATCATTTCCAGAGCAACGCTCGTCGTTCATCAGGCAGACCTTCTCCAAGAGAGTCAAGTTGGCGAAATACGCGATATCATCATTCCGGAGGAGTACCAAGAGATAGATCCCGCAAGCTGGATCCTCCAAGAGATCATTTCGTCCGCTCAAGTAAACAACCTCCTCTCTATCAGAGTTTTCATTCGTCCCGATCAAGTTGAGATTCGAAAACTCTGCGAAAAATTCGATTTCGTTCGCGTAACCGAACCAACAGGAAGTGAACACATTGAGGAGCATTGCTACCAGCTTGATCTACAACCTTAATGCCCGGAGAACCCTCCGCGCACTCCTCAGAATCGCAAAGCTCCTCCCGAATCCGGAAGGAGCTTTTACTTCGAAAAACTTTTTTTCCTTCCAAAGCTTTCTTTGAAAAATCATTTTGTCGAGTGAAGCGCGATGCGATTGCCTTCCGTATCAAGGACGACCGCCATATTGCCATACTCACCGATCGACTTTTTGGGCACGAGCACCTTGCCGCCCGCCGCCTCGACGCGCGCGAGCTCATGGTCAAGATCGCCCGAATACGCCGTGAAATACACCAGCACACCCTCCGCCGACGGCTTGTACCACTCCGGATGCGCCACGAGCGACCCCGCGGCGCCTTTCCCTTCCACCATCGGGAACCACGCCATGTCGATCTCTCCCACCTGATTGCGACTCAATGTCACCCCCAAGACCGTCTCATAAAACTTCATCGCCCGCTCCATATCGACGACGGGGATCTCAAACCACCCCACCGCATTGCCTCGTTCTTCTGCCATAACGTTGTGTGAAAAAAATTATTTTACCCTTCAAGAGAGTACCATAGTTCCAGAAAATAATCATCTCCATGTTTTAACTCTACAAACTATTGACTTTATACTAAAAGTATGCTTTTATACTCTGTTGGAATTTTCCAACAGAGTGCGCAGCTTTTTTAACAAATCTTATCAAGAAGGGATATTGCTCATGTCAAACGATGAGACAACTATTGAGTATTTCTCCGCCCTTTGGGATTGCGAATATTGCCCAACGAAAGATATTTTCGCTCGCAACCCAAGAAATCCCGAGCAACGAATCGACCACTGTCCAAACTGTGGCGCCGCTATCCCGGAGCCGATTGATGTTGAGGCAAGGGGTCACGAAGGAAACCCCTACAAAACTCCGAGTGAAGGTCAATGGACACAACTCCTCGACGCTTTCTCCGCTCAACAAGGAGAAGCCGGCCCGGATTGGCCATGCGAGTCCTGTTCCTCACTGAATTCCGATCTCCATTCCCACTGCGTCAGTTGCGGGCATTCGCGAGGAGAAGACCCGAGGGAAAAAGAAGTCACGGAAGACACCATGGGCAGAGAAGTCACAGCGAGGGACACTCCTTCCTCTACGGAAGAACGACCTCCGCAAGAAGCCATCCCACCACATCTCTCCAAAAGAGATGCGGGGATCGAGCAAGAAACATGTCGGCATGAACCGACCGTTTCGAGTCACGGGCATCATCGCTCGAAAGCGCTCCCCATATCTGTGTGTTTCGCGGCTCTTGCCACTTGCATATGGTTGGTCTGGTTTTTCTTTTTCTCGGCTTCCGACGTGCAGGTGGAAGTAACCGGTCTTTCATGGGAAAGAAAAATCGCCGTGGAGGATTTTGCTCCCCGCCAAAGCGGAGCATGGAAAGGTACTGTTCCTTCCGATGCTTACAATGAGCAGGAAACTCGAAAAGTCCATCATTACAACAAGGTCCAAACCGGGACAAAGGTTGTCAAACACCAGCGATCGCGGCGCGTCCAGTCCGGCACTCGGCAGGAATGCTCGACGGAAAACAAAGGGAACGGCATCATCAAGCGAACCTGTCACAGTGTTCCCGAGTACAAAACGGAATACTACGCCGATCGCGATATCGAACCGGTATACCGCGATGACCCCGTGTACGAAACATGGGTGGACTACACCGTCAATCGATGGAAGTTTTCTCGGTGGATCACGGCATCCGGCAACAATCACGATGCTCACTGGCCCGAAACCCCGATTCATCCGGCTCATTCGGCAATACCGAACATCGGAGACGAGCGTCTGGGCGAACGGACTGAACACTACACTGTCCGCTTACGCGAAATAGACTCGGATGAACCCCGCGTATGGAACGAGACAGTGTTCCTCTCTCGATGGCAGCAATTCTCCATCGGCGAAAGCTTCGTCATACACACCAACCGCATAGGGACAATCCTCGGGTCACTGGAAGCAACAGCTTCCTCACCCTAAGGAAATGCCTCACAAAACCACAAAACTCCTCTCCGGATCCGGACAGGGGTTTTTATTTCGATTGCAGGGTTCATTTACAATACGTATCCTATTGACAATAGTATATTTTTCTGCTACTATAGCTTTTCATCAGAAAAGGGCAGATTCGTAGCAAAATGCCAACCATAGATACCCACTTAGGAAGGCTGATTGGTGATTTGCTATTCGTCTGTTCTGAATAGCACCTAAACAATTCGTTTCGTTGAATAATTGAATGAGGAGAAACATAGATGAACACCGCGTCAATGCCTTCCAGCAACCAAGACTTCGGCAACCTGGTTCTCGGCAATTTGATCTGGCAAAAATGCCAGGAAGATCCGGAACTCGGAGAAGCCCCCGAGACTATGAAGGAAGTGCTCGGCGAGTACATAAACCGCTCGCCCGTCATACTGAAGGACTACCTGTTCGAGTTGGTGTCCCTCGAGTCTATTATGGGGGCAAAGCTGGCGTTCCTGCGGTACTGCCAAGAAAACAACTTCGTCCAAAGAGCCGTGGCCGCCCTGCCAGAAGAAATGCTGGGCTGGATGTCTCGGGAGGACATGGTAGAAAGTATGGCTTCCACATTTGGCAAGCTGATCGACCTTGCCGAGAGCATCAGTCACGATGTCATCGGGTTCCTCAAAGAAAATGAGGTTACCGAGGAAGTCATTCTGACCAGTCCCGGATCAAATCTGCGCCTCAATGAAAAATTGCAGGAAAGCTATCGCGCCGGGACATTGACGATTCATGATTTGCTCCTGGAGCAACCGACCATCATCCTCAAGAGCAGCTAGGCCTGGGTCACCGGAAGCAACCACTTCCCCGCCCTAAGAAAGTTCCCCAAAACCCACAAGACTCCTTCCGAACCCGGACAGGAGTCTTTTTATTTCAATGAATGAGAATTTCACGCTTCGAAATTTGACTTTTACTGAGAAGTATGCTAATATTTTTTGTTGGAAAAATCCAACAGATGCAAGAGCTTTTTTAACAAATCTACTCTCAAAAAGGAGAGCACTCATGCAATCGAGCCTGATACTCAGAACCGGCGAAGAAGTACCCGCCGCACTCGTCAGCGTCGTCATGATTTCACTTGAGACGCTTATGAAGCAAAATCCCATCGCTTTTTATGAGCTTGTGCAAATATCTCGCAATCCCAAGCACAAACTGTTTGGAAACACGGCGGATGTTCTCCGGCAATCCGCGCTCATCGAGACCAACGGGCAACCGTGTGATGCGACGCGTTTGATTGTTCTGGCCGCAACAGAAGGCGAAGAACTTACACTCAAACTTGTCCAACCTGTTCGCAAGGAACAGGTTGGAAGTCAACGAGCGCCATCGAAAACTCGGGATATCCGTGATGCCACATTTTACGAACTAACAAGGAAAGTGGCAGACACCATTTTCGAGCTTATCGAAATGGAAACCGGCGATCCTGATGGATACAAATCGAGCATGGATGATACACGGAAAGAACCCGCCAACCCCTATTACAATCAGACTGCCGATGGCCTTTTCCTTGAGTTCTACTATGGTATGCCATCATCACTTTGGACTCCATGGGGCAAATGGAGATTCGGCGGATCCGGCAGTGGATACTGGGACAGCATCCTACCGCTCATTCTCGAGCAATTCGGCGCGACATTACATCAGCCACTCCGCAGGAGTAGTATGGGCGAATTCGGTCCGGTGTACGCACTTCACAAGGTGGGCGACGTGTCACTGCCGGACCCCGCCGAACTCGACAATGCAGTCTACACGACCTACGAAGATTCGCGTACAGCATGGGAGGAATTGACACTGCAATACCGACGCGAACAGTAACCTAAAAATCGGGAAGTGTACTCAGAGAAACCTCCGCACACCCCACAAAACCACAAGACTCCTCTCCGAATCCGGAAGGAGTCTTTTTATTTGGAGAAATTCAGTCCACCTTTGAATCGTCATTCATTCTCATGAAAAATCCCTCCGAATGTGGTATTTTTCTTCACCGATCCAGGATCTCCTCTTCCCCACCCTTCATAAATTCTCCGGGCTTTCTGCGAAGAGATAAAGTCACTCTCCTTCATCCAACAAAGAAGCTGGGCGCTTTTCAATACATGAAAACCTTCAACATCCAACTGACAGCACAAATCTTTGTCATTCGCAAGAATAAAGAACGACTTTCTAGACTCTGCCAAATATCTGGCAACAAAAACTATGCTTTTATCTGGAGAAGAAAGGTGCTTCCAATGGGAAGTTGTCTCCCATAAAGAAGGGTTTCTTGGAATTTCATGGTCGCGAGAAATCCCTACAGGAAAACCGCGCGGGTCAATATTCAGAGTAGTTAACGCGCCATTAACACCGGAAAGCACAAACATTTGCTCGCTCGTTCCACCACGAGTTACACTCGAGGGCGAAAAACTCTGCACCACAACATGTTCTCCTGCAAAAAGATTTTGACTATAAGTCTGGTGCCAAATTTCCGGGATCGATGATTCGGTAATCATCGGCTGAACATCTTTACTTTCCAAAAATCCGAAGACATCACACTGTTTATGGCTCAGTGAAAGCTGAAATGATTGCCATCCCGACTTGTCGACAAGCATTATTGAAGATTCGAGTTCGGAATAACTTGAAGTTTCTTTTTCTTTCTTTTCCTCCATAAGTTTGTTTGTATGACTTTCATATATGGTAAAACAATATGAAATCCCAGTCAAACATTCAATCAAAACGAGTATCGACACCCTTTCAAAAATGCTCTATACTCTCGAATGTCCGTTGGTTTCCCAGAAACCGGCGGGGTATTACATCCAAGGGCAGCCCTCCTCGCGGAGGGCTGTTTTTCTTGTAAAGTCACTCCTCTACGAAAACAACGAATCTCACCCCCTCATCTTTGATTTTTACTCTTTGAAATTTTATTTCTCCCTCCACCCCTGACCCGTGATTCGCCAGACGATTTGTTCTTGTTGGACATTGACGACGCCGCCGAGGGTTTGTTGCGGGACGATTTGTTGGAGTTTTTTGAATTCCATCGAGAGCCCGAA
>CAZJZN010000004.1:0-7692 GCA_964550545.1 uncultured Bdellovibrionales bacterium
CCAAAAAGATGGGCTATCTCGTCCGAAAGATACTCGATCTCAAAACGGAAAAGACAAGAGACGGGTACACGCTCTCCGAAAGCAATCAAGAAAAAATAGAGACTCTGCGAAATCGCTACGGCATCAAACAAAACGGTGAACTTGTGAACGATGTGAACATTAAAAATGAAGAAATGGCAAAAGAATCCTTTACTGAAAACCTTTTTAATTAACCTTTTTCTTGTGGCTTGGTGTGAAAGGATGTTCACGAAGTTCACAAGTGCATTTCGCTTATGACGAAAATAGTCAAAAAAACCGTGGAAAAATTGCCACGACAGTACTCGAAAGAAGAAGCAAAAGAGATGGCAATATCAGCTCTCAATGGAACCATTGACGGTAGCACAGAGCTGAGAAAATTAGCTGAAAAAGAGTTTCCGCCTCTTTCCATAGGAGATATTATAAACGAGGAAACTATGAAAATCGTAAGAGCTGTTTCAGCTGTATACAGCCAAGAGTCCGGCTATGCGCTTTTGATAAGCGTAGACCCGCAATACAAGGGATTTGCGCTTAAACTCAGAAAAAGCCTCATGAAGGAATTTGATTGCACAACAGCCTCCGAGATAGCGCTCGTTGATCACGCTGTGAATGCCCATATCCGCGAACTATCCAACTCAGCGCTTCTTGAATCCATGAATGAACCACGATGGATCAGCCATGAAAAAGTTGAGCTCATGAAACTCTACTCATGCGAAATTGATCGGGCTCATCGGCAATTCGTTTCCGCCATAGAAACACTCCGAACCATTAAGCAACCGACACTCAAGGTAAGTGTGAGAGCTCAAACGGCGTTTATCGCCCACAATCAACAACTCAATAACTCTTCAGAGAAAACCAATGAGCCCACATGATTTCGGAAAAAAATTCCTCACGGATCAGTGCCAACAAATCAGAATGTCGGATTTTGTCAGAAAAACAAAACCGAAACTCAAAGAAGCTTTCTTGCAATCCACCATTGAGACCGAGGGCTATCGGCTCCTGTTAAACAAGTCGAAAACAGGCTTCGATGGGTTACGATATTGGTTTGACTGTCCACTGTGCCACAGACGAGCGGGCGTGCTCTATAAGCACCCTGTGAGCCACATTCTCGGTTGTAGACGATGCTTGGGACTCGACTACCGAAAGCACCGGTACAAGGGGATGGTAGAGAGTGTGGTACAATAAAAGCACTTGTCCAACTACTTTCCGCGAGTTTTATATTGCCGGTCTAGATGGGTAACCATGCCGACAAGCCTCGCGGCGTGTTGGACAAGTCATGGTTGCCCTTTTAGTTTTCTCAAATTGTATATGGACCAAACAAAATCTCTCATTTACGCCCGTGTGTCCTCCAAAGAGCAAGAGGATACCGGTTATTCACTCGACGCGCAGGAAAAACTCCTACAAGAGTACGCAACAAAAAACGACCTGCGAGTCATCAAAGTATTTCGTGTCTCCGAATCGGCAAGCGGAAAACAAATTCGAAAAACTTTCAACGAGATGTTGCAGTACACCATCAAACATCGAATACCGATTGTTCTCTGCGAGAAAATAGACCGCCTCACTCGCAACCTCAAAGACGCGGCGAGCGTGATCGATTGGATCAACGGAGACACCGAACGGCAAGTACATTTCGTGAAAGAATCCTTCATCGTCAACAAGAACACGCGGGCTCATGAAAACCTCGTCTGGAATATGAAAGTAGTCATTGCCCGCTTCTACACCAACAACCTCTCCGAAGAAGTCCGCAAGGGTCAAAAAGAAAAGATTGCTCAAGGCTGGCTCCCTGCCAAACCACCGCTCGGATACAAAACCATCGGAGAAAAAGGACACAAAATTCACGTGGTCAATGAGGCGACGGCTCCGCTGGTAAAAAGAACGTTCGAACTCTACGCCACGGGCAACTATTCCCTGAACGCCCTCGCGCAAGTGATGCACAAAGAAGGGCTACGAAATGGCAGTAAGAAATTCGGAAAATCCAGAATTCACGAATCCCTCTCCGATCCGTTCTTTTATGGAAAGATACGATGGAATGGAGAAGTATATGCCGGACAGCATGAGCCACTTATTTCCAAAGAACTCTTTGACACCGTGCAACAAAAGCTCACTCGGTCAAACGACAACCCGCAATACAAAAAGCATCTTCCTGTCTTCAAGGCGAAGATTAAGTGCGAGGAGTGTGGCGGAGTTATTGCGTGGGAAACTCAGAAAGGACATTGGTATGGTCATTGCAACCACTATCGAGAGTGCAGTCAAAAGAAATTCGTGCGACAAGAAACCATAGAGGATCAACTTTTCCCCTACTTCGACAAAGTGGCTCCAAAAAATACTCGGGTACTCCAATGGCTCGAGAAAGCACTCAAGGAAAGCCACAACGAGGAGATAGATTACAACACCGCCAAGCGAGAAGAATTCAACCGTATCGCAAGGACAGCCGACCAGCGGATGGAAAACGCCTACCGAGACAAGCTCGATGGAAAAATGCCAGCCTCGCTTTGCGAAAAGATGATCAAGGAATCCGTAGAAGAAAAAGAAATAGCCATCGAATCTCTCGGGAAATTGAGTAAAGGACGCACCGCCTATTACGAAGCGGGCTTTGCCATCCACGAGCTTGCAAGTAAGGCGAAGGACATCTACGTGAGCCCAAAGACTACCGAAGATCAGAAGCGACTCCTCTTGAGCTATGTATTTTCGAACCTGACTCTAAATGCCGATAGAATAAGCCCGAACTACACTTTTGGTTTCGAATTTCTCGCGGAATGGATGCCGAAGCTAAATTCTACTTTCGAACTCGAGAAAATCGGCACTGTAGAAACAAAAGAAGACGCTTTCGCGTCCTCTCATCCTACCCTGCTCCGGGGGTCGGATTCGAACCGACGACCAAATGGTTACACCGTGCCCCATGATTTCTCATAGGAGTGGACTATATCATTCCCGCACTTTTATGCGCAGCTTTTTTGTGTGTCGCATAAAAACTCTTCGTTTCTTTCGGAGAATCAGAATAGTTTCTCTCAAAAGAAATTGCGGGATGAGGCGCTTCGTCCCGCTCTTTGTACAGAACGGGACTACTCTCCATACGGAGATAGTCTCTGAACCTTTCTCGCCGAAGCGAGACTTGGCTGCTGATTACCATAGCTGCGCTGACAGCAACAGGCTTCCAGCAATTCACCTCATGTTTCACTTTCGAATTTCTCCGAAAGGCTGCGTATTCTCGCATGCTCTTCCCGATGACAATTGGCGCATATCAGAATGCAC
This sequence comes from uncultured Bdellovibrionales bacterium, assembly GCA_964550545.1. Taxonomy (GTDB): domain Bacteria; phylum Patescibacteriota; class Minisyncoccia; order Moranbacterales; family UBA1568. Next base: position 3,268 of record CAZJZN010000004.1, read on the forward strand.
TTCTCGATTTCGTTTCTGATCCGTTCCCAACTTCGAGTAAGACCCTGTTCAGAAATACCAAAATCTTTGCGCCGATCGATATGATGAAACTCGAGAGCATCACAACATCGATCATACCCGCATCGGGAGCATCGCCCGCCCTTATATTCAATCGCCCGCATACGCGTCGCTTTTCGACGTTTTGCAACCGACTTCTTTATATACTCGGCGCGGTCAGCATACTTTCTCGTGTCTTTTCTCTTTTTCTCTGGCATACATAAAACAGTATACCACGAGACGGTTTTCACAGCCATCCGCTCTACCACTGAGCTACCCCGGAATATATTTTCAAAAAACACGCCCCTTCTGCGGCAACACTCCGCAGTATAAGCAACAACAACACCTTTGACAAGAGGCTTTCCTTTCTCAAAAAGAACCCTCGTCTCTTTGAGACAAGGGGGGTGTCGAAAACGAGCGTTTTTCCTCTACCCGTTCAAAAAAACTTCTTTCCCGACTTGAGCACGTTTCCGTGATTGCTCTTCATTGTCACCTGCTACTAATTCCGCTCCTTCATCAAACAATCGAAGCGTCTTCTCTGCCTCTTCCGGGTCAATCCGAGAAAGAGCGCACCCCACATGCACGAGGACATAGTCGCCAACCGTTACCGCTTCGAGGAGTCCAGTGAAGACATCCTTTCGAACGCCACCCGTATCAACAGTCGCCCATTCGCCACTCAAAATCTTGACCACAAGAGCCGGAATTGCCAAACACATAGACTATTTCCTCCTCATAGAGAACAAAGAACAAGAATACTTCCAACTGCCACATCGCTCGCAAGCGACGATGATAAACTCCCCGCTACAGACTACCAACTACCCACTGCAAGCTCCCTCGTTAGTAGTCTCTCAATTTTTTCACAATCGAATGATCGCGAATTTTTTCGAGAGCCTTCGCTTCGATCTGACGGATACGTTCGCGCGTCACGCCAAACTCCTGCCCCACCTCTTCGAGGGTATGAACAACACCATCTTCAAGTCCGAACCGGATCTTCAGAATCTTCTGCTCGCGAGGAGAAAGCTCCTCCAAAACTTCGGAAATATGCGATGAGAGCAACTTCCGAGCCGCCGCCTGGTGCGGCATCACCGTTTCGGTATCCTCGATGAAGTCGCCGAGGACACTCTCGTCATCATCCGATCCGACACTCGTCTCGAGCGAAACGGTTTCCTGTGAAATCTTCTGAATATGGCGAATTTTCTCAACTTCAACACCCATCTCGGCGGCGATTTCTTCGGGAAGCGGTTCGCGACCCAACTCCTGTACCAAGCGACGCATCACCTGAGAATACTTGTTAATCGTCTCCACCATATGAACGGGAATGCGAATCGTTCGCGACTGGTCCGCCAAGGCGCGCGTGATCGCCTGCCGAATCCACCATGTCGCATACGTGGAAAATTTGAACCCCTTTCGGAAGTCGAACTTTTCGACCGCGCGAAAAAGTCCGATATTCCCTTCTTGAACGAGGTCGAGCAGTGAAAGGTTATGCGAACGTCCGACATATTTTTTCGCGATCGAAACAACCAAACGGAGGTTTGCTTCCGTGAGACGCTGCTTCGCGGACGCATCACCCGCCTCAATTTGCTTCGCGAGGCGCACTTCTTCCTGCGCGGAAATAAGCGGCACGCGACCAATCTCACGCAAATACATTTGTACCAAATCCGCCGAGTCGCCCACCTCTTCTTCGGCACGCTCCGGTCCCCCGAGAAGATTTGATTCCTTCTCTTTTTTCTTCGGCGCCTTCTTTCCCTTTCCGGCGAATTCCTCGCCAATTTTATCCGTTTCGAGCTTCAGCATATCGCTCGAGTCGATCACCTTGACGCCGCTCGTTTCGAATTTTTCGTAAAGATTTTCGAGATTTTCGAGATCCTGCTCGATATCGGGAAGAATATGAATAATCTCATCTTCCGTCACGAATCCGCGTTGACGCCCGCGAAACAGAAGCTCCTCAAACGCGTTCGCGCGTTTCACTTCTTTTTCTTCTCGCTTCGCTTCGCGCTCCGCCTTGGTCGGCGCCGGCATCTTCTCGTGTTTCAACTTTGTATGAACGGACGTTTTTTTGATCTTCATTGGGATCGCCTTGGGCTTTGCGAGTGATTTTTTGACGATACCTTGTTTCTTGGAAGTCGACGCGGATGATTTTTTGGAAGAAGACATGGAGGAGTGCGCTACGGGTCGGGGATGCGATTTCTTTTTCAAGGGTTTGAGTGCCGCTTTTTTCAGCGATTTTTGTTTCAGCTTGCCGGATTTCTTCGTCTTTTTTGACGAAGTTGCCGTTCCTTTCCGAGAACGAATCGTGGTCGACATAGAGATGAGAAGAGAAAAGAGACAACCGTTCCGTTGTCTTCCGCCTCTTGTGTTACCGCTTGTATCCTACACGAGAGCGCAAAGAGAGTCAAAAAATGTTCCCACGATATTCTTTCGAAACTACTCCTTTCCCGCTTCAAAAAGGCGAGTATTCAGCCGTTGTTCCTCCTCACGATCGCCCCGATCATGCGCCATACGCATCGCCCGTTCGATATCGCGCATCTCCTCCCGACGAAGCTCATTGGACAATCGCGCCCATATCTGATCAAAAACCATACGCGCGTGTTCGACGTCAATCCCGTCGGAATCCCCCGAAGACCCCAGAAGTTTTTCTCCCGAAAAAGCACCCTCGGACGCCTCCAATTTCATCTCTTCGGGAATCGCCGAAAACGAAAAGGTCTCCGGTGTTTCCCCGGAAAGAAACGAGAGGAGCGGGTTTCTGGAAACAAAAGAAAAGACCCGCTCCGGGACACTCTCCAAAGGAAGCGGCAACAGCGCGGGACACGCGAGAAGTATCGCCGCAACGTCACGCCCGATTCTTTCCGAAGACAACTGAAAGACCTGCTTTTTCGGAACACGTTCGGCAACCTCGGATTCCAACGCTCGCTCCGAATCTTTTACCACCGGAAGCGCCGTGCTTTTCAAGAGAGCGAAGAGATCATTCTCCGCGACACCGATTCGATTCGAGAGCATATGTATCCAATGCGCTTGCTCTATTTTTTTGGCAACGCACGAGACGAGCGAAAGAATATCTTCGGCGATACGCTGTTTCCCTTCGGCCGTCCTACAATCGCGCTCCGCGCACGCTCTTCGGAGAAAATATTCCGGCGCGGGAAGCGCCCCCGTAAGGGCGTCTCGAAGCGATTCGACATTTTCCCGCGCGAGTTCCGCCGCATCCTTCCCTTCGCCAATCGAAACCACTGAAACGGAAAATCCGAGAAGGAGCGCCATCTCCGCGCTCTTTCGTGATGCTTTCTGTCCCGCGGAATCCATATCAAAAAAAAGAAGCAGTCGATCGGTGTACCGTTTCACGATGCGAAGTTGTTCTTCCGTGAGCGCCGTTCCCGATACGGCGACCGTCTCCGGAAATCCCGCCTGATACATCGCGATGACATCCATATTTCCTTCTACAAACAGTACGTGTTGTCGCTCGCGAATCGCGCGCTTCGCCTGAAAGAGTCCATAGAGCGCTCGCGATTTGTGATAGACAAACGTTTCCGGCGTATTGATATATTTCGCCGTCGTTTCATCGGCACCCGGCAATACCCTCGCCGAAAACCCAATGACCCTCCCCGCCACATCAAAAACCGGAAATGTCACCCGATCCCGAAACCGATCGTAAATAGAATGGGGAATGGGGAATGATGAATGGAGGGGATCTTCACCGTTTTGATTGTTTGCATTTGCACTTGATTCCCCCTCCTTCATTTTCCATTCTCCATTCTTCATTCCCTTCTCGATCGCCATTCCCGCCGCTTCTATCTCGGACGGAGAAAAATCTTTTCCCGCCAAAAAGTCCGAGAGCGTCCGCCACCCAGGAAGCGCGTACCCCAATCGAAAGGCACGGATCGACTCGTCGGAAAGTCCCCGATCGCGAAGATACGGCAGCGCTTTCTTTTTGCCTTCGCCGTCCCACAACTGCTTCTCAAAAAATTTCGACGAAAGATCGAGAATGGCAAAGAGTCTTTCCTTCGAAATTCCCGCGCCTGAAACACTCTCGACATCACTTCCCTCATTCGAGAGTGTTCCGCCATACCTCGCGCCCGTTCCGCGCCGCGACCGTCGTTCCAAAACAATTCCCGCCCGCTCCGCAAGAAGCGCAAGCGCCTCCGGAAACGAGAGTCCGTCAATTTCCATGACAAACGAAAAAATATCCCCGCCCTTCCCGCACCCGAAGCAGTGCCAACTCGCCCGCTCTTCATTCACGATGAATGACGGACTCTTCTCATGATGAAACGGGCAGAGCCCTTTCCAACTCACCCCCGCTTTCGTGAGCTGGACATACCCCCCGATCACCTCGCGGACGGAGAGTCTCGATTTAATATCTTCGATTTCGGTATTCATACCTCCAGCCTACTGCCTTTT
>CAZJZN010000004.1:7792-11864 GCA_964550545.1 uncultured Bdellovibrionales bacterium
TGAGCGAGTGACGGGAATCGGACCCGTGCCCCAACCTTGGGAAGGTTATGTACTGCCATTATACTACACTCGCTTTTCCTGTCTTTCTTCGCTCACTCTAGCATTCCCTTTTCAAAGTTTCAAGCGGATTCCGTTCCGAACACTCTTCAAAATACTCGACATATGATAGTATGAACATCATGAAGATTTCACGTTCCACTCTCCACTCATGGTTCACACGGAAAAGACTCCTCGTGATCAGTACGACGATCGCGATACTCGGAGGGGGATTTTTTATTTTCCTCTACGGGAAGTCCCACACAACCGAAATTGCTCGAAACACCGTCGCCGTCTTTGAAAAAGTCTCCCGACTCCTCCCGCTCGAGCCTGACACCAAGAAAGAGATCGAGGTCGTCAACACCCTCGTCCAGGAACTCACCGCAAAAGACGATCGCACTCGCGTCTTCTTCATCCTCCTTCAAAACAATTTCGAACTCCGCCCGGGCGGAGGTTTCTTGGGACAATACGCGGTCATAAAAATCAAGAATGGTGAGCTCATTTCGCATTTCGTTGAAGACGCCAATCTCCTCGACCAGCGCATCAAGAACGCCAATATCAAGGTGACACCCCCCTGGCCGCTCACTCGGTATATGCAACTGAAGCGCTGGATGCTTCGCGATTCCAATTTCTCCCCCGACTTCCCCACCAATGCCCAGAAAGCCGAGTACTTCTACCGATTGGGAGGGGGTCGCGAAAAGTTTGACGCTGTTATCGCTGTAAACGCGACGGTTCTCGATCATGTCCTCGCGCTCACCGGTCCCATTTCCGTTCCCGGCTATTCCGGTACCTACTCCTCCGAAGGCGGCGCACTCAAGCTCGAAGAGGCGGTTGAAAAAGCCTATCTCGGCGACGACATCCCCGCGGAAGTAAAAGAGGGACGGAAGAATATTATGAAGAAGCTCGCCGCGGAAATCCTCCGACGAATCGCCACTCTCGAAAATATCCCCAAAATCGCCACCCTCGCCCAAGAAGAACTTCGCAACAAAAACATCCAGATATTTTTTCACGACGAATCCCTCCAAGCCAATATCAAAAGCGTTCACTGGGACGGAAGCGTCACCACTGATTGGGGAAATGACTTCCTGATGGTGGTCGATGCCAATATGGGAGCCCTGAAGAGCGATTACTTTGTGAAGCGATCCCTCGAATATTCCGTAGACTTTACCGTTGGAGTACGCCCCAAAGCGACCATTCAATACACCTACAATCACACCGCCCCCGGCGGAGACTGGCGAACGAGCGACTATCACACCTACACCCGCGTGTACGCGCCCAAGGGGTCAAAGTATATCGAGAATAGCCGCATCAAAACGGGCGGAGTCGGCAGTCAAGACGATGCCACACTCAACAAAACCGTTTTCGGCTACAAAGTGGATGTCCTGATGCGCCAAACGCTCCCCACGGGTATTTCCTATGAACTTCCCGAAACGGTCACCGAAGACAATTATCGTCTCCTCATTCAGAAACAGTCCGGCATCGGCACCATCCCGGCGACGATCCGACTCAAAACCACACAAGGTGAATTCACCGCCACCTACGACCTCAAAAAAGACCTCGCTCTCGAGATCAAAGAAATAGAAGAGCAGAAAAAATAGCAAAAAACCGGATCCGCGACACTTCCCTGCCTCGAATTTCCATCGGGGCTTTTATTTCACAAAAAACTGTGCAAATATGGGAAATATCAGATTAATACCAAACTACCTTGAAGTCTTCTATCATGCACGCCGAGACTGCAAAAAATAATTTTTCGAAACCTCGCTCCGAGCCCAACGAGGAGTGTGTGAGAAAAATTATTTTTTGCAGTCGAGGCAACTCATAAGGTAGCAGAGATTAGGGTAAGTTGGTATAACTTTTCAAAAAATTCTATGGAACCGATTTCAATTGAGCCTGTCCGCCATTCACTCGCCCATCTCCTTGCGATGAGCGTTCTCGAACTCGACCCCGAGGTCAAGCTTGGCACGGGTCCCGCGACTGACACCGGATTTTTTTATGATTTCGAATTTTCAAAAGGAAAAACATTTTCCGAAAACGATTTCAAGACGATTGAAAAAATAATGCGGAAATTCGCCAATCAAAAACTCGACTTCGTTCGCGAAGAAGTCTCCGAAAAAGAAGCGCGAGAACTCTTCAAAGACCAGCCATACAAGCTCGAGTTGATCGAAGAAATAGTCGCGCGCGGTGAAAAAATTTCCCTCTACAAAACGGCGAAATTCGTTGATCTCTGCGAAGGTCCGCACATCACAAACACCCGAGACATTCCCGAGGGCGCTTTCAAGCTCTCCCGCATCGCCGGCGCTTACTGGAAAAGCAACGAGTCAAGTCCGCAACTCACCCGCATTACCGGCATCGCCTTCGAGAGTAAAGAGGCGCTCGAAAAATACGAGTGGCAACAAGAGGAGGCCAAAAAACGCGACCACAAAAAACTCGGAAAGGAATTGGGACTCTTCGTATTCTCGGATCTCGTGGGATCCGGACTCCCGCTCTTTACGCCAAAAGGAACGATTATCCGAGAGCTCCTCGACAACTATGTATGGGAATTGCGAAAACAAAAAGGCTATGAGCGCGTCTCCATTCCGCATATCACCAAAAAGAATCTCTACGAGACATCGGGTCACTGGAGCAAATTTTCCGAAGAACTCTTCCGCATTACCACACGCGAAGGACACGAGTTCGCCATGAAACCGATGAACTGTCCGCACCACGCGCAAATATTCGGAAGTGCTCCCAAGAGCTATCGCGATATGCCCGTTCGATATGCCGAAACCACCACCGTATACCGCGATGAGCAATCCGGCGAACTCTCCGGTCTCTCACGCGTCCTCGCGATCACCCAAGACGATGCGCATGTTTTCTGTCGCGAGTCGCAGATCGAATCGGAAATCTTTTCGATATGGGATATTGTCAATGCGTTCTACACGACATTCGGCTTCGAGCTCTCCATTCGTTTCTCGCGTCACAATCCCGACACCTTCGAGAAATATATCGGCACAAAAGAAACCTGGCAGAAAGCGGAAGATGCCATTCGAAGAATTCTCGAAACGAGAAACGCACAATTTTCCGACGGCCTCGGAGAAGCGGCGATGTATGGACCGAAGATCGACTTCATCGCACAGGACTCGCTCGGAAGAATTCTGCAGGTAGCAACCATTCAGCTCGATTTCAATCAACCCAGGCGTTTCGGTCTCATCTGTACCAATGAGCGCGGAGAGAAAGAAAACGTGGTCATGATTCACGCTGCCATTATGGGGTCGATTGAACGCTTCATGGCAACCCTCATCGAGCATACCGGGGGCGCCTTCCCTCTCTGGCTCTCCCCCATCCAAGTTGCCATACTCCCCATTGGCGAAACACATGAACCCTACGGAAGAGAGATCGCCGAAACACTCCGGAGCGAAAACTTCCGCGTCGAAATAAAAACGGGAGAAAGTCTTGGCAAGCGCATCCGCGAAACCAAGGTCGGAAAAATCCCCTACACCCTCGTCATCGGCGACCAAGAAGTAGCCGTGAAAACCGCAACCGTCGAGTCGAGAGACTCTGGCAAAATCGGAGCACTCTCGATTGAAGAAATTTTGATTCGATTAAAAGAAGAGCGAGAGAAAAGAGTATAGACAAAAGAAGCTCTCCGAAGTATTCTCTTTGTATAAATCATTATTAAGAAAAAATTATGCCGAGTACATTTGAAAATCTGCCGCCAAACAGAGAGCACTCCGATAGTTCGGCAGTAGCCGAAGCAGTATGGCGAGAATTACAAAAGAGCGGCGAACGAACCCCCGAAGTAGATGACATTGCAGAAATGCTTGACCCGAGCGCTGTCGAAGCATATGCGCAAGAAAGAAATGATGAAACAAGAAAGGCCTGCTAAGGAAACTTGTCGAGAGCGTTCTTGAAAAAGAAGATCATTTCTAACCGACTCATCGAAGACAAAAAATTCCTTACAAAAACCCCCCTCTCGGGGAGTTTTTATTTTTGTCTCATTCTTCATTCCTGATTTCTCATCTCCACTCTCGATTTCCAGAAGAAATATCCGACGACA
>CAZJZN010000004.1:11964-15425 GCA_964550545.1 uncultured Bdellovibrionales bacterium
TCATTCCTGATTTCTCATCTCCACTCTCGATTTCCAGAAGAAATATCCGACGACAATAAACGTAATGAGCGGCGCGACAAAAGGAGGGACATGTGTACCAAACGCTTCGAGAAGCATAATGGTTCCGAGAGAAAGCACCGAATACATTGCGCCGTTTTTAAGATAGGCATATTTCTTGATCCGCTCGATGTTCCCGATTGTAAATTGCCGTACCGCCAAGGCACCCAAACTATTCCCCAAGAGAATAAGCGGCACGGAAAAGGTGAATGCAAACGCGCCCAAAACACCATCGATCGAAAACGTCGTATCAATCGCCTCGAGATAGAGAAGTTTGCTGATGTCCGAGAGCGGGCGTTTCGAATCGAGGAGCTTCCGCTCACTCTCCTCCGCTTGTTGCTTGAATCCGTGCGTAATAAAGAACGCTGTCGATCCCACGACCGCTCCAAAGGCCGCCATCGGATTTTCTCCAATCGAGAACCACACGACCGCCGCGAGAATCGCCGACACAACCGCATAGAACCACACTCCTTGCGAATGGAAAAATTTTTCCCCGACCAAACCATACTTCTTCTCTTCCATAAAAAGCCAATGGAAAAAAAGAAAAATCAAGAAAACACCCCCGCCCATAAGAAGTACCGGCGCCGCCTTTTCGACAGCGGTCACCACCGACGGATCGCTCGAGAGTGTCGATGTGAATGCTTCTATAGGCCCCAGTCCCGGCACCGAGAGCCACACGATAAGCCACGGCAAGAGCCCGCGCACGACAAAAACCGCAAAGAAGAGTCCCCACGTAAGGAACCATCGCTTCGCCTTTTCCCCCATCGTCCCCAAAACCTGGGCATTGATGATGGCGTTGTCGATACTCGATATCGTCTCAAACAAAAACAGCCCGAGAACGACAAGTGTCAGTGAAAAAAGATCCATAGAGAAAATCATAGCAGAAAATGAGAACTTCGTTAACAGCTACCATCAACAGGAGATGAGGAATGGAAAGCAGGAGTTTTTTGAAAATCGTGAGTTGAAAATTATCCCGCATCTTTCTTCATTCCCCACTCTCTGTATCATTTCTTCTTCTTTTTCTTCTTCTCTTTTTTATCTTTCTTTTCCTTTTCTGAGAGATCCTTCCCGAAACGATCTTTGAGGGCGGAAATATCGGTCGGGACGGGATCATACGAAGAAAATGTTGACTCCGGATATCGATCGATTACTCGATCCAGAAAGTCGCGCCAGATGGGCGCCGCCGCGTAGACACCATCCGCTCCGTATCGGAGCGGCGAATTGTCGTTATTTCCCGCCCACACGGCAACCGAGAGGTGCGGGGTATACCCAACCGTCCACGCGTCATGAAAATACTGCGTCGTGCCGGTTTTTGCCGCGACCGTTCCCTTGGGAAACGCGAGGGGACTATTCCGTCCGAATATCGGCGCCCGGAGATCATTATCGGACAGTATCGTATTGATGCGTCGAGCGATACGATCCTCAATCACTCGGCGCTCACTGACCGGAACGCTTTCATGGATCGATCCATCGGGATTCTCAAGAGAAAGAATGAGTCGCCGTTCCCGGCGAATTCCTTCGGAAGCAAACACGGCAAATGCCCCCGCCATATCGGCTGGCAACACTTCCGCGCCCCCAAGAACCAATGAAAGTCCATAGGGGCGTCCATCATCAAGCGTCGAAATACCCAGGCGGCGCGCAAATTCAATCACATCCGGAACCCCGGCAATCGCAAGCGTCTGTACGGCCGGAATATTGAGGGACTGCGGAAGCGCCGCCTTCATCGGGAGCGCTCCGCGATATCGTCCGTCATAATCTTGCGGGACATAGTCGTGTCCCGTTCCGTCCGGACCAAAGTTCGTCGACACATCGTACACCAGGGTCTCCGGCTCGTATCCCTCTTCAAAAGCACGTGCATACGCAAAGGGTTTAAAGGCGGATCCCGGCTGACGCGGACGGAGAGTCACATTTACTTTGCCATCGATAGTAGCGTCAAAATAGTCGCGACTCCCTACCATTGCAACCACATCCCCGGTCGACACATCGACCGCAACAAGCGCGGCATTCTCGGCGTCGTATACTCGATTTCGCTTCACTCCGTCCACAACCGACTGTTCCGCTTCCTTTTGCAATTCCCAGTCAAGAGTCGTCCGAATCGACAATCCGCGCGTTTCGAGAAATTCACGCCCATAACGAGTCTCCAGCTCATCAAGAACGGCAAATACAAAATGCGGCGCACGTATCGGCGCGTCAGGAGTACGAAGCTTGGCAAAAGTATTCGTCTGGCGCGCCACTTCCGCTTCGTACGAGCTCACAACAGTGTCCGTTTCCAGACGATCGAGGATAGCGCGTTGTCGAAGGCGAAGTTCTTCGCGATGATTACCGTAAGGAGAGTAGTGTGTCGTCGCTCGCGGAAGCGCCGAGAGGAGCACCGCTTCATCAAGAGAAAGTTCTCGCGCCTTTTTTCCAAAAAACACATCCGCCGCCCGCTCGACACCATAGGCATTCGACCCGAACGGCACCGTATTGAGATAGAGATCGAGAATCTCATCCTTGGAAAAAGCTCGCTCGATTTTTATCGCCAATATCGCTTCGCGAATTTTCCGAGAGAACGTCTTCTCCCGAGAGAGGAACGCGATTCGAGCGAGTTGTTGGGTAATGGTCGACGCTCCCTGTTCGATGCGGCCATTCTCGATATTAACACTTGCGGCACGAAGCACTGAAAACACATCCACCCCGAAGTGATGGAAAAATTCTCGGTCCTCCGCCGCAACCATCGCAATTCTCATTACACGCGGGATCTCCTCATGGGAAATCACGGTTCGATTTTCTTCCCCGTGAATCTCATAGAGGAGCTCCGTCCCCGTCCGATCATAGAGGGCGGATGTCTCCGAAAGCGGCCGCTCCAACAAACTCGAAACATCCGTCGATTCGGAAATAAAGAGGAAAAGAAACCCAAGCGCGACACCAACGCTTGAGAGAAATATCCAATAGGCGCATTCAAAAACGCACCACCCGCAAACACTCGCGATCGCTCGCAGTCTTTCTTTCATACGAAGTCAAAACAGTCGCCCGGAAAAAATCGATCTCACTCAGTGTTCGAAGTATAGAGATACTTTCCCTTCGTGGGAAGATTGACGCGAAATCGTTTTTGATGTATACTGACCTTGTTGGAAGATAAAAACGGGTGAGGTCCTTTCCGGGACTCTGCCCGTTTTTTGTCTTCTTTTTAATTCGTAAGACACGCACTATGGACCAGGAAATGGTCGAGCGCGAAGGCGAGGCGGGTACCACATGCGCCCACGAAGAGGGTTGCCAGTGTACTTCGCAAGAAGCAGGAAGTCCGGAGGGACCGCACGAGGAAATTCAACTCGCGTTCCTCTTGGCACTTATGCCACTTGTCGTCCTCACCTTCTTCGGACAAGTCGGTCTCATATAAGAATCGACTGACTCGTCCCCTTTTT
>CAZJZN010000004.1:15525-31676 GCA_964550545.1 uncultured Bdellovibrionales bacterium
ACCTTCTTCGGACAAGTCGGTCTCATATAAGAATCGACTGACTCGTCCCCTTTTTTTCCTTACAAAAAATCTCCCCGAAAGAGGAGATTTTTTGTTTTCATACCACAGTACCCTGAAGTCTTCTACCATGCACGCCGAGACCAAAAAAATAATCTTTCGAAACCCCGCCTGCAACGCTTTGCGTAGCAATGCGGGCAGAGTTCGCTCCGACCCGAGAGGAGTGTGCGAGAAAAATTATTTTTTCGGTCTCGACAACTCACAAGGGAGCAGAGATTTAGAGTACGTTGGTATCAATCAGCAAAAACCATTCCACACCATGAAATGGTTTTTGCCGTTCCTTGATCATTGCTCATTATTCCCTGCTTCCTGCTCATTGCTCTCTGCCGGCTGTTGGCTATCCTCTGTTGTTTGCGGGCTATCGGAAGTTGACTGTCCGAAAACCACCTCTATTGTCTTGTTTTTCGACGTTTCGCCAAACCATTCCTGCCCCTCGCGAAGCATACGCCACTGGAATTCATAGCTCCCAGGTTTCTCGGGAGCCTTCACTGTAAAGCCAAACGTGATTTTTTTCTTCGGCTCGATAACCTTTCCGGGGAAAAGGAAGACTCGACCACTCCACACGGCATTATCCTGGGGATTCTGTGAACCGAGACGATATCCTCCCTCATCGGTCCATTCGGTCGTGCCGGTATTTTTCATCGAAACGGAAACGTCGTACACCTGTCCCGCTACCATCGTGTCAGGAACATCCTGATCGTCAAACTCAGCATCATTCCGCTCCTCTTTCTTTCCACTCTCGGATATCGATTCCTCTTGAGAAGCCAGCGGCAAAGAGGCGGCTTCCGGAGAATTTGATCCGACAACCGCATTCTCACGAAGAAGCGCGTTCATCACATCCTCATCCTTACAGGAATACCGATTATCGGGAGAGTAGAAACTCTTTTTTGCCCCATAGCACCCGTCATTTTTGTCATACAACGTTGCGAGAAATGGAAAAAGAAATCCTGTTTTTTTACCGTTCCGATTAAATTTTTCATGGAGCTTCTTGAGAGTCTCCGCGCGGTCCGCACGATCCATCTTGGCAAAGACGGCCATATCATCCCCTTCAATACCGCTCCAGTCGAGATGGAGGAGTACCATATTGGCATGATCGGAATATTTCTCGTGCCAGAGAAGCGCCCAACACCATCCCGCCTTTTCATACCGCGACGCGCACGGCTTCTCCTCAACATCCCCATCCTTCGCAATACCAACACCGCCTTCGATATAGTCAAATCGCTCGAGATACTTCTTACTCGTAATCGTATTTGTCTGCGCGCCAATAGCGATCTTGAGGCGTTTCTTCGACGCAAAAGCACGCATATCGCGAAGGACATCGGGAGCTTGCTGTCGCTCGGGATCCTGAAAAGCGATCTGTCCAAAAAGAAAACTCCGAATACCCATATCCATCGCCTTCCTCGTAATATCCCTGACATACGCGCGATATTCTTCTTTTTCAAGAGACGCTTTGCAGGTATTCTTCCCCCAAAATCCGATACTGTCAGGATCACACATATCAGAAAACTTGAGCACGCGATTCTCATCCGCACTGTAATACTCCGCCTCGGTATTGAGCGCTTCGGAAATAAACATTCCGTAGAGAAGATCCGATCTCTCGAACGTTTTTTGAATACGGCGCGCCAGTTCAAAATCGGGAGGATTAAGCCATGATTCGAGCGCTCGATGAAGATAGAGACACTCGGAACGATTGATAAGATCGACGGATGCTCTCGTGTCCCCACCATATCCGGAGAGAATTCCATCCGCGATACATCCTCGCACGCGCATCGCCTCAAGCAATTGCACCGGTCGGTCGATGCCGGCATTCGACTCCGTCTCAATATCCAAAGAAACCAGCCACACGAGACCAATGATGATGCCGGAAAGAAACGTCAGAAGAAGTGTTCCCTTCCACGTCTTTATCCGGACACGCTTCATAGAAACGTATTTCCGCCCCCACCAACTGTGAATCTCTCGGGTGATCGCATCGATCTCCCGAATATTCAACTCGCGGTCGCCGTCAAATCGAGGTATCTGATCCATACTCCCACTATAGCAAATTCAAAAAATTGTGAACAGAATCTGACACCGAGTACTTTCACACAATTAGGACTTACGCGCTTGAGTGCAGTTCGAGGAAAATACGAGGAACGCCTGCCTGCCGGTAGGCAGGGAGTAAGCTGTATACGACATACAGTGTCGAGTACCGGAGCATTTGACGAAGAAATGCGCCAAACGCGTAAGTCCTAACAATAAAAAAACTCCCCTTTGGGAAGTTTACAACTCTGCTTCAAGGAATACCTTATCGATCAGTTTTTTCTCGAAGAAAACTTTGCGACATAATACGCAACATCCGATACCCACTTTTCCTCCGAAGAATCAAGCGGGGTATCGAGAAATCCTCGCTTCCAAACAACAAATTCCCTCGGAGTGTCTACCCCTTGATCGAGGAGCTCTCGTATGCGCCTCCCGACCGTAGAAACCGCCTCGGCGGGGGTTCTAAAACAGCTATATCCCGAGTCCGTCGTATTTTCGGGACCGCGATATCCCCAATAGTTAAAGCATGTTTTTCCGTCCTTTTCCGGCGCAAACTTTCCCCAGTTACTTTCCTTCTTGGCAATCGCGACGAGATACATGGCGACTTCTCGATCCTCGGCAAGAATGTATCGCGACATACGATCGATCGGATGACCGAAGACCAACGCGCGAAGCTTCAATTCAAAAAAACTTTTCGGAGGAGAAAAACGAGAAAATTCATCGCCAAGAGATTTCCCAAAAGAAGCCAGCCCCACCGCAACACCAAGCGCCACAACAAAAACCAACGCAAGCAAAAGCGAACTTCGATCGGAGACGTAAAACAACGAAGGAAAACGTGGTGCGCGTTTTGTTTTTGACATATTCCCTTGGAGCGAGAGACGGGAATCGAACCCGCGTATCTAGCTTGGAAGGCTAGCGTACTACCATTGTACTACTCTCGCCAAAAACCTTCGCCAGTATAGAGGGAAAAAGGACATCCTGTAAAGAAGCTATGGCGCCACTTCCTGCCAGCGATCCTTAAAGCAGTCCAATTTGCAACGAAATTCGTTTTGGAAAAGACCCGCCGAACACACGGGAGGATCGTCAAAGCTTACTTCAGAGACTGTACTACAGCGAGAATCTGACTCACATCGATAGCATGAAATCGGTGTTCCAACAACAACGTCTACTGCCGCAGAAAATTCCGCAGATGAATTTCTTGGTTTGAAACGGGCGAGCACTCGAGCCGAGCCGGGACGAACACCCGTCACAATTCCCTGAGAAGAAACGGTTACTTCGCCAGTACCCACTTCCGATGACCATCTCGTTTCCGGATCAGACGACGTCGTAACATTCTCGGCACCCAAGGCGGCAAAATCACTCGAACACGTGGCGCCACCCCCGGGAACATACCACGCGGAAAAAGACTCTGTTCGCGAAGGCGCAATAAGTGTCGATGCCGGACACACCAAAAGCTGTCCGACATTGACAAAAAGCTGTCGTGAAGCGGCAAGTCCAAGAGTATTCCGACATACCGCCCAGTATTCGGTAGACCCGGAAACCGGACTCCCCACCTGAAACACTCCGCTCGTTGCACCAAGTAACCTTCCGGAAGCGGCACAGGTATCCCAGGTATTAAACGATCCCTGAGCAATGCAACACTCGGCCGTATTTTCTGATGCGAGATAGAGATTTGGAGTAGAGCCGCTCTCAATAATCGCCGAATCAGCTCCAAAAACCGAAATAACCGGACCAAAAGCAGAAACTCCCACACCGACGCCCGTTCTTGCCTCGGTTGTTCCTCCGGGACCGGAACATTCAAGAATATACTGTTGTGATGCCAAGAGTGGTCCGGTATTCTTTGCACCGGAAAGCGCTACCCCTCCCTGCCAAATACCCGTGATTGGAAGAGAAGACGCCGAGCAAGACGTTGCATTCTGCACATTCCAGCGAAGGACAGTGTCCCCTCCCGACGCAACTACGGCGGTATCTGTCCAGAGAGCAATGCTTGGCGGACTCACAGGAACGCCCACCATAACAGAGAGCGATTGAAAAACACTTCCGCCGGCATTACTACACCGAATACGATACGATGAAGACGCCGTAAGCGGTCCTATAGCTCTCGAACCACTCGTTCCAATGGAACCTGACCAGTCCCCAAAAGGAACACAAGAAGTCGCCCCCGTGGTCGTCCACCGTAATACCGTCGATTCTCCGGATGAAACCGAGTATCCGTCTGCTCGAAACGTAATCGTGGGAGGGAGAACGAGTGGGTCTCCAACCAAAACCGTCACCGATCGACGAATTGTGCCCAGCGGACTCGTGCAATCAAGAGAAAACACCGTCCTTCCTCGTAAGTTCCCCGTAAAAAAAGTTCCTGAAAACGGCTTCACTCCGCTCCAAGCGGGAAGTGCCGGACTACTTGAAGCCGTACAGCTCGTCACATTGAGCGCCAACCAAGTGAGCATCGTCCCCGTGTTATAAGCGATATAGGTCGAATCCGTCACAAAAGAAAGACTTGGCGGTGGCGTCCCCGTTCCGCCGGACCCAATCTCGATATACACCGTCTCCGAAAGTGTCCCGGAAACGCCTCGACAAGTGAGAATATACCGCTGATTACTCACGAGCCTCCCCGTACTTCGCGATCCGGAGAATCCATACAGTGTCCCCCAATCCGAAATAACTCCATTTTGATTCATCTCACACGCCACCGCATTCTCCACTTCCCAACGAAGCGTCGTCGCTGAATTATATGGCACATAATAAATACCGGAATGAAGCGATGTATCCGCGATAAACGATACGATATCAAGCGAACCGCTGGGCAATCCCACGGTGATCGGGATGGTTTGTTCAACCGTTTGCCCGAAACTGTTTCCACAACGAAAAGTAAAGTTTCGAGAAGCGGTAAGAGACCCGATCGCGTGAGAACCATTAAAGCTTGTTGTTGTTCGAGGGAACCATCCGCCGACACCCTCGCACCAACTCACATTACTCGCCGTCCAAAAGAAGGTCACTGGTGAATCATAGGGAACAAAAAGATCCGCATCGTCCGTGAAAAAAGCGGAGATTGTCGGATTAGGAAGTGACTGTGGCGCAACCGGAACGACAAGGTGCCCGGTTGCGTCACCGCCGGAACCGGAACACACCAAGGTAAATTCGGTATCCGTACGCAGATTCGTCACGTTTTGAGAACTAGAAACTGCTTTGTTCCCCTGCCAGTCAGGACGAGCCGGAAGAGATGAAGCGACACAATTATTCGCACTTCGAACATTCCACGAGAGTCTCGTCCCCGCATCATACAACACAGATGTCGGCGTCGCCGTGAAACTTGAAAACGAAGGGGGATCAAAAGTTGCACCGACAAACACCGTGAGACTCACGGCGCTCGACCCCGTAGATCCGGTGCAGGAGAGAAGATACACTTTTTGACTCGTAAGATTTCCCGTACTCTGAGAACCCGTCGTTCCCCTCGGTCCCGGACCGGGACCCTGCCAATCGCCAGAAGCGTCGCAGGAAAGTGCACCCGTAACACTCCAACGTATCGTCGTACTTGTTCCATAGGAAACCGGATTGGCATCCGCGAAAAGCGATATAACCGGACCGGAACTTACGGAACCGACAAACACAGACACGGTTTGCCGGACAGTTCCTCCGGAACCGGTACAGGTAAGCGTATAATCTCGACGCGCCTGGAGATTCCCCGTACTCCACGGACCACCGGACGCCCCTCTTGATCCATTCCAATCTCCGGAAGCAACACAGTCATCCGCATACTGCGCACTCCACGTGAGCATTGTATCCGTGTCATACGGCAACGGATCCAATGGACTCGTTCCTTCGGAAGCGGAGAAATTGAGCACCGGGGGACGGGAAACGGTCACATCCCACGAAAGAGTCGCTCCAGGCAATGTTTCCGAAACCAGTTCCATCCATCCTTCTGAATCCCTTTGTCCCCACACCCTGACAGGTGATCCTGAAAGAGTCGCTGTAATACGAGCTGTTCCCACCGCATTTCCCGAACACGCCAAACCGGAACAAGAAACAACCGAGGCATTGCTAGAAGAGAGCGCTATCGAGGAACCTCGACCACACAAAACAAAAGAAAATTGATTTACTCCGACAAGAAAATTCATCGGACTCGCAGTGCAGTCACTTCGACTATCGATAGACCCTTCCCATGAACCGATAAGCGTTTCTCCTCCAAAGATTCCCCCGCGAAACACCGCCTCGGAATCATCATGATTCGAAGAAAACGACAATGTTCCCCCCGGCACTATAGAGAGACTCCCTTCAGCTGTTCCCATACGATAGGTCGCCGACACATCCTGAATCCTCGCCAAAGAGCCCAGTACCCCTCCCCACATACCCGAAAGAGAAAACGGTCCATCGGCAACCGAAACCGTTCGATCATTTGCAGCATAAACACCTATCGGAAAACAAGAAACCATAACGCCAAAGATGCCCGCAAAGAAACCGAAACGAAAGCGAGTGCTCGAAAGGTTTCGCAATACCATAAGAGATGAAGCGTTATTCAGATTCCCGCACAAGAACACTTCCGATTTTTTCAATACTTTCGGCAGTGAGTCGATCGGTATCGTACACCGATTCCGTAACTGAAACTCTCACAAAATCACCCGAAACAAGATCATCCGGCGAGTCAACACCCTTCACTGTTGTATTTTCGGAAAGAGAGACATCAAACAGCTTCTCAACCATATGTAATTCCCCGGATCCCTGACTCTCAAGAGGCATCAACGAAACAGTGTCTCTGTCTATAAGCGATGATCGAACACGAAAAAATAAGATCGATCCATCCTCCAGAGCCGTCACTTGATCAACGACTCCTGTGAGAGACTTCACGTTACTCAAAACGCCAGATACACTGGTATCCTGCAAAACATTTTCACTTGGAATATGTGGCGATGGAACAATGGGTACAGAACTCTGATCAACATTTCGATATTCATGTACGATAAAAATCATAAGAACCGCGAACGCGGCAAATGTACAGCCAACACATATCCAAAAAAAACCCTGCGACTTTGGTTTCAAGTCAACGAAAGAATGGGGAATATTTATCATAAAATTTTTGTTTTTGATGTTTTCGGAAACGAAGGAACTTGACACTATCAGAACAAGAAGTATACCAAAAATTGAGAAAAAAAACAGGGGTGACTTTCCCAATTCCTGTCAAAAATAAGTTCTCACAGTCCAACAAATGGATCCTGTTTGATAGAATCTTTCTTGATATCGTATCGTGCAAGAAGCGCCTCCATCGCCTTGGTGAACCCGGGAGTACCAACCAGATAGTAGAGCGGCGTCTGCATATTCGGAAGATACTTTTCAAGCAGAGAATCGCAGACGAATCCGCGCTCGGCATCCCACGCACACACGGAGCGCTCGGCATCGGTCATCGTAAAAATACCGTGGTAGTTAAGATTCGGGAACTCGCGCAATTCCTCAAGAAACGCCGTGTCTTCGGGACGATAATTGGAATAGAAGAGAAAAAACTCTCGTGAATCATGATCGTAATCGGCTTGGCGCAAGATACTCCGCGCCGGCGTGATACCAATACCGCCGGTTAAAAACACGACCGGTCGCAAGTCACCGGGAATAAGCGTGAAGTGTCCTATAGGCGCACCAATAATCATCTCATCCCCCGCCCGAAGCCCGGCAATCGTTTTCTTATAACCGGTTTCGGAAATCCGCATAGCAAAAAGCACGTGATCTTCATACGGTGCCGACGCGATTGACATACATCGGTTTGGTCCCTTTGGATCCGCCTCGACAAGATGTGGCACGGAAAGGACGGAATATTGCCCCGCAACAAAAGAAAATTCGGCGGGCTTTTCAAGTTTCACGGCAATCGTCTTCTCCGCCACTTCGAATACCTCAATCACTTTTGTTGAAAATGTTTTCATAGATTTTCAAAAAATACCATCGGTCAATGACGCTGTCGGACTACTGGGAATTCCCGCCTACTCTGCCTACCGGCAGGCAGGCGGCAGGCAGGGAACCCAGTCTACATTTCCTTCGGAACCGCGACAGTCCCCCGAACTGTCGGACAATACCACTGTCGGGATGCCGGGAATTGAACCCGGTCTACCTGCTCCCAAAGCAGGCGTACTACCGGTATACGACATCCCGACAGTGTCATCGTCCCCAAAGCACGCGTACTTTCCGGTATACGACAGCCCGAAATACTCTACCCCTCACAGGATACCACGCGAAAATACCCCTTGTCCATTGAACTGGTAACAAAAAATTTCACCTCTATCATTTCTAAAAAATACTTTTCATCTCTTTGTCGAGGAGATCGCAATCCCGCCGATGCGGGACGAAATCTTACGTAATCGTATAGGAGAAAAATTCTTTTTTGCGATCGACGAACCAAGGGAAGGAGTTTTTTGGAAATGATATCACATCGAACGCCGCTCCCGCACCACATCTTTGCAAAAGCAAAATCCCCCATACTGGGGGATTATGCTTCTATCTTTTGTTTTGTCTACTTTACGGAATCCTTGAGAGTCTTCCCGGCCGTAAACTTCGGAACGGTCATTGCCGGAATATTGATCTTCGCCTTGGTTTGCGGGTTAATACCGACGCGCGCCGCACGATTTGAAACACGGAACGTACCGAAGCCGGTCACTGTCACCTTATTTCCCGAGCGAAGCTCCGCCGTCACTACATCCACAAATGCATCGAGAACTGCACTCACATCCCGCTTGGAAAGATCGGTCTTCTCCACGATCGCGTGTGTGAGCATATCCTTATTGATATTCTTCGCCATAGTCTCCACCTGCCTTTCTAGATTTCTCTCGCGAATGTCTCTCTCGCGAGAAGTTGGTAATAATGCCCCATCATTCTATCCTCTCCAAAAAAAGAAAGCAAATGCGCGAAATTTCTATCGCGCATATTCTACCGCGCGCGTTTCCCGAAACACGATTACTTTAATCTCTCCGGGATATTTAAGCTCGTCCTGAATACGCTTTGAAATATCCTTCGCAAGCTTCAATGCACCAAGGTCATCGGTTTTTTCGGGACTCACAAAAATACGTACCTCGCGACCCGCTGAAAGCGCATAGGAACGCTCCACCGCTTCGAATGAGTTGATAAGCGCTTCGAGCTCTTCAAGTCGTTTTATGTATTTTTCCGCCGTTTCCTTTCGCGCACCGGGACGCGCTGCGGAAATAGCGTCCGCCGCCGTCACAATGTAGGACTCGAGCGACGAATGAGGAAATTCATCATGATGGCAACACATGGCATCAATCACTTCCTTGGCAACGCCAAACTTCTCAAGAATGCGCATACCGATTTTGACGTGTGTTCCCTCAATCTCGTGATCAACCGCCTTTCCGATATCATGGAGGAGCCCCGCCTTCTTGGCGACCGCGACATTCCCCCCCAATTCCGCCGCCAAAGCTCCCGCAATCGCGGATACTTCGAGCGAATGAGTCAGCACGTTCTGCTTGTAACTATAGCGAAACCGAAGTCTCCCCAAAATATAGAGGAGTTTCGGATGAAGTCCCGGGACACCCGCATCATATGCCGCCGCCTCTCCCGCTTCGCGAATTTTTTCATCAACCGCCTTCTTGGATTCTTCCACCACTTCTTCGATGCGAGCCGGATGAATACGTCCGTCGGCGATAAGTTTTTCGAGAGCGATTTTCGCAGTTTCTCGACGCACCGGATCAAATCCGGAAATAAGCACCGTTTCCGGTGTGTCATCCACAATGAGCTCGACACCGGTCAATCGTTCGAGTGTTCGAATATTTCGCCCTTCCTTCCCGATAATCTTCCCCTTCACTTCGTCTGACGGAAGCGGCACGGTTGTCGTCGTAAATTCGGAAACATGCGAACGGGAATATCGCTGAATCACCTGCGCCATAACAGACATCGCCTTTCGTTCAACCTCTTCCTCGCCTTCTTTTTGAAGCTTCTTCATACGCTCAAGGATCACCTCCTTGTTTTCTTCTTCCGTGAGTTGAAAAAGAATATTCTTTGCTTCTTCCTTGTCCAACCCGGCGATACTCTGCAATCGAGAGAGCTCCTCCTCTCTCGCCTTTTCCGCCTCGCTTCGAATACTCTGAACCTCTTCAGCCTTCTTCTCAAGCGACTTTCGGGACTGATCGAGTTCTTCCGATTTTTTCTCGAGAGATTCTTCGCGATTTTCCAGACGACGCTCAACTCGAGCAATTTGTTCTTCTCGTTCTTTTTCCTTTTTCTTCGCCTCTTCGAGGATTTGAACGGACTTTTTCTTCGCTTCAAGAACAATCTCCTCCGAACGTTTGGACGCCGCGGACGTGAGTTGCTCCGCCTTTCCCTCGGCGGTCGAGAGTTGCCGTTTGGCAATACTCTGCCGTGCGAAATACCCGAGAACCGAACCGGCGCTCAGGGTAAGAATAACGGTTATCAATAATGTGAGATCGGAATACATACCCAATGTACCCGTCTCGCAACAACAATACGCGGAGCTACATTACGCGCACAAAATCCGAGACGACTCGACGCCTCGAAAACAAACTGCCTGAAGAAAGAAGATGAAATATTCAAACAGCACCATAGTGCACAAATATTGCAAACACCAAACGACCGTGTTGAAGACAGGAAAATATGAAATTAACACTGCCCTCCAGCATAAAACAAGCACCTCGTTTTGTCAAAGCGGTATCAAAATGATAGGATGGAAAGGAAATGATAAATTTCAAATGATAAACTGTAAAAGAATATTCGAATGAAAAAATTTTAAAATCCGTCGAATGACGAATTATTTTAAAATTTGAAATTTATCATTTGAAATTTGTACTCGTATGTATCGACCCATCGTGCTCATCGTTCTCGACGGCTGGGGTTTGAGTCCCAGCACGCAGGGAAATCCCATCCGAGAAGCAACGCTCCCGACTATCGACAAACTGAATAAATACTATCCCCTGACCGCGCTCCAGGCATCCGGCATTGCCGTCGGACTCCCATGGAATACTCCGGGAAATAGCGAGGTGGGACATATGACGATCGGTTCCGGACGTGTTATTTACCAAAACCTCCCCCGCATCTCTCTCGCCGTGCAAGACGGATCATTTTTCAAAAATACGGCATTCTTGAGCGCTATAAACCGCGTCAAAGAAAACGGCGGCGCGCTTCACATTATGGGATTGGTCGGTGAGGGATCGGTACACTCCAACAAGGACCATCTCTATATGCTTCTTCAGATGGCGGCGCAAAATAACCTTACCAAAGTCTTCATTCATGCTTTTACCGACGGTCGCGACTCGCCGCCCACATCCGGCATCCACACATTGAAGGAAGTAATGTCGCGCGCCACAATGCTCGGAGCCGGAACACTCGCCTCAATTGGCGGCAGAAACTGGGGAATGGATCGGAACAACAACTGGGATCGCGTTGAAAAAGCCTATCAGGTTCTCACGGAAGGCACGCCAGGCACTGACGATCTTCTCGCCTCCGTGGAAGCGTCGTACCGCAAAGATATCACCGATGAATACATTGAGCCGGTTATGCTTGTAAAAGATGGGAAACCGGTCGGAACCATTCAAGACGGCGATTCGATCATTTTTTTCAACTACCGAGAAGATCGCGCTCGAGAAATAACCAAAGCATTCACCCTTCCCGACTTCGATGGATTTCCCCGACCCAAAAAGCTCGACATCAATTTCGTTACTATGACGGAATACGAGCGGAATCTTCCCGTCAATGTCGCTTTCGCGCCGGAAGAAGTCAGCAACGCGCTCGGAGAAATCCTGAGCAAAAACGGAAAGCTCCAGCTCCGCATCGCGGAGACGGAAAAGTACGCTCATGTCACCTATTTCTTTAACGGCGGCAAAGAGAAAGCGTGGCCGGGCGAAGATCGCCTCCTTGTCCCATCCCCCACCGTCGCCCACTTCGACGAAGTGCCTGAAATGAGCTCCGCGGGAACCACCGAAAAAACCATCGAGGCTGTCCGTTCGGGAAAATACGACTTCATTCTCTTGAATTACGCAAGTCCCGATATGGTGGGACATACCGGAAACGAAGAAGCCTCCATTGAAGCCGTCGAGTCCACCGACAAGTGCCTCTCACTCCTCATTCCGGTTGTCCTTGAAGCGGGCGGGGCGGTACTCATCACTGCCGATCACGGGAACGTTGAAGAGGTAAGAAATCTCAAAACCGGCGAAGTGGACACCGAACATTCAAAAAATCCCGTCCCGTTCTGGTTCATCACCGCCGACAATCACCGCGAAAAAACCGCTGAAGAAATGGTTCGCGAAGAAAATCAAGTTGAGGGACTCCTCTCCGATATCGCGCCGACCATTCTAGACCTTATGGGACTCGAGAAACCCGAAGAAATGCACAGTCAAAGTCTCATACGATTACTTAAGAAACAGTAAACAAGGAACAAAGAGCGAAAAGAGCCCCGATATATCGAGGCTCTTTTCAAAAACGTACTCTTATTTCCTACTCCCTACTATTTCTCAAGAACCTTGTCTACAATCCCATAGACAACCGCTTCGTCGGCGCTCATAAATCGGTCTCGTTCGGTATCGCGCTCTATTTTTGAAACCTTTTGCCCCGTATGAGCGGCAAGAATTCTATTGAGTCGGTCGCGCGTCGCAAGAATATGTCGCGCGTGAATATCAACATCCGTCGCCTGTCCCTCGGCGCCACCCAACACCTGATGAATCATCACTTCGCCATTCGGGAGTATCATCCGCTTTCCTCGTTCTCCGGCAGAGAGAAGAATCGCGGCGGCGGATGCGGCGATACCGACGCAAATCGTCGAAACATTCGGCTTCACATATTGCATCGTGTCATAAATCGCCAGGGCCGATGTCACAACGCCGCCCGGCGAATTGATATACATCCGAATATCCTCCTTCGCGCTCTGCGATTCCAAGAAAAGAAGCTGAGCGATCACGGCATTCGCAACACCGTCATCAATCGGCGTCCCGATAAAAATAATACGATCCTTCAAGAGCCGCGAATAAATATCGTACGCCCGCTCGCCATACTGCGTCTTCTCAATTACGGTAGGAATGAGATATTGGGATTTCATAGGAGATACAGATAGAAGGAGAAAATTACAACACCATCATTCCAAACCACAACCGTCATCCCCGCGAAGGCGGGAAACCAGGTTCCACCAGCTTTCAGGAAGTACGCTACAGACTTTTTTCGTAGAGAGATTATGTTCGGCAAGTGGTGACTGCCTGCCTACCGGCAGGCACGGGATTCCCGATTTCTCGGGAATGACGAAAAAAGAAATCAATGCGTAAGGAATGTATCATTTGAAATTTTCCAAGTATTCCAACACCTTCTCATTTCTGAGTCTTCCGGTTGAATACTGGTGAAGTCTTCCAAGATCAACATCCTTCTCTACCTGCTTCACGTTTCTGTAGTATTGAAGCACACGGTTCATCTCCGCCTCAACTTCTTCCGAGGACGGTTCAATATCGCGATCTTTCGCGATTTTTTCCAGAGAAAGCGCCGACAAAACCCTTCGCTTCGCCTGCGGCTCCCAATCCTTCTCGAGATCCTCGCGCGTTTTCTTCGATTTTGCAAGAAAATCGTCAAGCGTCGTATTCACCTGCGAAAGCTGAAGCTCAAATTCCGCAAGCATCTTGCCGATTTCTTCCGCGAGGAGCACATCCGGAATTTCCGCTGTCGCCGATCTGATAATCGCTTCGATAATCTCGCCGCGATGCTCCTCCTGAAACGAGGCGCGCTTCTCTTCGAGCATTCCTTCACGCATATTCTTCTTGAGAGCATCCAGGTTTTCAAACTCGCCGAGCGACACCGCAAACGCATCATCAATTACGGGAATCTCCCGCTCTTCAACTACCTTGAGCGTCACCTCGAAGTGCGCCGGCTTCCCCGCAAGATGCGTGGCGTGATACTCCGCGGGGAAGGTAAGGTCGAATGACTTCTCTTCGTCCGCCCGCATCCCAAGTATCGCTTCTTCAAATCCGGGAATAAAGACTCCTTTCCCCAAAACAAGGCGATGATTTCGAGCGACTCCATTCTCAATCGGGACACCGTCCTGGAGAACGCGAAAGTCCACTTCAACACCGTCGCCGCGCCGCGCCTCCCGCGAAACAGTGACAAATTTCGCCCGAGATTCCGCGAGCTTTCGCAACGCTTCCTCGATTTCTTTGTCATCGATTTCCAGAGTCTTCCCCGAAAACTTCGCATTTTCCTTCCGTACCGCTTCTTCCCAATTGGAGAGCGCGACTTCCGGCAGAACCGCCGTGCGGATAACGTATTCGAATTCCCCATGCTCATCGCTCTTTTTGATCTCCGCTTCCGGACGCCCGATTGCCTCAAGTTCCGCGTGTTCGCGGAGCACCCGCTCATAGGAGTGGTGGAGCGCATGGTCCGCCGCCTCAGTAAGTATCGCCCCCTTCCCAAGCTTCTTCTCGACAAGTTCCCGTGGCGCCTTTCCCGCCCGAAATCCCTCTATTTTCACATTCTTCGAGACATTTTCCAGGGCATGAGCAAACTCCTTCTTCCACTCATCCCAAGCAAGAACAACCGAGACTTCCACCCGAGACTTCGGGAGCTTCTTGATATCGACGCGCATATTCGTAGAAAATTTAATGCCAAATGCCAACGACACATCATCCCATATATTTTCCCCCTTGCCAATACCCCAAAAAGAAATACCGACTCATCCCTGAATCGGTATATGCACTAGCTTTTATGTTCTATAAGGTTAAGAGGATTTAATAATACCTCCCGAGCCACTCGTTGTACAATTCTTGACGCCTCCATTGCTCGATCCTAGAATCAAGTTCGGCCTCATCACAAGGGAAGTCGTCACTTTCTTCCTCAAATTCGAGAGAGTCGCACTCCCACATTTTGTTAAACCTCCACTCCTCGTCACTGAGACCATCATCTGGGTCATAATCCGGGTCGTCATCGAAACCCATATTGGTCCAATCGTACCAATATAAAGGATTCATCCCCTCGTCAATTTGATCCTCGAGAGCGCATTGTTCCTTGCGACCAAAACCGAGCTTGCTGGATTTGATAATCATGAAAAGCCTCCGAAAATAGAGAAGTGGTACATTTTTCGCATGTGAAAACAACTGGGGAGAGTATAGACTAAAAACTCATTCCTGTCAACATGTAACAACAAAAAACAGGCAATTCTCGCCTGTTTTTGTTCCCTCTCTCATATTACCTTCTCTTGCTCCTTGCCCACAACACTTCACGTAGCAGGGAGGGATTCCCCAAAATCACTTTCCGAATTTCTCCTCATAAAGACGAATGCCCTTCTTCACCGCCGCCATTCCCTCCTTCTTCCCTTCGAATCCCTTCACGACCACTTTCTTGCCATCCTCGATTGATTTGTAGGTTTCAAAGAAGTGCTGGATTTCCTTGAGAGTATGCGGATTGATATCTTTCAGATTCTTCACCGTGTCCCAACGAGGATCCTTCGCGGGAACGGCAAGTACCTTGTCGTCGCCTTCGCCGCAGTCCACCATATGCATAACACCGATAACCCGCGCATCCACCAAAATACCGGGCGAGAGCGATGATGTCGTAAAAAGCACCACGTCAAGCGCATCCCCATCCTCCCAGAGCGTCTGCGGCACAAAGCCATAGTCAAACGGATAGTCCTGCGACGTCTTCATCGCGCGATCGAGCTTGATAAGTCCCGTTTTTTTGTCGATTTCATACTTATTCTTGGATCCCTTCGGACACTCGACGATCATATTGACCACATCCGGCGCTTTCTCGCCATACGAAAGATCTTGCCACAGGTTCATACGATTGGACAGTTAACAAATTAAACACCGTCATCCCCGCGAAGGCGGGGAACCAGGTTCCACCAACCCACAGAAAGCACATTGCAGATTTTGTTCGTAGGGATGTGACGAAATAGGATTACTCTCTCTCTTTTTCAGTTGTTTCACTCTCTTTCATTTCCGTATCGGGAATATCCGCTCGCGTATCATCTACTGCAGGAGCTTCGCTGTGGATTTCATCTTCAGTTCCTTTTTCTTCATTCTTCATTCCTGATTCTTCATTCTCCTTCGCTTTCCTCGTTCCGCTTCCGGCAATATCGATGCGGAGCCCGGTCAATTTCGAAGCGAGTC
>CAZJZN010000004.1:31776-33295 GCA_964550545.1 uncultured Bdellovibrionales bacterium
CTCGTTCCGCTTCCGGCAATATCGATGCGGAGCCCGGTCAATTTCGAAGCGAGTCGCACATTTTGCCCCTTCCGACCGATCGCGAGCGAGAGTTGATCCTCAGGGACGTGAACGATCGCGCTCTTTGTCGCTTCATCAAGCTCAACCTTGCTCACCTTGGCGGGAGAAAGTGCCGCTTTGATAAATTTTTGCACGTCTTCGCTCCATTCGATAATGTCAATCTTCTCACCACCCAATTCGTCGATAACCGCCTGCACGCGTGTTCCTTTCTGTCCGACACAAGAGCCGATCGGGTCCACTCCTTCTTCCGCCGTAAAGACGGCGAGTTTGGTTCGCGAACCCGCTTCGCGGGCAATTCGCTTAATCTCGACCACTCCCGAAAATATTTCCGGCACCTCAAGTGTAAAGAGATGTCGAACCATTTCCGCATGAGCGCGAGAAAGCGTGATACCGGGACCCTTCGCATCCGCCTCAACGCGGAGAATATAGACTTTGACTCGCTGACCGACACGATAATTCTCCCCTTCCATCTGTTCCGACGGGAAAAGTGCGCCCACGGATTTTCCCAGATCGACAAAGACGATGCGACCGTCAATACGCTGAACGACACCATTCACGATGGTTCCTTCTTTACTCTTGTATTCGGCAAACATACTCTCTCGCTCCGCCTCGCGGATACGCTGAATAATCACCTGCTTCGCCGTTTGCGCCGCGACACGCCCAAATTCCTGTTGCGCCTCGAGCGGAATATCAATGATGTCTCCCACATTCACATCCGCCTTCATCGCGCGCGCCTCCTCGAGGGTAATGTCACGTTCGCTATTGAAGCGCGGGAGTCGATCTTCATCCATTTCATCAGGCATTTCCTCTTCACGCTCCGCACCCTTTCTGGTTTTCTCATCAGAAGAATCCTTTGCGAGCGCCGCCTCCGCATCCTCTTCCTCGACAAACTCGCGCGTCGTTTCATCAACCACGTCCTTCACAAGGAAATATTGTGCCGACTTCGTCACCTTGTCGAATTCCGCCCGAATCACTTGTCCGCGCTTCCCATAATCCTTCTTGTACGCCGCGGCAAGCGCCGCTTCGACTACCTCCATCACTTTGTCTTCGGAAATACCCTTCTCTTCCGCAAGCTGAAGGACGGCACTTCCAAACTCACCAAGCCGAATCGATCCCGATTGCCCGGGGTTCTTCTTGTCCGAGTCCGACTCATCTTCGAGTTCATCCTCTTCACGCTCGATTGTTTCATCGAGCACTTTCTTTTTTCGTGCCATAAAATGCAGTGAGAATTAAAAAATGTGGAATGTGGAGTTGAGGCAAAACATACGCAGAAAAGCCGCGCGATATCCGTCTCAATTCACCATTCTTCATTCAATATTCTCCATTCTCTTTTATTAAAATTTCATTAAAAAAGGCTCGCTCACGCGAACCGGACACTTCCCTGACCGAAAACTACTGGGAATATAGCACTGAACACAGCCTATGTCAAGCACATCTCCAAATCGGAAATCGCGGACAT
>CAZJZN010000005.1:0-9076 GCA_964550545.1 uncultured Bdellovibrionales bacterium
AAGTGGAAGACAAGCAAAAAACAATTTTTCCCGAAAAAGCGGACTTTCTTAACACACTCTTAGAAGAGTGTTTTCTGGGAAAAACATTCACATTTTCAGTTTCGTGAAGCTTGTGGAGACAGACTCAGAGGTTTTCTGAAAGAGGGACACTCTCTTTTGAATGGTCAGATTTTGCAAAGAGGAGAGCGAGTTCTTCTTTGGTGAGCGCGCCCGTCAGGGAGAGAAGTGTCAGATATGACACGATTCCCCCCAAGAGAAGCGCCGGAAATGGCGCGGATTTGAAAAGAAATAAGACAACGCCCATACCGAGCGCGGAAAAAAGAATGCCCGGAACACCTTCAAATGAAGGACGGTAGTGGAGGATGCGCGCCGTAAGGATCGCGGTCGCGATGGCGACGGTTATCTCGGTTACAAGGGAAGTATAGGCGGCTCCCATAAAGGAAAGCGTGGGAATAAGGAGGAGGTTTGCGGTGATATTGAATGCGGCGACGCCGAGGAGGACAAAGAGAAGTTTCTTTTGCTGATTTCCGGCGATCAGGATGGCATTGAAAAAATTTCCAAAGAAAATGGCGGCAAGCGCGAAGATAAGAAAGTGGAGCGGTTCCGCGGAGTCGCCGAATTCGGTGCCGCCGATAAGGAGAGCAAGGTGACTTGCCAGGAAGAAACCGCCGATCGAAAGTGGCGCGGCGAAGGCGACAAAAACCTTGAAGGTTTTGTCGGCGACGAGACGGAATTTTCGGGGATCGTGAAAAATATATCGAGAGAAGAGCGGGAGGACGAGTCCGGCAATCATCGCGGGGAAAAAGGTGAGGTTCTCGATGATTTTGTAGGCGGCATTGTAGATGCCGACATCGGCGCTTCCTCTCAAGATAGAAAGGAGAATGGTATCCATTTTAAAGTACGCAAAGCTTACGATGGAAATAATGCCGACCGGGAGGGACTCTCGGAGAAACTCCTTCCAGAACCGCATATCAAACGAAAGTCGAAAGGGAACCGCGAGTCGGCTCAAAGTAAAAACAGAGATCGCGTTCCAGACCATATAGGCAAGGAGAGATCCTATAATGGCGGAAAATCCCCAATCGAGTGAAACGGCAAGAATGATAATGCCGAGTTGGAGAAACTTTCCAATGAGTTCCACCGCCGCTATCTTGAACATGGCTAGGCGCTTTTGGAAGATTCCATTCAAAACTCCGGAGGAGGAGGCGAAAAGAAACGCCGCCGAAGCGACGATGATGCCGGTGCGGAGTCCTTCCGAGTAGGGGAAAAACGGAATGGCGCATAATGCTCCCGCAAAAACAATGAAGGAGCTTGTGAGTCGAAGTGCGACGACATTGCCGACGATATTCGCTTCCGGTGCGTCCTCCCGGGAAATTTCTCGGGCGAGAAGGGGTGCGAGCCCCAGATCGGCGAGGGCGCTAAAGAGTGCGAAAAACGCAAGAACGGTCGCGTAGTCGCCGAACCCTTCCTTTCCGAGATAACGAGTGATAAACCCGATTGAGAGAAGCGCTAATACCGTCGAAATGATTTTTGCGACGGAATTAAAAACAACATTATACGCGATGCGCCGTGCGAGAGGCATGAGGGAAAAAAATGAAAAATTCTAAGAGCGTGTCTTAAAAGACTGTTTTTCTGGAGAAAATTATTTTTTTGCTTGTCTTCCGCTGCGTTCGCCTGCCTGCCGGTAGGCGGGAAAGCCGCAAAAAACAATTTTCTCCGGAAAAACGTTCAAATTTTCAGTTTTGTGAAGCTTTTAAGATAGTATCTAAAGGATAATTTCCAAAATAATTTTCTAATTTTTAAATTCAAAAATTATTTTGTCATTTGAAATTTTACTCGAGATCGCCTTTCGGCTTCACGATCACCTTTCGACCCTCACCGCTTCCAACGCTTTCGGTTGTGACCACTGCGGAGTCGGCAAGGAGCGTGTGAACGCATTTTCGCTCGAAGGCGGTCATCGGACGGAGGAACACGGCGGACTTGTCAGCGCTCGCTTTTCGTTCCGCTTCGCGCGCTTCCTCGAAAAGCGCGTCGGATTTTTTCTTCCAGTAATCGTTCACATCGAGAGAGAAGTCCGCCCATCCATCAAAAATACGGCGCGCGGAGAGTCGAGCGATTGTTTGAAGTGCTTCCAAGTTGAGCCCTCGCTGACCGATGAGGAGATTGGATCCTTCGGAAATCCGAATATGGCAGACGAACTCCCCCTGAAGCGGAAGCGCGGATTCCTCAATGTGTACCTCGGCGGAAATCGTCATCTTTTCAAGAAGCTCTCGTACCAGTGTGACAATTTTTTCGGCTCGATCTTGATTCATACATGCTCGGGGTTAGAGTTTGGGCGCCGGAGAATATACTTGGCGGCGCACAACGGATAATCCCTCCTTCTCCCGAGGGTAGCACCGGATCGACCTTATGAAAAGGGGAGCGGATTGTTTTCTGGGCTAGCCTGGAAGAATCGGGAGGGGCTTCTTGGGATTCTTCTTCACAATGAGCCACTGTTGTCCGATCATAAAGAGGGTTGATGCAAACCAATAGAGGGCGAGTCCGGAAGGAAAGGTCATTCCAAAAAAGAGTGTGAGCGCCGGTCCGATATAGAGCATCTGCTTCATCATTATTTGATTGAAATCGGGCTCTTCCGGTTTTGCGTCTGGAGGTGTTTTCAAAGAAAGCGCTTTTTTGACGCCTTCTTGCTTGCTCTCCATGATCATCTTCATCTGATAGTATTGAGCGAGTGCCGTCATAACGGCGAGGAGGGCACTCGGTTTTGAGAGATCGAGTATGCCGAGGAAAAATCGCCGTATTTCTCCCGGATTTGAAACGAATGAATAGAGCGTTTCGGACGATGCCATAAATTCCGCCTGCGAAATATTGAAGAGCACTCGGTAAATGGCGATGAGAATGATAAGTTGAATAATGAGGGGGAGACAGCCTGAAAACGGATTGATTTTGTTTTCGCGGTAAAACTCCATCATGGCGCGACTCTGCTTTTCTCGGTCGCTCTTGTACTTCTTTTGAATTTCTTTGATTTTTGGTTGGATTTCCTGGAGCTTTTTTTGTGACTCGATTTGCTTTTGGGAGAGAGGATAGAGCGCGGTTTTCAAAAGAACGGTTACGAGAATGATAGCGACACCAAAGTCGCCTCCCGGGACGACGTCATAGAGAAAGACGAGGAGGTTGTATATTGGTTGGTAGATGAATGAATGGAAGAGGGCGGTCATAGTGGTGATTGAAGGAAAGTACTTATGAAAGGAGTCGAGCGCGAATAAGAAGCGTCTCTATCTCAGCGATCGTTGTCCTCAGGTTGAGTGGTTTCTCGGGTTTTCGAATGAGAACGAATGCGCCGTCGATACCGGAGGGAAGTATCGGAAGAAAGGGGCGGACTGCTTCGCGCATCAGCCTCTTTGCGCGGTTTCGATCCATGGCGCGGGGAGCAAGCTTCTTTCCCGCCACAAAACCAAATCGGCTCTGCGGGCGGGCATTTTCCAGGAAAACAAAAGAAAAAAGGCTTCCGTATACCTTTTTTCCATTTCGAAACACGCGATTCATTGCTCGATGATCGGAGAGTCGATGTCCTCTGGGCAACATAAGAAAGGCTTCGCAAACGCACAGAAAACTATGCGACGGCGAGTCGCTTTCGCCCCTTCTTGCGTCGTCGGGCAAGCACGGCTCGACCACCGGGCGTCTCGGTGCGCTGTCGAAATCCATGCCGACGCTTCCGTCGAAGTTTTTTCGGTTGGTACGTTCGCTTCATATCGATTCAAAAAGTATTTGGAGTGTATCAAGCGAATGCCGAAGAGTCAAATGGCAGGAGGGGAAATGTCCATCGTGGATAACGCAAGGAAGAGTCTTGAAGGTTGAGAAAATGACGTGAAGAGAGGGCGGGCGCTCGATCGCTATCCACAAGTTATGCACCGACCTTTTTACACGCCGTGGATCTCTGGTATATACTAGGCGAATAGCGCGGGGGGAAACGCTTGTTTTGTTGAATGTGTTTCTGTTTTCCCTCTCTATGACAGCACTCTCCTCTCATGATATTTGGAAGGTCGCGCTTGGCGAGTTGGAGCTTTCGGTGTCGAAGGCGAATTTTGAGACGTGGTTTTTGCGAACGCGCCTCGTAGCAATAGAAAACGGAGTGGCGAAGATTGCCGTCGGGAATCCCTTTACCAAAGAGTGGCTCGAGAATCGGTACAATCATATTATCCTCCAAGCGCTTGCGCGTCAGGATCCGTCTGTTCGGGAAATTTCTTGTTTTTATCAGGCGAATTTGGACGTGGCGCCCGGGGCGCGATCGATCGATGTGAAGCGACAAGACGATGATATTCCGGAACCCTCTGTTTCTTCGGTGCCTGTCTCTTTGCAAGTTTCCGTTCCACCTCCTTCCGTGGGGATGAATCCGAGTATCCCGGTTCGTTCGGGAGAAAGTGGCATTTTGCCGGTTCGAATTCCCGCTTCCTCAATGTCTCATCCGGTCGCACCCTCCTTGCCGAACGTATTTCTTGCGGGAGCATCGGGTTCGGGTGGTGTATCCCACCCGGAGCGTCGCGTGTCCAATTTGAATCCCCGATATACCTTTGAGAATTTTATCGTGGGTGAAAACAATGAGCTCGCGCGAGCGGCGTGTTTCGCAGTGTCGCAGAGTCCGGGAACGCTCTATAACCCCCTCTTTATTTATGGCGTTGTCGGTGTCGGGAAAACACATCTTATTCAAGCGATTGGCAATGAAGTGATCAAAAACGCGCCGGAAAAAACCGTGCGCTATACGACGTCGGAGCAATTTACCAACGAGCTCATCGACAGTCTCAAGAATCAGTCTATGGAAGCCTTCAAAACGGCATACCGGGAAATCGATGTGCTGTTGATTGACGATGTTCAGTTCCTTTCCGGTCGCGAAAAAACTCAGCAGGAATTTTTCCATGTTTTCAACAATCTCTATCAGGCGAACAAACAAATCGTCATCACGAGCGATCGCACACCCAAGGCGATACCGACTCTTGAGGATCGACTGAAGAGTCGATTCGAGGGTGGCATGATCGCCGACGTGAGCCGTCCCGGTCTTGAGACGCGTGTCGCGATTCTTCGGCTCAAGCTTTTGGAAAAAGGGAATGTTCTTGCGGACGATTGCGTTCGTTTTATCGCGGAGAATATTACGAACAATGCCCGCGAACTCGAGGGTGCGCTCAATCGGGTTCTCGCGTCCGCGGAGTTTCAAAAGGTGCATCCGACGGTTCCCTATGTCGAGAAAGTGCTTGGCAATATTATTACGGCGAACAAAAAATCCGTGACGCTCGAGAGTATTGCACGGGCGTCCGCGGAATTTTACAATGTTCCGGAAGAGGCGCTTCAGAAAAAGGGCAGGAAGAAAGAAATTGCCTTTGCTCGACAAGTCGCGATGTATCTCGTGCGGACGGAGCTTGATATTTCGCTTTCGGCGATCGGGAAGTTTTTCGGCGGACGCGACCATACGACGGTGCTTCACGCGGTGGATCGCGTCCAAAAAGATATGGAAAAAGACGGTCGGTTCAAAGAAGATATGGTGAGCTTGCGAGAGCGACTCTATAGAGAATGAGGAAAGAATGACAAATGTCAAATGATAAATTCAAAAATAATTTCAAAATTTTCGAATTCAAAAATTCTTTTGTCATTTGAAATTTAACATTGATAATTTGTATGAAACGCTTATGAAACTCGTGTGCACGCAGGAAAACTTGAAACGGGCGATTGGATACGCGGAGCGGGCGGTGGGGAGACAGAGTGCGCTTCCGGTTCTTGGGAACTTTCTCCTTGAGACGGAAAGCGGTCGACTCAAACTCTCGGCGACCAATCTTGAAATCGGCGTCGTCGCGCGTCTCGGCGCGAAGGTGGAACGAGAGGGGAGTCTTACGGTTCCGGCAAAAATATTGTCGCAGTTTGTCGGCAATTTGCCCGAAACGGAAGTAGTGACGCTCGAGAGCGTCGATCAGTCGCTCTCGGTGTCGTGCGGCGGGTATCGAGTGAAGATCAAGGGGCTTCCGTCAAGTGAATTTCCTATCATGCCGACGAAAAAATCCGGACGAACGATCGAGCTTCCGGCGCCGCAATTAAAAAGCGCTCTTTCCCGACTCCTTCCCTGTGCCGCGACGCAGGAAACGCGCCTTGAATTGACGGGGGTGAATTTTATTTTTTCAGAAACAAGCGTCGCGCTTGCGGCGACGGACAGTTTTCGCTTGAGCGAAGAGGTGCTCACGCTTGCTGTGCCGATAGGTGCGGACGCGCTTGGTGAGATTACCGCCGCAGGGTCGCTCATTCTTCCATCGACGACGCTTCTTGAAGTGGCTCGCGCCATCGCTCCGAATCAAAAAACCGTTTCTATGACGCTCGAAGAGAGTCAGATTTTTTTTGAGACGGACGGGGTTGAAGTGTTGTCCCGACTTATTCTTGGGAAATTTCCGGATTATCGGCAGATTATGCCTGCGGATTTTTCTTTTTCCGTTCAATTGGAAAAAGAGGAGTTTCAGCGTGCGCTGCGCATCGCGAGTGTTTTTTCCGCCGGAGAGATCGCGATTGAGCTTCTTCCCGATGAAGAGAAAGTGTTGGTCGAGGCGATCTCGAGCAGTGTCGGTGAACAACGCGCCGAAGTGTCGGCGAAATTTGTTTCGGGCGACGGACATCTCCGCGTTATTTTTCCGCCGAAGTCGGTTTTGGATGGTGCCGGATTTATGGAAACACCGACGGTATCGTTTCTCGCGAATACGCCTGGCACGCCGGTTGCGATGAAGAATGTCGTGGATGGTATTCCCGCTTCAGGTTTCACCTATATTATGATGCCGATACAAAAATAGAAGTATGAAGTCTCTCGGGAAATTTTTGGCGTCGAAATATCGTCAAGACGCGGCGCCCCGAAAGGGGAAAGTGAAAGCGGTTGATCAAAAAACCATATTTTTTCTTGCGGAGAAAATCATTGAGGAAGAGTATGGGAAGCGCGGCGCCGCCTCGGTTGCACCTCGCTACTACAAGGATGGCAAGCTTTTTCTCTCCGGAAAGAACAGTCTCTGGGTCGAAGAAGTAAAAGCGTTTCGTATGGACTTTCTTCGTCGTCTTGCCGAGGCGGGTGCCGACATAGTGAAAGAAATCAAAGTCTCGCACGAATACGGGAGGTAGGGAAATGTGAATGTGGAATGTGGATTTTTCTTCCGGGTATCTTTTGTGAGAGCGTGTCTTAAAAGTCTGTTTTTCCGGAGAAAATTATTTTTTTGCTTGTCTTCCACTTCGTTCGCCTGCCTGCCGCCTGCCTGCCGCCTGCCTGCCGGTAGGCAGGGTAGGCAGGGTAGGCAGGAAAGCCGCAAAAAAACAATTTTCTCCAGAAAAACGTTCAAATTTTCAGTTTTGTGAGGCTTTTAAGACAGTCTCTGAGAGACTGAGGAAGAGAGGCTTTTTTTAGAGTATCTCCGCAAGGTTTCAAACGTATTAATAATGGCTACTTTTATGAATCTCGAAAAAGAATTGCAGGAAATCGGTTTGCCGGAGAAGGAAGCGAAAGTATATATCGCAATGCTCGAGCTCGGGCGCGCGACCGCGCAGGATATCGCGAAGAAGTCGGAAGTGAATCGCGCGACAACATATTTCGTGATGGAAAGTCTGATGAAGAAGGGGCTCGCAAGTGCGATCGATGAGGGACCGCGGCAGTATTTTCTCCCCGAAGATCCCTCCCAACTTGAAGCGATTTTCGAACGGCAACGCATCGAATTCGAAGCGCGTCGCGAGCGCGTCGCCGGTCTTGTTGCTGAGCTCTCGGAACGAA
Organism: uncultured Bdellovibrionales bacterium; assembly: GCA_964550545.1. Lineage (GTDB taxonomy): Bacteria > Patescibacteriota > Minisyncoccia > Moranbacterales > UBA1568. The sequence goes on from CAZJZN010000005.1 coordinate 7,772, forward strand.
ATGCGACGAAAACCAAAAAGCCGGTCGTGAAATACTACCTTGGCAAAGAAGGTATCTTGCGGATGGCGAAATCCGGTTTTAAGCGGGCGAAGGAGGAGAAAATGTTCACCGCTTTTTCAAAGGAAGAGTTGGATAAGTACATTTCAAAAGAAGAGTATGCGCGCGCTCGATCAAAGCGAATCCAATTTCATATCGAAGCTCGAGCACTGTATAATACTTCCGAAAAACTTGTGCCGGAAACAGGCGATGAGCTTATTGATCTTCCCAAGGAATCTTTCGATTTTCCGGGAGATGTGACGATATATGAGGATACGGTACAACTTATCTCCTATGCCGATATGCTCGGTATTGTGATTGAGAACAAAGATATTGCGACGACACTTCGGACGCTTTTTGTTATGGCATTTGATTACGCGAAGAAGGGGGAATATAAAACTCCCAACAACGAGAGAGAAACTCATCAAGAATAAGTTTCTTCCGCTTCGTTATTGGGAGCATTTCTTTAGCACCTTTAAAAATTAGGTGCCTGGTCCTTCTTGGCGGATTCCTCCGCCGGGTCCTTTTGTCGCTTTCATGACACTCCTCCTCCCCGATAATAGGGAATGGGTGTTTTTGAATGTCGCTTGAAGAATTTCTTTCGAAAGACTTTCAAGCGACGACTCGTCAATCGCGTCCATCGACATTACGATGGGGGGACGACTGACGAAGAAGAGTATAGCATATATTTTTTTATTTGTCAATATAGCCAAACAGACGGCGGGATAGGGTGAATTTTGGAGTGGGAACAAAAGAGGATGATAGCGGGGCGTGTTGAGGTAATTTTCAGGTCTATTCGCCAGGAAAAGCGACGCAAAAGCGTCGCTTTTTTGGCTCTATAGAAGCCAAGAGAAACATACAGACAATATTTGTTCAGTGAGTATTGACAAATTTTGTATTCTTTGCTATACTCCTGAGTCAATATTGAGAAACAGTTTCTCGATGGCACGGCGATTCCGAGGTCATCTTCGGGATTGCCGTATCGTTGAGAAGCCTTCGAAGAAGGGTGGTAGCGAACCCTTCTTTTTTTGTTTCCGATCTATCTCTCATCTCTTCACGATCGTGAAGAGATGAGAGATTTTTTTGGAACGCGTGAAATTGAAGGAGACTCGAGAGGGGAGGTGACGATGATCGATTGCGAGAAAAGTAACGTGCTCACGCGATCGCGCGTGGATGTTACATTTCAAATGTTAGAATCGGGTGTTGAGGGAATGGATTTTTTTGGGATTTTGTTTGGTGTGTGATTTGGGTGTAGGATAAAGGTATGGA
>CAZJZN010000005.1:9176-10363 GCA_964550545.1 uncultured Bdellovibrionales bacterium
GATTTTTTTGGGATTTTGTTTGGTGTGTGATTTGGGTGTAGGATAAAGGTATGGAAACGAATAGTGCGGACAACAAAAGTTTGGAAACGGTCAAGGAAGAGGGAAGGGGAAAAATCACGCCTCCTTCTCGGGAAAATCCGAAGATGGGAGTTGCGGAGCGGATTGCGCGCGCAATCGGTTCGGTGCCGTCTCTCATCGCGCACTCGGCATTTTTTGTCGGGATTTTTTCACTCGCTCTTTTTGGGTTTTCTTTCGATCAAATTCTTCTCATCTTGACGACGCTCGTCTCGCTTGAGGCGATCTATCTTGCGATTTTCATCCAGATGACGGTGAATCGGCAGGCGATGGAATTGGAAGAAGTGCAGGAAGATATCGAGGGTATTCAGGAGGATGTCGAGGATATTTCAGAAGACATCGAAGACATTCAAGAGAATGTCGAAGAAATCGGTGAAGACGTCGAGGGGATCCAAAAGGAAGTCGAAGAAATCAGTGAGGACGTGGAGGATATCCAGGAGGACGTCGAAGATATTTCGGAGGATATTGACAAAGAGGAGCAAGAGGAAACAAAAGAAAAAGAAACCACCGATCAGAAATTGGAAAAAATAGAGTCCGCGCTCCAAGCCCTCGTGCGAGATATCGAGGAGTTGCGCAAAAAGGAATAATAAGCGAGAATGTTGGCGGTGTTTCCCTGTAACGAGTTCTTTGGAGGTTGCGATGAGTGAGAATGAAGCATCTGATCGTTTCCGGCAGTTCGTGGAGGAGTTTGGTGAGGTTCTTCGGGTTGTTGCTCTTAGGGATCTACTCCTAATTGTTGAAACTGTCGCTAAAGTAGCAGGGGCGCGATGTTTCACGGAAGACGAAATTTCCACCCTTGTTAATGGTTTCCGAGAGGCTCTCTTGAAAATTGCTTCACGGTATGGTATCCAAGAGCTCCCGGAGAGAAGCGGGCTTCAATGGGATTTTGCTTCGCTGAGGCGTAGCCTTGGAGCAATATGTCTTCAGGCGCTGGCTACAGCGGAAGAGCGTTCGGAGTGCGGGGTGCCTGTTCCGAGTTCTGATTCTCGCACTTCGATAGACGAAAGAGGGAAGAGAGTTGGGAAGACGATGAGGGGGGAAGGCATACAAAGGGGAAATAGGTTTCCCGATATTCAGGGGGCATTTATCCGCGTATTGCATCCGGAGGGTGA
>CAZJZN010000005.1:10463-33044 GCA_964550545.1 uncultured Bdellovibrionales bacterium
AAAGACTGAGATTTAGCGGGCTCTCAGTAAAATTTATAGCTAAGGGGTGTGTTAAAAGAACGCGCCCCCTTTTCTTTTGAGTAAAAAATGACTGCGGGCTATAACTTTTTCCACAACAAAACCCCTTCAAACTTGAAGGGGTTGTTTTTTTGATGCCTCGTTCCTCATTCCTCATTCTCCATTCTCCATTCCATATTCTCTCTCACGGTGTTGCTGGGAGTTCGGAAGTTTTTACGCTCTTTGATGTTTTCACTTCGTTTCCGACTTTGTCTGTGAGTTTGACTTCGACGGTGAGGGTGTCGCCGCGTTTGTCGTTGGGGATGGAGTAGTCGGTCGAGAGGGAGGAATTATTGCCCGATGCAACCTTGTCGCCGTTTACGAAAATTTCAATCGAGTCGGTACCATAGGGGACATCGCCCTTTGCGGAGATGGAAAAGGAGCTTGAGGAAGTTTCATCCGGCACCGAAAGAGAAATACTCGGTTTGAATTTCTCGGCGAAATCATCCTTGGAACATTCCTTGGAAGGCGGAGAATCGAGTACAACCTTCTTGTCTTTGTCATACCAGTCTTTGGCGGCTTTTTGCCAGAGTTTGTACTGCGCGTCACGATCGGGTTTGTCGGGAATGGCGCCGCGCGGATCATTTTTGTTTACGTAGTAGAGGATATCATTGGGACTTACGAAGTCGCGCTTTTTCTCCTCGCTTTCGGGGCAGTACTTACTGGGGAGGCAATACTCCCCGTCTTTTCCGGGAATCTCGCATACTTTCAATCCTTCCTTTTTCTCGATCCATCCGCCAAGAAGGGGCTTTGTGATTTTGGGAAATTTCGGAACGAGCGGATCGTTCAGAGTGGTCTCAACATCCGTTGTCTCGGCATTTTCCGAATTCTCGTCGGAGCTTTCTTCTTTGTCTTCTTTGATGTCACCATCCTTGTCGCGGTCGGCGATTTCCATTTTGGGATCGTAGGGCGGGAAGGTTTCGATGGATGTTCCCTCAAGCGCCTTTTCCATAAAGGCGCGCCAGATGGGAGCGGCGACATAGGAACCGTCGGCGCCCAATTTCATCGAGGTATTGTCATTGTTCCCCACCCAGACGCCAACCGCGAGAGAAGGTGTGTAACCGATTGTCCAGGCGTCGCGATACTCATTGGTTGTTCCGGTTTTTGCAACGACAGGGCGATTGTCGAAACGGAGGGGATTGTTTTCGCCAAAGATCCAGGAACGGTTGGCATTGTTTGAGAGTACCGAATCAAGCATGGCGACGAATTTCTCGGCAACGACACGTTCCCCCGGGGTATCCTTGTATTCTTCTTGTAGCTCACCTTTTGCGTTTTCAATTTTGAGAATCGCGGTTTTTTCTCGTCGGACGCCGCCGGTTGCAAGTGTCGCATAGGCGTTTACGTGATCGAGAAGTTTTACTTCGCCGCCACCCAAAACGAGCGAGAGTCCGTAGCGGTCAGGTTCATTGAGTGTTGTAATGCCAAGATTTTTTGCGAGCTCGATCGACTTTTTGACATCAACCAAGTAGAGAAGTTTCACGGCCGGAACGTTGAGGGAGCCGCCAAGCGCCTGCATAAGGGAGACGGGACCGTGGAAAGTGCCGTCATAGTTTTGCGGCTCGTACTTTTTGCCATCTTCGGTCGAGAAATTCGTCGGGACATCGTAGAGAATCGTTTCCGGGACATAGCCTTTGGTGAAGGCGGCGAGATAGACATAGGGTTTGAAAGAGGAGCCCGGCTGGCGATCACGCACGGTGACATTTACCTGTCCGTCAATTTTCGTATCGAAATAGTTTTTGGATCCGACCATGGCGAGAATCTGTCCGGTTTTTGGATCGATCGCGGTAAGCGCGGCGTTTTCCGCATTGTATCGAAGGTTTTTTTCCGCGCCTTCGGAAACAGCCTTCTCGGCGAATTGTTGCTTATCCCAATCAAGCGTTGTTGTAACCTTGAGTCCGCCCTGTTCGATTTGTTCGTCGCCGTAGCGTTTGGCGAGATATTCTTTTACGTACATCACGAAGTGCGGTGCGGCGATCGCTTCGCGCTGGGGAACGAGTTTTTCAAATGTGTCTATTTTCTTGGCTTCTTCGATTTGTTCCGGCGTGATATATCCCAAACTTGCCATAGTCGCCAGGGTTTTCATTTGACGCGCGCGGAGCTCCTCGAGATGCGAGCCGTAAGGGGAATAATAGGTGGGCGCATTGGGGAGAGAAGCGAGGAATGCGGCTTCGTCGAGTGTGAGATTCTTCGCGTTTTTCCCGAAGAATGTTTGCGATGCCGCCTCGATGCCGTAGGCGTTCGACCCGTAGGGAATTTCATTCAAATACATCGCGAGAATTTCATCCTTCGAAAACTTCTGCTCCATTTCTATCGAGAGGATAGCCTCTTTTATTTTTCGTGTGAACGTTTTTTCGGGTGTGAGGAGCGAATTTTTTACGAACTGTTGCGTGATGGTGGAGCCGCCCTGTTTTGCGCCCAGGGTCACAAAGTCCTTGAAAACGGCACGCATAATGGAGGAAAGTTTGATGCCATAGTGGGAATAGAAATCCTGATCCTCGAGCGTGATCGTCGCCGCGCGTATTACGTCCGGCATTTCGGAAAAGGGAATAATGGTGCGCTTCTCTTCACCGTGAACTTCGTAGAGGAGGTGTGTTCCCGTGCGGTCGAAAATTTTGGTGGATTCCGCGATGAAGCGACTGTTCACCTTTCCGGGACTCGGCAAATCTTTGGCGAAATAGGCAAAAACGCCGGCAATCGTAAAGATGCCAGCGAAGAGGCAGCCCAGAAAAATCCGAAAACTCCACTTCCAAAATCCGTGGGATTTTTTCGGTGGTCGGGATGAGGGGGTATTCATAGCGGCGGAAGAAGGGGCGTTGAATGTCCCGAGTGGACCGCGAACCAGTGTGTGGAGGGAGGTTTCATTTTTGGAAAACAGTTGTTCCGCAAAACGTCCCGCGAAGGAATTCGCGAGTCGGGACGGCAATGAACGAGGATCTTCTCGGAGGCGTCGCCACGCGTCTCTCGTCTCCCGAAGCACGGTTTTCAGATGCTCCATTCGTGTCCAAAAAAGGCTTATTCATGGATCGAAATGTTGCGACACTTCGCCATTCGTGCCCATATTGTAGCGCGGAAAGAGGATGGGTTCAAGAGAAATCCTTGAGGGCAAGTTTGTCGTAGGTGTACTGAATCATTGTTTTTGCAAACTCGTTGAGTTTTCCATCAGAAGAATCTACCAGGGAACGTCTGGAAATCAGTTTGCATATGGTGTTATGTCTCTGATAAACACGACCAGCATACGGAACTCCGCTCGTAATGAGTATTTCGTCATTTTCATACAAGTCGTTGTAGAAAATACCCTTTCGGATATAGGATATCCTCTTGGTTTTTGTATCAACCTTGTATATTCCCGGGCGGATATCTCCAGAAACGTAAGAAGGATTCTTGCTTTTTGAATAGAGATTGATGTGGGCACCTCTTTTGTATTGCTGCATACACGCATTAAGCGATTCCACATTTAGTTCATAATTGTCTCGCTCGAGTCTATCAAGAATCTGCAGTCCCTGAATGAGCGGTTGATTGGCGCTTTCCTGTACCATTGAGAGCACAGGAAATGATCCAAGGAGCCGCATGTTTGCTTCTATAGGGTAGAGTCTTTCATTTTTCAATATAAAATCAATCCCGAAAATTCCGGAGAACCCCTCCTTCTCCTTGAAATGAATGCCTATTTTTTCGACTATTTCTTTGGCCTGTTTTTCAATTTCCGGAGAGAAGTTGCTTGCACTCCAATCATGCCCGCAATATACCCCGGATCTTCTTCTTGGTTCCAAAACCTCTTCAATATCAAGAAGCTGTCTTTGGAGGCTGGTTGAGAGAATACCAAACCTTGTAATGCAGACCGTGATACTCGGTGAACAGGAAGCCTCTACATACTCAGCAATCTTCAAATCGATATTTTTTTCTTGAGCCTCTTGCAAGGAAGACTGGCAGAGAGTTTGGTTGAAGTCATTTTCGTTAAAAACAAAAAAAGTTCCAGCTCCAAGTTCCGAGCTCGGTAATTGTATTACAAATTTTTTGCCAATACTTTTCTTTATTTCCACATAATTCAGTTGGCGTGCCTTCATTGTCGCATGCTTCGGCGATTTAATACCAAGCGTGTCAAGAAGATTTTGAAATGTTATTTTATTCTCATATTTTTCGAACATGGCAAATGATGATCCTACTACCGTATAGTTCTTTTTGCTCAGAATATCTTCTGCTTCTTGCGACATCTTAAAAAAAAGGAGGACAGGCTTCTTTTCGAAAGAATCAAGGTAATGAGTAATGCGTTCATCTCGCAAGAGATCGAGTGGTTTTTTCGTTTGATAGGTCTTGTAGTTTTCCTTGTTTCTGGATGTTGGATTTTTTTCAAGGTATATAATCGGGAGTCGGTCTTTCAGTAATTCAACTTCTTTCGAAGAACCGTTGCAAGCAAGAATAGTAAAATTTTTAAAAAGCGAATGTACTCCTATTGTGAGATTGTATGCCCGGGCACCTATACCAAAAACAGGGCTGTCAACAGTTTTTAAATACTCCTGTAGTGAGGGGAGGTCAGAGATGAGGTGTTTCATATGGCTTTTAGTACGCGGTGAAGTGAAATTGTAGTCCTGCCCAAGAGGTCACGCTCTCAAACTCTTTCAGGTAGGAGTCATTTAAGGTTTCTTTCGGCGAATAGAGGTGACACTCTTTGTAGAACCCATCCTTATTGGGATTATCAAAAAAGAACACTGGCAATTTTTTTTCAAGAAGATGGTAATCATTTATTTTCATGAAAGAGAAATTGCTTGTAGACAAGGGTACTCTCGGTTTCATGCCCGTTTTCAACTTGTATAGAGGTCGTCCGATATTTTTCCCATGAAAAGGATGAGCATCCTTTCCATAAGAAAATGTGTTGGCGCCAATCTTCTTTCCGTATTCGAAGATGATTTTTTCTCCCCAGTAGCTAATAGTTGCCCCATGCTTTGTTTTCTTGTCAAAATCCTTTTTGGTTGCCCGGTATCCCAAGTGAAGCATATTTTCTTTCAGTGAAAAAAGCATCCCCGAGACGAGGTCGTTCCCATGATATACACACATAAGTGTATAGGTATCATTGCCATCAATTTTTTTAAGGAGTTCGTTCTCTATGGTATTTCTATCCAAAGCGAAGTCTTCCCGACCCATTATTTCACTGGCGTAGAGGGGAAGGAAAAGCGTTTTCATTTTTTCCGTGTCTGCGCGAACAAATTCAACTCTGAAATTTTCTTCAAAATAAGAGGATTTTTTATGTATGTCTTTAATAAAAGATGGATAAAATGATTCTGTGGTGTCTTGGTTCACATTTTTTCTCCACACCACTTTGTTCGACAATTCAAATTCTTCCATAAGACGAAGGAAAAAAATCAGCGTTTTAATACTTGCAATAGATTTTTGACATGCGATTTCCAGACGTACTGCCTTGCCTTTAAGATGGCATTGTCTCCCATATGGATCCGTAGTTGCGAATCTTTGAGCAGGAGGTCGATTTTTTCAGCCATCTCCAGGGTATCACTGACCAGAAATCCGTCTACTGAATCGGTAATTATTTCGTCGCTTGCCGTAATTACATCGTTTCCTGGACGGAATGCGATGACGGGTAACCCGGAAGCCATTGCTTCGAGGATAACCAATCCGAAGGCTTCATATTTTGATGGTAAGACAAAAATATTTGCTTGAGCATAGTACTCTTCAACACGAGTTTTTCTTCCCTCAAAGATAATCTTTTTGTTGAGGCTACTCTTTTTGACCAGCTGGTTCATTTCTTCGAGGAGTGGACCTGTCCCAATGATTCGAAGAAAGTAAGGATTTTTTACTTGCCTTGCAGCATCAATGAGCGCCGGTATGTTTTTTTCTTCCGCTATTCTTCCGACAAAGAGCAGTGAGTTGGTATTCTGTCTCCGATGTGATTGTGAAAACTTCTCAAAGTCAACTCCGGGAGGAATGACTGAAATTTGGTAGTCGCTTCCCAAGAGGTTCAAAAGCATGGATTTCATTTTTTCACTCAGGACAACTAAATGAATCCCCTTGGCATTTCGTTTTATCCTCTCGATGGTGCTCTTGTAGTCGTTGGGATTTGAGTGTTTTGAAAATGTAAGCGATGATGGAATTATTGCGAGTATTTTTTGTGGGTCTATATATTTTTTGAGTATGGACAAGTAAATATCATTGCTCGTTATCACGACATCAATAGACTCACAGTCTATTTTTTTCAATGAACTCTCAAAATTTGCGTAGTTTTCGCGAATGCGTTCCTCGTTATCTTTATTCGCCTGAAAAGGTGCCTTCTTTCGGTATTCAAAGAAGTAGTAGCGGATTCTCAGGTCTTTTTTTTTAAAATTGTTATCTTTGACAGTGAGTCTTAATACTTCACTTCCGAGAAGAAGAAGGTTCTTGGAGATATTTTCAAAATGACTTGCTACGCCGGAGAGTTCGGGGCGGATCTGGTGGTTAATAAGAAGAATCTTCATGAAATTTCTTTATTTTATCTTTTTAAACCTGAATCAAAAATTTCCTTAGATCTTTTTTGCCAATAATCATCCGTTGCGCCAAGTTAGCTCGATCGGTGATATTTATTTTTGATGTTAACTCAATTCCGTCCATGGCAAAAGTCATCCTTATCACCGGTCGCACTGATGATCCGCTTGCGGAAAAAACAACGGCGACATTTTCGAGAAGCGGAATTTCATCTTTGTGTTCGGCGAGAAACTGTGTTCTTATGACATTTTCGTTTTCCGGCTTTAAGTCATATTTACTCGTATCTATCTTTGAAAATGCGTCTACCGTTTCCCCGAATCCCAGCTCTCTCGCGAGCTCGGTGTCGATCGAGGTGGAGTCGGCGCCGGTGTCTATTTTTGCTTCCACCTCAACCTCTTTCCCGTCTTTGCCGATGAGCTTCACCTTCTCTACGGTGCCGATGATTTTTTTGCCGGAGATTTCCTCGAGCTCTTCTTCGATTTCGCCGCCGAAGAGATCCATACCCATACGAACGCCTTTCTCAACTGTTTTTATAGTGAGTCCCGCGACGCGTTCGAGGCGCCCTTTCAGTCCGTCGAGATTGGCAATTTGAATCGAGAGTCCCGGGCGGGCATTGAGTTCCAGGAAGACCGGACCACGGTCACGATCGATCGCAATGTCGGCGCCGAGGAAGCCGAGTCCGGAAACTTTTTGCGCCTCACCCGCCATTTTGAGGATGTCTTTCCAAAAGGGAATGCGAATACCCGAAAGGACAAGGCGTGTGCCGGGGATATGTTCGACGAGGGTGTTCTTGCCCCAGACGGCGGAAGTTGTCGTTCCGGAGGCGAGGTCGATGCCAAGACCGATCGCGCCCTGTTGGAGGTTGGCGCGCCCGCCGGAACTTTGTGTTGGGAGGCGGAGCATCGCCATAACGGGTATCTTGTTGTACACGATGACGCGAATGTCGGGGATGCCCTTCCAGGTGTAGGGTTTCAGGAGTTTGAGGAGCTTCAATCGTTCTTCAAAGAATGCCGAGTCGGGGATATTGGCGAGTGAGAATGAACCGTCCAGGATGTTTCGGATATGCGTTTTGAGGTCATCAACCGTGACGAGGGATCCGTCCGCTTTGATCCATGTATGATCGATGTCTTTTTTCTTGCCGTAGACGACGAGGATGCCTTCGCCGCCGAAACCGTGATTGGGTTTCAGTGCGAAACTTCCGGGGAGTGAGGACCAATCGAAGTCCTCGAGGTCTCGCATCGTTCGTACGCGAGCGAGGAGTGCGGGGACGGGGAGTGAGTGCTTTTCGAGGAGGCGCTTGCACGCCATTTTGTCATCGGCAAAACGCTTCGCGCGCTTTTTGTTGTGCGGGCGGAGGTAGTCGAGATTTCGCGCGTTCATGCCGAGAATATTTCGACTTTTTTTCCAGGCTTCGAGGAGATGGATCATGGGGATAAATTTCAAATTTCAAATTCCAAATGACAAATTCCAAATAAATTTCAAATGACAAAATAAAAAAGGCAATGCGTAAGGCGAGTTACGATTTCAACAGTTTCGAAAAGCGGAGGTATTCCGAGAAGCGGAGTCCTCTCCAGCGACCGAGGAAGATATTGACGGGGATGGTGAACAGGATGATCCAGGGAAAGGCAAGAAGGAAGCCGGCGATCGTTTGGGAGCGAGCGAGGAAATACCCAACGAGCGAGATGAAGAGTGTTTCAGTCGCGAGAATGAGAGCGGTTTTGTCACCCTTTTCAATTTGGGTTGCGACAAATTTTTCAACGAGCGTGATCATGATAAGGAGCGGGAAGATTGAAATGGAAGCGAGCCCGGTTCGGTGAAGGGAGCCGCCCGCAACCAGGATGCCGAGAATGGCAAGGGCGACGATAGTGAGTGTGATCGCGACCCGTGGCAGGTAGAGGAGGCGAAGTTTTCTCAAAAGAAGACGCGAAAGCATACCGACCAAGATGATCGAAATGAAAATGGCGACGCCGTATTTGAGGCCGCCCGGATCGAAAGCGAGGAAGGCGAAGGTGACAATCGAAGGCGTGTAGATACCAAACGCCTTTACTCCGACGACTTGTCGGAAGAACGCGACGAGCGTCACGACGAGCGGAAACATCAGGATATACCGGATGGTATCGACCGGCACGCCTTGATTTACGAAGGATTCGAAGAGAGGGTGGAGGGACATAGGGGAAGAATGATAAATTTCAAATTCTAAATTTCAAAACAATTCAAAAATTTTCGAATTAAAAAGTTATTTTAAAATTTGTAATTTATTATTTGGAATTCTTGCCTTCGAGCAAGGTATTCATCTTCCGGCTATTTGCGTGGCAGAGGGCGAGAGCGAGGGCGTCGGCAACATCGTCGGGCTTCGGGATGGCGGAAAGCTTCAGGATGCTTTTGATCATAATCTGCATCTGTTTTTTTTCGGCGCGACCATAGCCGGTCAAGGACTGTTTTACTTGGAGCGGAGTATACTCGAAGAGTCTAATGCCCAAGGTCTCAAGCGTCAAGAGGATGGCGCCGCGGGCTTGACTGACAGCGATGACTGTTTTCTGATTTTTGAAGAAAAATATCTTCTCCACCGATGCCTCGTTGGGAGCGTACCGTGTGGAAATTTCTCGGAGGTTTTCGGAAATTTCGGCGATTCGTTCCGAAAGGGAGATTTTTGAGCTGGTTGAGATGTGTCCGTAGGCAATTGGTGTCATTCGACTCTCGTCAATTTCAAGAATGCCCCACCCGACAGTCGCAGTTCCGGGATCGATACCGAGAATTCTCATAAAGGAAGAATGGTGAATGGAGAATGGTGAATGGAGAAAAAGGCACCCTCTTTGTGTTTCATATTCTCCATTCCAAATTCCACATTCTTATTGCGCGTTATCGTACACCGTATCGACGTCGTCGTGATCGTTGAGGGTCTCGAGGAGTGCATCGTATCGAGTGCGATCTTCCGGAGAAAGCGTGATGCGCTCTGTCGGGCGGTGGATGATTGATGATGATGTTGCGGCATACCCGGCTCTCGCGAGTGATTCCTGGACTTTTTGGAGGTCGGCAGGAACTGTAAAAACAAAGAGTGCGTTCTCTTGCTCGTCGTATTCGGTATCTTCCGCGCCCGCTTCGATAGCGGCGAGCTCGACGTTCTCACGTTCGTCCGGGGGTATTTCCAGGATAATTTCTCCGCACTCGCGGAAGAGGAATGATGCCGAACCGGTTGGGACGAACTTTCCGCCACCCTTGGTGAAAATACTCTTAATTTCGCTCACGGTTCGATTCTTGTTTTCGGTCGATGCTTTGATGATGAAGGCGATATTTCCGGAACCTCTCGATTCGTCACGAGGGAGAATTCCCTCATAAACGAGTTCGTCTATTCGTATGCCATCTTTCGATTCGCCCGTGCCTCGCGCTATGGCGCGGTCGATATTCTCGCGCGGCATATTGTATTCCCGCGCTTTGTCGATCGCAAGTCGAAGCCTGAAGTTGGTATCGGGATTGCCGCCCGATTGCGCCGCGATCGTGATGGGGCGTGCGAGTTTGGTAAATACCTTCGCGCGTTTCGCGTCGTTTATCCCTTTTCGATGTTTGATACCCGCCCAATGTGAATGTCCCGACATAGACCAGCTTTAATGACTGAAGGCTCACGAGCTGGCGACAGTGTAGCGGTTTCGAGCGGTTCTTTCAAGAGACAGAGCCGAATGATAACTGACACCTGCCTGCCGGTAGGTAGGAATTCCAAATTTCAAAACAACTCAAAAATTTTTGAATTTGGAAATTATTTTTGAATTTGAAATTTATCATTTGAAATTCCCTTGTGCCCATCCTTTCCGTGATGGAAAGCGCCTTCCATGAACTCAATCTCTTCTTGGTGAGTGTCTCGCGCCATATCCATAATGGCATCCTTGATGCCGTAAGGGTCGGGGACTTTGTGAAACAGAAATCGCTCTTGTTCGCCGGCTGACTGAATGAAGACATCGCCATAGTTCAAAATAGAGGGGAAAAATCCCTTGACTTCGCTCGTCGTGTCTTGAACACGGAAGAGAAATATTTCGCTCATATGGCGGACGAAGAGTCCTCGTTGCTCGATATTCACGATGCGTTTGTTGGTAATGATCCACACGTCGAGATAGTAGTCGATCCAAATGAGGAATCCGAAGAACCACAGGAAGATAAGAAGCGTGTTTTCGATGAAGAGGAAGAGGGTGCGATCAACGCCGCCCAAAAGCTCGGGATAAGCAAATCCAAACGCGACGAATATGCCGACAACGGCAACAAGTCCGAAAAGGAGTGGCAGGAATTGGACGAAAATATTGAACCAGTGTCTGTGAATAACGAAGAGGATTTCTTCGTCGTGATCCTGCCCTTCAAAGGCGTGAGTCTTATTGAGTGCTCTATTTGGAACCATCATAGGGGCAATTTCCAATAACCAGCGAACCAATTTCCAAAGAATATCGGCATTCAAACTCAGTAATACCAAATCAAATAGATCTCTGATATTTTGAGAGTTGCCTCGACCGCAAAAAATAATTTTTCTCACACACTCCTCGTTGGGCTCGGAGCGAAGTTTCAAAAAATTATTTTTTGCGGTCTCGACACGCACTTATAGAACAGTTTTATTTGATTTGGTATAATCTTCAAAGAGTTTCAAAACGAACTTCCGGTGTTTGAAACTTCGGGAAAAAATGAACTGAGTGAGTCAAACGGGACGGAGAAAAAAAGTGCGGCATTGGTGATAAGGAGAATGGCGGTGCCGATGACGAAGGCGAGCATCGTGAGGCGTGCGACGCGACGATTGACGGAATAATTGGCAAGGTGGAACACGATGAAAAAGCTCGCAAAGAGAATTCCGAGTACGAAGAGCGCATAAAACGGTCCGACGAGAAGTTTCATAGGGACAGTATACCATGGAAGAATGACGAATGGAGAATAGGGAATGATGAATGGGGTCAACTGAAAAAACCACAAACTATAGGCTACAAAAGTTTTCCGGTTTTATCTGGCGAAGTTTTCCCGAGGTGCGCGTACGCTTCCGGGGTGGCGACGCGACCGCGGGGGGTGCGGGCGAGGAATCCCAATTGAATGAGGTAGGGCTCGTAGACGTCTTCGATCGTCTCGCGTTCCTCGCTTGTTGCGGCGGCTATCGTTTGGATGCCGACGGGACCGCCGCCGAACTTGTCGATCACGGTCGCGAGGATATGTCGGTCGGTCGGTTCGAGTCCGAGGTGGTCGATTTCGAGGAGGGCGAGCGCTTCTTCCGCGACCGTTTCCGTGATGGCGGCGGTATCTTTTGACTGCGCGTAGTCGCGGGCGCGCTTCAGGAGTCGATTGGCGACGCGCGGGGTGGCTCGACTCGCTCGGGCGATGCGTTCTGCGCCCGCGGGATCGATACCGATATTCAATATGCGGCTCGAGCGCGCGAGGATTTTGGCGATTTCTTCCTCGGTATAGAATTCGAGCCGGTGGACGGAGCCGAAGCGATTGCGGAGCGGATTCGAAATGGAGCCGAGTCGCGTTGTTGCGCCGATCAAAGTGAACTTAGGGAGGTCGAGCTGGATGGTTCTGGCTGACGGTCCCTTTCCGATGATGATGTCGAGTTTGTAATCTTCCATTGCCGGATAGAGAACTTCCTCGATCAATTTGTTGAGTCGGTGAATCTCGTCGATAAAGAGAACATCGCCGTTTTCGAGGTTGGTGAGAATCGATCCCAAGTCGCCCACGCGTTCAATCGCGGGTCCAGACGTTACCTTCATTCCGACGCCCATTTCCTTGGCGATGATGTGAGAGAGGGTGGTTTTTCCGAGACCGGCGGGACCATAGAAAAGGATATGCTCGACCGGCTCTTCGCGCTTTCTCGCGGCGTCGATAAAAATACGGAGGTTCCGCTTGATTTTTTCTTGTCCGATATATTCGCCGAATCCCTGCGGACGGAGCGTCGTGTCGAGCGTGGGATCGTCGGAAGTGGCGGTGGAAGAGATGAGCGTCATAACAAGAGGAGTGAGTAGTTGGTAGCGAGTAGAGAGAAGTTTTGAGAGAGAAGATTGAGACAGAGAAGGCATCCGTAATCGAGTCAGTATACCCCCGGTTGACAGAAAAGAAAACCCATGCTAAGATGGGCAGTTCCGCTGTTTTTGTTCGTTGACAATTAGAATGGTGAAATATTTTGTAGCCAGTAGACAGGAGGGATGCATTCGTTAAGCGTTATCAAGCGTTCGTCCCTGCCGGTCTGTAGACACTTGGGGACTTCTATCTTTTGTCCTCAAACTGGGAGCTTTCGTCCAGATCGGACGGAAGGGTTTCGGCTCTTCCGCTCCTCGACACCGCTCCTTCCCTCGGGGATTTATTTCCGAGGACCCGTCTACAGACCGGCGGGGATGTTTTTTGTATTCCGGCTGAATGGTTGGTAGTTGTATTGTCGTATTGTCATAGCCCTGCGGGGCGGAGGTGATGTGATGAATGTGGAAATGGCAGTGGCTCTACTTGTTGGGATTGGAGCAGGGGTATTGGTTCGCGGCTGGTTGTATCCAAAGGAGTATTCCTCGGATAAAGGGGGAGAGGAGCGAAAAAAAGAAAAGTACTCTTCTCTTGAATTTGAAACGCCGATGCCGCAATACCTTCTCGAGTCACTTGAGAGTGCTCGAGTTGAATATGTCGATCGGCGATACTGTCCGATCGGTTGGAATGAGCGATTGAAGACGCTCCTCTCCTGTGCGATCACGGTTGGAATTCTGTCCGAAATCAGGGTGCGTGAAATCCTCGATAAGAAGTTGAAGAGAAGCGGCCGCGCTTGCTTCGAAGACCACTTGAATCGCGGGACATATCCGGATCATACCTTTTGGCCGGAAGCGCTCGCGTATGCGCTCCGAGAAAGTGAGTTCTCTACCGAGGAAATCGCACGGATCCGCTTTGATCACGGCGATAATGCCGAAACTTTTATCAAAGGATATGGGGAGAATAATTTATTGGAAGTAACGCTTAGGGCGTTTCTTCCGGATTAGTTGAGTTCAAACTCAAAAGCCGAGCACAAGCCCGGCTTTTTACTTTCTTGAAGTTTTTTCACACTTTCTACAAATGCACGACTCGGAGGACTTCATCGAGGGAGGTTTCACCATCTATGGCGCGGAGGACGCCGTCCATCAGCATTGTGATCATTCCTCGTTTCACGGCTTCTTCTTCGAGTTCGAGATTGAGGGCGCCCGCCATAATGAGTTTTTGAATTTCTTTGTCGATTTCCAGGACTTCGCTCAAGACAAGTCGCTTTTTGTAGCCGGTGCCGCTACACTTCTCGCACCCTCCCGCGATCCAGTGTTCATTTGGAATTGCGGGAACGGTGATGCCGGAGCGCTCATTGAAGAGTTTCAAAACATTTTCAACCGTCTCGCGGAGCTCACCTTCGAGGGGCGCTTTTTTCTTGCAGTCGCAGAGGCGGCGGACGAGTCGTTGCGCCATATAGGTACCGCCCGCATTGACGATATCGTCGGGACGGACGCCCATTGAGATAAGGCGTGGGATACTCCCGGCGGCGTTATTGGTATGGAGCGTTGCGATGACGAGGTGACCGGTCAGCGCCGCTTGGAAGGCGATTGTTGCGGTTTCGTCGTCGCGGATTTCTCCGATCATCACGATATTGGGGTTTTGACGGAGGAGCGAACGAAGCGCGCTTGAAAAAGTATAGCCGCCATCTTCATTCACTTGCGTTTGTAAAATTCCGGAAAGCTGGTATTCGATAGGATCTTCGACAGTGATGATTTTCATTTCGGGCGTCTTCACAAAATCGATGAGACTGTAGAGTGTCGTCGTTTTTCCGCTTCCCGTGGGACCGGTATTCAAGATGATGCCGGTCGGTTTTTTGACGCCTGCCAAAATTCGATTGAGCGTTTCCGTACGGATGCCGATTCCATGAATGTCGAGTGCGACCGCGCCGCGATTCAGAAGTCGCATTACGACGGTTTCGCCGAAGCCGCCCAAAATGATCGAGACACGGATGTCGAATTTTTGTTCGCGTGTTCCCGGAAGGGGCGCCTCGGTTTTGACCATAAACCGGCTGTCGCGGATGCCGGCGCGTTCCTCGGTCTTGAGTCCCGAGAGAAGTTTGATGTCGCCCAAGAGTGAGGGATATTCGTTCGCGGGAATAGTTGCCACGGTTTGCAGGATACCGTCGATTCGGAAGCGGATATCGACCGAAGTTTCCTGCGGCTCGATGTGGATGTCGTTGGCATTGGTGAGGAGTGCGCCCGCAAAAATATATTTGAGTGCGGTTCGTTGGTCGGTTCCTTCGACGAGTGTTTGGAAATGAGCGAACGAATCGAGGTTTTTTTGCGTTTCATTGATAATGGTGTCGGGAACCGGAAAGGCGCGGGCGAGGGTGTGCGCCATAAGCTCGTCGTACATTTCTTTGAGGAACTCCGTTTGCCCCGTTACGCGCCAAACTTCATCGAGGGATGTGGTGCCGTCGATTGCCTTCAGCATTCCGTCCTGCGCCATAGTCACCATACCTTCTTCGAGCGCCTCGCGCATAATGTCGTTTTCGCTCGCGAGCCCGGAAATCTTTTCACTGATCGCTTCACTGATGGTGAGGACTTCAAAAATTCCCATTCGGCCGCGATAGCCGGTGCCGTTGCAGTGTGCGCACCCCTTCGCTCTCCAGAGGGTCGATATTTCTTTCGGAATATCCATCTTTGCCTTGGGAGAAATGAGGGAAAGGATTTCTTTGAGGGAACTTACGGTTTCTTCCGCCGGCTCGTAAGATTCCTTGCACTTTGGGCAGAGAATGCGGACGAGGCGCTGAGCAATGAAAGCGTTTACCGCGTTTGGGATCGTGTTGGGGCGGACGCCCATTTCAACGAGGCGTGCGACGCTTCCGGCGGCGTTATTCGTGTGGAGCGTTGAGAGGACGAGATGCCCGGTAAGCCCCGCGTTTATGGCGATATTTGCCGTCTCATCGTCGCGGATTTCGCCAACCAGGATGACGTCCGGATCTTGGCGGACGATAGAACGGAGTCCCATGGCGAACGTATAGTTTCGACTCTTCGAGACTTGCGTTTGGGTAATGTTTGCGATGCGGTACTCGATCGGATCTTCAATCGTGATGATCTTTGTTCCGGGATCGTTGAGTTTCCGAAGGATTGCGTAGAGTGTTGTCGTCTTTCCGCTTCCCGTGGGACCGGTATTCAGAATGATGCCGGTCGGCCTTTGGAAGGCGCGTTCGACTTGTTCGTAGGCGAGTCCGCGGAGGCCGAGTGTTTCGATGTCGACGAGCGCCGTCTCTTCGTCAAGGATGCGCATGACAAGACTCTCCCCGTAGTTTCCCGGAATACTTGAAACGCGGATGTCGATGTTGCGGCTTTCGAGTTTCAGTGAGAATGAACCGTCCTGGGATTTGTCTCGAACATTCAGTTTCATTTTTCCGAGCATCTTGACGCGAGAAAGAAGGAGAGGGTAGACGCTTCCCGGAAGGCGACCGATATCCTGAAGGACGCCGTCGATGCGGTAGCGGAGTCGGATCTCGTCTTTTTCTTCGGGTTCAAGGTGGATATCGCTTGACCGGAGTTTGATCGCTCCGACCATGACGGTTTCAAGGATCTGTGTTGTTGGGATTCCGAGGATGCGATTCTTAAGGGCGAGGAGGTTGCCAAAATCTTGTTCGAACTTTTCCAAGTCTTTGTCAGTGAGATGCACTTTGAGGTGGTCGAGGAAATCGAGGAAGAGGGGCTTTTTGTAGGCATTCCAGGCGTGTTCAAGCGAGGGGCGCGAAGCAACATAGAGCTTTGCCATCCAGCCCTCGCGATCTTCGAGCGCTTGTATATAGTCGAGTGCTTTCTGATTGCCGGGGTCGATGATGGCAATGCGAACTTCCTTCCCCTTTTTTTGAAAGAGAGCGATGCCGAGAGAGGTCGCGTCGCCTTCGGGAATAACCGAGATGCGTTCGGTATCAATGGGAAAAATATGGAGATCGACGTAGGGAAGTCGGGAGATATGTGCAAGGGTCGCCGCTTCATTTTCTTCGGAGGAACGCTTCAGTGTGCGAAGAATTTTCGCGGTTTTTTTCTCGCGCTCGTCTTGGAGTTCATTGACTCCACTTCGTGGAATGACTTTGACCATATACCGAAAAGAAGAGAAATAGTTCTTTCAGTATAGCACGGAATGAAACGGAAAATTCTCGCGATTTTCTCGAAATCATTGCGCAACGGAGTGCTCTCGCTCGAACGGTATTTTTTCAAGAAGCAATATCTCGGCTTCATCGAGCGAGGTATGAGGAAGGAGAATGTCGAGTATGTCGTTCTTTAATTTTGCGTCCGGAAAAGCGGAAGCAAGATGCTCCAAGATTCCGTTCCCATGATTTTTGAGAAGCACTCGGGTTTCTTTCGGACTTTCGGAAAAAAGAATCATAAAGAGCGATCCGACGGAAGAATGGCTTCGAATTTTTTCGAGAATGAGCGGGAGATCCTCGACTCTCGAACGAGACTGCACGATATCTTCGGGGAGGACGCGCGCCCACATCAGTTTCCGCTCCTCGTTCCATTTGAGATTTGCCATCACGCGTCCCCAGAGTTTGAGGAGTGAGAGGGGTTGAGTTTTGACGAGTCGGAAAATGATGTCGTGCTGGTTGGCGCCCCGGTCCATCAGTCGGGAGGCGATATGGAGCGCGCCGGGAGTCGTGTTTTTTTTCTGGAAGCTGTCTGTTCCGGAAACGATGCCGCCCAAGAGGAGTCCCGCAATATGGGTGTCGAGTTTCGCCGGGTCGATCTTTTCGAGGAGGGACGTGGCGACTTCGCTCGTTGTCGAAGCGGTGATATCGACGATATTGATTTGTCCGAAGCGGTCGTTTTCGGCGTGATGATCGATGACGACAACCGGAACTTCATAGAAAATATCGGGGTTGTTCTCGGAAATTGATCCGAGCGCGTCTTTGTCGGGCGCACCGACGACAAAAACCGCATCAAAGGAAAATTTTGCCGGGACGAAAGAAAAGTCTCGAGGATCGATGGACCCCTTTTCCGGAGTGATGAAAATATTGTATTCGTTCTCGCCTCGTTCGGTACGAACGGAGACAATGTTGTTTCGTTTCGTGCTGAAGGAAAGGATAAACTCTCGGACGCCCGAAATGGTTGCGGCGATGTTTGCGGGCGGATCAAGAAAGGCGAATGTGGCGGCGGTTTTCTCAATGCCATCTCCGGCGAGGGTCGCGGTTTTTCCGAGGCGCTCGAGGAAGACGCCGATTCCCGCCGCCGCGCCGAAGGCATCTCCCGGCGCGTTTTCCGGAATGAGGATGAGAATGGACTCGGATTTTTCAAGGAGTTCTTTGACCTGGAGTTCGGGCGTGAGGGACATAGCGGAGGGGTTTGAATGGGGAATGTTCAATGGGCGATAGAGAGGAACACGCGACGCGAGGAGGGAAATAAGAACAAAAAGAGTATGTTCATCAGAGAGTTTTTCCTGGAGACATTCAAAAATAGCAAAGAAGTGGCGAGCGGTCAAACGCCACGGATTTTTTTGCTGTCTGTTCATATTGACAAACGACGGCTCTCCTGGTACTCTCTTGGTATTCCTTAACAACGTACATCATACATCGACAAAGACCCTTCGTTTCGGCTGTTGGAACGGTTTTTCTCTCTTTTTGAGTCGCGCTCGCGTCCAAAAGAGGGAAATGGTCGTTTCAACAGACGGTAATCCCCGAGCCGATTTTCGGGGAAAATGAAGGAGAAGGAAAATGAGAGAGAATGTCTGTGTAAATGCTCTTTGCTCGGGATCCTGTCTGACATGTGTGTGTTCTCCAAGTCGAGAGGATGAAGAGGATGAATTGGGGGACGATGATTTTTCGTTGATGGATCAAGATGATAGGGATGAAATGGCTGGAAAGCCTGTCATCGACCTTTCCGCTCGAGGTATATACGTCTTTTCTGTAAGATAAAAGCGAGGAATCAAAATGATAAAGAGGTACCATGCTAAGGTTCGCTACTGCCTCAAATGTAGCAAAAAGTTATCGATGC
Source organism: uncultured Bdellovibrionales bacterium (assembly GCA_964550545.1). Taxonomy (GTDB): domain Bacteria; phylum Patescibacteriota; class Minisyncoccia; order Moranbacterales; family UBA1568. Next base: position 28,949 of record CAZJZN010000005.1, read on the forward strand.
TGAACCCGAAATGATAAAGAAGTACCATGCTAAGGTTCGCTACTGCCTCAAATGTAGCAAAAAGTTATCGATGCTGAACCCGAATGAGGTTTGCTTCTGTTGTTCTGGAGTTCATTATTTTTCTGGAATTTCTGAAGATCCCCAAGTTCCACTTCCAGGTGAGGGGCGGACGAGACCTTATATCGATCCCGGCCACTCATAAGTTCAGATTTGCGCCAAGCCCCTTGAGCAGTGTACGCTTGAGGGGATTTTTTTATGCACGAAACATTTCATACACAATCCGCCGAGGAGCTTCGTGAGTTGGGAGTAAAGTTCGCGGAAAATATGAAGCCGGGAGTCGTTGCGCTCTGCGGTGAGCTTGGCGCGGGGAAGACGACCTTTGCGCAGGGATTTCTTGCGGGCATTGGAGCAACGGGACCCTTCACGAGTCCGACCTTTGTCATTATGAAGCGATACGATCTCGCTCTTCCAAGAAACGGCATCGAGCGCGTCTATCACGCGGACGCATATCGTGTATATGAAGAAGATCTTCGCGCGCAGGGATTCCTCGAGTGGGCGAGCGATCCCGGGGGACTTGTTCTCCTTGAGTGGCCCGAGCGCGCAAAGGGGCTCGTCCCCGATACGGCAATCCGAATTTCTTTTACCGTCGAGGGGGAGGGGAGAGAAGTGAGGATTAAGAATGAGGAATGAAGAATGGGGAATGAAGAAGGAATGGTCTTGAACCGTGATTCTCTTGATTTTCTTGATTGTCATGATGGTTGGAAATTGAATGCACTTTCAATAGTTTTCTCAAAAAGAAAAAGGCCGCTGGTGGCGGTTTGCAGGGAATATCCATTGCGCATCTTCCGAGGGAAGATGAAAGAGATATTTTCTGCAAACCTTCACACAACGACCTTTCTAGATTCCGTACGGCGTTGCGTTCGGAAGACTAGCGTGCGCCGAGAGCGACTCTGTCGTCAGACTCGGATTCGAGATATGCAACCTTTCCGGCATCGAGTATGGATTCCTCGATCCGAGAGGCTACCTCGAAGGCGCCTTCGACACCGTTGCTTCGGTATTCTTTCCCGAGGAAAGAGACCGTTGCTCCGGAGGCGAGCGCCCGCACGAGTTTCATGGAGAGTTCCTGACTCTCCCAGAGATTCCGCTCATCGTCCGTTGCTTCCGTATAATCCGTGGTCCACGGATACCGGTAGCCTGCGACACCACAGAGGATATCCTGCGGCGTGACGGACCCAAACGGCGCCTCGATCACTTGCCCGGCATATGGCCCGGCAAGGAGGGAAACTCGCACCATAGGAGTGCTTGTTAAATTATTAAACTGCTCCGAAGGGGAAGAAACCACCCTCCGAAGCGAACAGTATACCCTTCTCCGCTACTTTGTCAAGCGGATCAGACGAGAGATGTTCCCGGTGAGAAAGGGAACATTTGAACTTGTCTCGCGCTTGGTGGTATGCTGGTTCTATGGAAGATAAAAAAACACTCATTTTGCTCGATGGGAATGCGCTCATTCATCGCGCGTATCACGCGCTTCCGCCGCTTTCATCGAAGTCCGGGGAGCTTGTGAACGCGGTCTATGGTGTCGCGCTTACACTGCTTTCGGTCTTGGAAAAATTTCATCCCGACTATATCGCGGCGTCATTCGATCTTCCCGGACCGACGTTTCGGCACAAGAAATTCGCTGACTACAAGGCGACGCGCGTCAAAGCGCCCGACGAACTCTATGCGCAGATTCCTCGCGTGAAGGAATTGGTGCGCGCGTTTAATATCCCCCTATACGAGCAAGAAGGATTCGAAGCGGACGACTGTGTGGGGACGCTTGCTCGTCAGGCGACAGAAAAGGACTCGACGCTTCGAACGATTATCGTAACGGGCGACAATGACGCGCTTCAATTGGTATCTGATCGGGTAAATGTCTTCGCGCTTCGGAAGGGAGTGAAGGATACGGTGCTCTATGATGAAGCGGGCGTGGTCGCAAAATATGGATTTTCACCTCGAACACTCATTGAATTCAAGGGGCTTCGCGGAGACCAGTCCGACAATATTCCGGGCGTCTCGGGTATTGGGGAAAAGGGGGCGACGGAACTCCTGAAACAATACGGGACGCTCGAAAGTGTGTATGCGCACTTAAATACTCTTTCGCCGTCGGTTACAAAGAAACTTGAAGCGGGGCGCGAGTCGGCATTCCTCTCCCGCGAACTCGGAACCATTGATACGTCGGCACCGGTTACGCTTGATCTTTCGGCCTGCCGTATGCTGGACTTCGATCGGAAAGCGGTCGAGGCACTCTTTCGTGAGCTCGGATTTTTCAGCTTGGTCAAAAAAATTCCGGGAAGCGAATCAGTGTCGCGGAAAGAAGGCGATCCCGGATCGCTCTCGAGGGTTTCGATTCTTACGAAACACAAGGATCGGGAGCGATTTTTTGAGCGCTGTCGTGACGCGGAACGTGTTGCGTTTCTGGTTATTCCTGAAACGGGAACGCTCTTCCAGACAACCGCCTTTGAGTGTGATATCGCGCTTCTCCGAAAGGGAGAGGTGGAGCGAGCGAGTATTGCGTTTGATGCCGAGAGCCGAGCGCTTTTTGCTGAATTTTTCGGAAGCGCGCTTCCGAAAACGACGTTTGATGCCAAGGCGGCAATGAAGCTTCTTGAAGCGGTCGGCATAGGGCTTCGCGGTGTCGACTTCGATAGTCTCATTGCCGGGTATCTCATCGGTGCGGGGAGCTCGATCTCTCTTCCGGAACTTCTCTTTGAATATCTTGAGAGGGCGACTTCTTCCGATCCGGATGTCTCGGCGGCACAGCTCCTCGATCTCCATACGGCGCTCCTTGCGAAGATGAACGCCATTGCAAGGGAACAGGTTGCGGGAAAAACCGTGCTCGATGTGTTTTTGAACATCGAAATGCCGCTCCTTCCGATCCTGCGCGGTATGGAGCGCGCGGGCGTTCGACTGAACGGTTCCATCTTGACGCGACTTTCACAGGAAATGGAGCGGGATATCGCCGCCATTCAAAAAGAAATTTACGATCTCGCCGGACGGGAATTCAATGTAAGCTCACCCAAACAACTTTCCGAAGTCTTGTTTGCGGAGCTCAAGATTCCGACGGAGAATCTGAAGCGCACCAAGACGGGTATCTCCACCGCCTCGCCCGAACTCGAAAAGCTCAAAAAAGAATATCCGATCGTAGCGCTCGTTGAGGAGTATCGTGAACGATTCAAATTGAAGACTACCTATCTCGATGTTTTGCCGCGTCTTGTTGACGCCGAGTCGAGACTGCATACGACATTTCAGCAGGCGGTCGCGGCGACAGGGCGCCTCTCTTCGTCCGATCCCAACCTCCAAAACATTCCGATCCGAAGCGCGTGGGGAGAGCGAATCCGAAGCGCCTTCGAGGCGTCGCCGGGGACACTTTTTGTGGGTGTCGACTATTCGCAGATTGAGCTTCGTGTTGCGGCGCATCTTTCGAATGATCCGGAAATGATCGCGGCGTTTCGAAGAGGCGAAGATATTCATCGTCGGACGGCGTCTCTTGTCTATGGAGTCGCGCCGGAAAATGTGACGGACGAAATGCGACGAAAGGCTAAGGCGTTTAATTTTGGCATCCTCTATGGTATGGGTTCCTACGGACTTTCGCAGTCGGCGGGCATAACTCGCGAAGAGGCGGCGACATTTATCACGGAGTATCTCGAGCATTTTTCCGGCATCCGGAACTTTATGGAAGCGATGAAAGTATTTGCGCGCGAGAAAGGATATGTCGAAACCGAACTCGGTCGCCGCCGCTTTCTTCCGGAAATCAAAAGCGATAATCGGCAGGTCGCCGCCGCCGCGGAGCGGATGGCTATCAATATGCCGGTTCAGGGACTTGAGGCGGATATCGTGAAACTTGCGATGATTGCCGCCGACAGACTCATTCGCGAGCGCTTTCTTGGAAAGGCGACCATGCTTCTTCAGATTCATGACGAACTCATTTTCGAAGTCGAGGAAGGTATGGCGCCTGTTTTTGCGCACGAAGTGAAAGAAGTGATGGAGTCGGTGTATGCACTCTCCGTTCCTCTCACCGTCGAAGTGTCGGTAGGGAAAAATTGGGGGGAGATATAGG
>CAZJZN010000006.1:0-12938 GCA_964550545.1 uncultured Bdellovibrionales bacterium
GTTTCTGAGTTCTATTGTAGGGGAATAAGCGAGAAAAGTCGAATGAATGAGGAGGGATGGCGGTTGAACTTTCTTGGAAGGTATGATTAAGTACTTGAGAGAGAAATTTTCAGGAGATGAGGAGTTTTTTTGACGTGAGGCGCTTTTGAGTTGGCGGCTCAGTGTGAAATCAAGAGAGGAGGAAAGAGAATGGAGATGCGCGATCCGTCCAGTAGCTTACTCTATCGAGTCATTACCGTTCCCGATCAATCGTTTTTCTTTTGCCCAAAAGGAGATGCGGACGCGATTGATCCGGTACTTGTTCGGGATCTCTCCCCGGAGAGACTCGTTAAAAAGCTTCCGAAGGAATATGGTTGTTATGTTGAGCCGGGCTTTGTGCTGGCGACACCGTGTGATATTTGGGATAAGGAACATAACATTCCGATCATAGTTCCTTATCAGATTCGAGAATGTGACCTGATGGAGAGATGTACGGCCGTTGCTCGGAAATGTCGAGATCGGGCGAGGCTTCTCTTGGACGATGGAGGAAAATATGCATCTTTTCGATCAGATTTTTCATTTGTTTCGCGTGTTGCGGAGCAAGTCGTACCTTTCCTTTAATGCCTGAGTGTTAAGGAGATGGAGAGTGATCATATAAAAAACAGTGGGACTAAAATGCTCCACTGTTTTTCTTTTGGAAAATTTTTTAGTATACTGATAACCGATAGGAGGTGATGGTGTGGCTTTGCGAAAGTAACTAAGAGACGTCTCTGGTATTTTTTATGGAAGACACTTCTAAAAATGAGGGGAAGGCGAGTTCAATAGGATCATTTCTGAATCGATGGTTTTTTTTGATGTTCTTTCTTGTCGCGGCAACTTCCGTCGCGGCGACATTTTATCGGATATTCATTGCAAGGGATTATTTTGTTCTTATAGAAACCATCTGTGATCCGTCGGCGTCCGCGTGCTTTGCGCGCGATATTTGCGAGACGGAAGATGGTATGTGTGCGGAAGGAGATGTGGCGGTCGAGACCGAATACTACAAAATTGTCGAACGAAAAGCCTTTTCTTTCCCCGAGGTGTGCGCGACCGGTTCTCTCGAGAATGAAATATGCGCCGATGTATCTTGTCGTCCGGGCGAGGGCGAGTGCTCTGAAACCCTCTGTTCCAAGGAAACCGTTCCCGAAGGAGAAACCTGTTTTGGACCGGATGCCGCAATGGGGACGGACAGTGACGAGAGCGCTCCTGTCGGAGAAGAGGGAATTGCCAATCCTGGATGAATTCTGCCATCCGTTCTATATGTCTCGACATGAAATTATCGAGCGATGAACGGATATTCTTGCGAAAAACAGTTCTGGATATGTTTCCCAAAGTGAGAGGGATCGCGCTGTCATTCGGGTATGATTCGAAGATATTCGATGGACGGCGATCAATTTCTCTCCAAAAAGCGCTGTTCTGGTTCTATTTTCGCGAGTTTACCGCTCAAAATTCGGTATTGCACACACATTAAAACTGAAGCTCGCGCCTCTCTTTTTTGCTATAGTTTTACTATGAAACAAGCTCTACAAAGGAAAATTCGTGTTGCTGTTCTCTTTGGCGGCAAATCAGCGGAGCATGAAATTTCTGTTCGGTCGGCGCAGAATGTTGTTCGCGCGCTTGACAAACAGAGGTATGATGTAACGCTTGTCGGTATTGATAAAAACGGCTCGTGGAATTTTTGTGAAATATCACAATTATTTTCCGATGAAATGAAAATTTTTTGCAAACAAAGCACTTCTTCTAATGCCATTTCCCAACCTTTCAATGCGGGTGGGAAATTTTTAGGAGGAAAGGGTTCTGAAGAGATAGACGTCGTTTTCCCTGTTCTTCATGGACCATTTGGAGAGGACGGCACGATACAAGGACTCCTGAAGTTGGCTCATGTTCCCTTTGTCGGAGCAAGCGTGCTCGGCTCTGCCGTTGGTATGGACAAAGATATAACGAAGAGACTTTTGCGAGACGCAGGAATTCCTCTTGCTCGGTTTCTTACCTATAAAAATCATGAAAGAAAAAACATCACTTTTGAAAAACTGAAGCAATCTCTCGGGGTGCCTTTTTTCGTGAAGCCCGCCAATCTTGGATCTTCCGTAGGCATTACGAAAGTTCATAATAAGCAAGAATATAGCGCTGCTCTCGAATTGGCGTTTTTGTATGACACCAAGATTCTCATCGAAGAGTACATTAATGGGAAAGAAGTTGAATGCGCCGTTCTTGGAAATGAAGCGCCGATTGCTTCCCTCTGTGGTGAGATAACTCCTCACCATGAGTTTTATTCGTACGAGGCGAAGTATCTTGATGAAAATGGGGTGGCACTATCTATCCCGGCTCATATTCCAAAGCGCGTCTCAAAGAAGATTCAGAAGCTTGCCATTCAAGTATTCGAAGTCTTGTGTTGCGAAGGGATGGCCCGTGTGGATTTTTTTGTAACGGACAGTAAAAATATTTTTATCAATGAGATAAACACTATACCAGGATTTACTTCTATTAGCATGTATCCCAAACTTTGGGAGGCAAGTGGTATTTCATATGCAAAACTTATTGATACCTTGATTGAGTTTGCCATCAAACGGTTTCATGGAGAACAAAAACTTCAAACAGCATTCATTCAGAAGTAGCTGTGATTGACTTTGGAAGACATCAGATAGGCGAAATTTCGTGGTTATTATACACGATGAAACTGGCGATGTACCCTTTTTTGCTGGGACAAAGAATGTTGTGTGGAGCGGATACGTCTGGCAATTCTGATTGATATTGACGCTTTCACAGATATATTTTCTGATATGAAATATCAAGAGTTCTCCTTTTGGATAAGCATTTTTCTGAAAAGTTAACAAAGAATTACGCTCTTCAAATGGACAGAAATGTCCATTGACTATTGACATATATTATATATTATGCTAAAATGTCAAGTCACCTCTGCGGAGGTGGCTTGTCGTTTTTAGTCCAGTTTCTTCTTTAACAACCGAATCGAAGGGGTAGAGAGAATGCAAGTCTCTAATACAGGTAGTGTTTCAAATGCAAAAAATACGCCTTTTGATAAGTATAGGAAAAGTGGATCCTATCACTGGGCTGTATTGTCTCACAATCCGTTCGCAAGAAACCTGATCCATCTTGGTAGATATCAAGTAACCCAATCCCTTCTTGAGAGTGCCGTTTACGGTGTAGCGGGTAAAAGCGTCTTGGATATGGGATGTGGTGATGGTGTACTCTCATATCGCATTACACGAGCGGGAGGCATTGTTAGCGGAATTGATCTTTGTGAATATGCCATAGAATACGCCAAAAAACAGGCAATCCTGCGGCGAGTACACATCGATTTCTCCATCCAGGATGTCTGTGCGACGAAATTTCCGGATGGCACTTTTGACGCTGTCGTCTCGAACGAAGTTATCGAGCATCTGTCCGAACCAGGGAAAATGTTGTTAGAAATCAAGAGGGTATTACGCCCAGGAGGCATAGCCGTTTTGAGTACCCCGATACGTGTCACAAAGAAACCCTTGGATCCGTATCATGTGAATGAGTGGTTTCGGGAAGACTTTTGTGATTTGGTAGAGTTGGTGTTCCCTGATGTCGAGTATAGAGTGAGTCAATCCAATAGCGCTTACCGACGTATGGTATCGCACGAAATTGGGGAGAAGGGTATTGCAGATTATCTCAGTTTTCTCGAATCCGATGTGTTACGAATCTTCCACGGGGCTATTTCGTCAACAGTACGCGATAGTACGGAGTTCACGATCTTAATGAGAAGAACGTGAGCAGTGTGACCGCAAAACCGATAAGAATCATGGTGATTGGCGTGAGCGCGTCTAAGCGTACCATGACTTCCCAGAGAGTAGTTCTTTTTTCTTTCCCCGTGTTCCACGCGAACATTCTCTTGCTCAATTGTTCGCTTTGCTGGAATGCGGTAAGCTGGTATATTTTTCCTTGGAAAATATACCAGCTTTTTTTTGAGAATGGAAAGAGCCATTGGATGCCTGTGGGATATTCCGTAGTTGAAAAAGTATCAAGTACGAAATGATTGGTAGCAAGAACAAGAAAAAGTGTTCCAAAATAATGGTTTTCCATGAGTATGGTGAGACCAGTACCTGCAAAGAGGAGGGGATAGTGTATGATTCGATGCGTGACAAGGAATAATCGTTTCCTAAGAAGAATATAAGGAATGAAGTCCATGTCCGGAAGAATAGAAAGCACGAGCGAAAGAAAGTATTGATATATATCGAATTCACGCCCAAATAGGATCGAGATGAGAATATAAAGTATCGTGCCAAGGGAAAAGTCTTTCAACATAACAAAAAAACAAAAAGATTAATTATCCGCAGAAGAAGAAGTATTTGTTTTTCTCTCTTCCGATTTGGGGAAAAAATAGTACCCCTAGTTTACCAGAAGACTGTGAGTGTGTCCTTTTGTCGATATACGCGCGTTAGCGGATACTCCTCCCGAGACCAATTTACGTGCCCGCCATTTTTAAGCCTACCCGACTGTGAAATAAGCTGAGATTTTAAATGGGCGTAATCAGATTCTGGGAGGAGTATAAGTTTAACTCTGTTCAAGCTTTTTTATGCGCACTGTAGTACTTGCCTCTGAATCGAAAAGGAGGAAAGAAATTTTTAGTTTACTGGGCATTCCTTTTGTTGTTTCGGCTCACGCATACGATGAGGATAACAGTTTGCAGATGTCTCCAAGTGATTTAGTGCAACACTTAGCATATGAGAAGGCACACTCTCTCGCAACCTCGTTTCCATCGGCAATTATAGTGGGGTCAGACACGTTGGCGGTAAACAACGGCTTGGTGTTGCAAAAATCTCAATCTAAAGATGAAGCTGTAAAGATGCTCGTGTCTCTGAGTGATACGAGGCATTCTATTCTTACGGGGTACGCAGTTGTAGATGCTTTGTTTGATAAAAACAGCATAGGTGTTCGGGATACCCAGATTACTTTTAGGAAAATCAACGAAGATGAGGCGCGGGCATATGTCGATAAAGAAGATGTTCTCGGTGTTGCTGGAGCGTACGATCATGAGCATTTTGGTGCTGTTTTCGTGAGTAATTTGAATGGCGATTATTTCTCAGCTCTATCGGTCTCCTGCTATATGATATAGCGCTTTTACTCAAAAATAAGTATTCAATTGATGTCTTCACAAGTTATGCCGGCGAGTAGAGAGAAAATTAAAGAGATAATCTCCAGAAGCAATCAATTTATTGTTATATGCGGACCAAGCGGGAGTGGAAAGGTAAGGAGAGGGGATGGCGCTGTGAATTGGAGCCGAGGGGAAGATTGTTTGTGCTGAATATGGAGGATATTGACGAATTTCTGGTTATGGCTTCTGATAAGGAGTACTCGCGTCTTCCTCTTAGGGAGAGTGTTTTTCGAAGTATATTTTTCGTTTGCGCCTTTCAAATGGACAGAAATGTCCATTTTTTTTGACATTTAGTATTGACAATTGCAATTGTTTGTGTTAAAAATAACAGCCTTATTTTAATGAAAGAGGGGGTCATTTTTATGGATTTGAAAGAAAAAAGTGAAGCGGATTCAATGCCACTTCATTTTGGTGAACACTTGATGATTGACGGATACGGCGGATCATATGACTCATTGAATGATCGAACGCTTGTTCTTCGGTGTCTCGATGAACTTCCGGGACTACTTGAAATGAGGAAGCTTGCCGAACCGGTCGTGTATTTTGCTCCCGGAAATAATGCGAAAGATCCGGGCGGATGGAGTGGTATCGTCGTAATTGCCGAAAGTCATATGAGTATCCACACATTTCCTGCACGAGGTTTTGTGAGCATTGATGTCTACACGTGCAAAAACGGTATGGATGCGGAGTTCATTTCGTCTTACTTTCGAGAAAAGTTTTCTCTCAAAGACATTGAGGTGAATTTCGTAAAGCGCGGAACTCGGTATCCATCTGAAAATAAAGAAAAAGAAAGTATCGGAACATGAGAAAGTCAACCTTATTTTTTATGTCGATGTATGCGGATACTTTTTGTGTCGGGGGAATTGATCGGGGCGGACTTGTGTTATCGGCTGAAACAGGAGGGAAACGATGTTAAAATGTACATTCGCGATCCGAAACGACGCGAGTGTATGGGTGGCATGGTCAAAAAGACGAGTGACTGGCGAAAAGAGCTCGATTGGGTCGGAAAGAGCGGTCTTATCGTTTTTGACGATGTGGGATATGGTCAGGAACAAGATCGTCTTCGGAAGAAAGGTTACCGTGTCGTTGGTGGAAGCGCGCTCGGCGATCGACTTGAAAAAGACCGTGAATATGGACAGAAGGTTCTTGCGGAGTGTGGCGTGGAGACGATAAAGACGCATTTCTTTAAGAATGCATCGGAAGCGTATGATTTTGTTGAAAAAAATCCTGATCTTTGGGTTATAAAAAATGGAAATCACGACAGCTCCTTGTGTTATGTTGGTCATTCGAAAGATGGAAGTGACTGTCTTGGTGTGTTATCTTCGTATAAAAAATCGGGTGTTAAGCCGATCTATCTCCAAAAAAAGGTTGTCGGTGTAGAGATTGCCGTTGGCAGGTTTTTTAATGGAAGAGACTGGGTTGGACCGATTTGTCTTAATGTTGAACATAAGACGCTCTTTCCCGGTGGGATGGGACCGATGACCGGGGAGATGGGAACGCTTATGTGGCACGATACTGATGAGAAAAATAAGCTGTTTCAAAAGACGCTCTCTAAGCTAGGGTCCGTTCTTCGGGAATCGGGTTATAAGGGGTACATTGATATCAATTGCATTGTTCGTGGTCAGATGGTAACGCCCCTTGAGGTTACTTCCCGATTTGGATGTCCTACGAATCAATTGCAGACCGAGCTTATTCTTTCTTCATGGACAGATCTTCTTTCTGCACTTGCCGATGGAGATATGCGCGACATTTCGTTCAAGAAGGGATATGGAATCGTTATTACAATTGCGGCTCCGCCATTTCCTTATCAAGGAATTTCTTCTCGGTATTTTCTGAAGGGGTCGCAGATTCGTTTTCGGAGATCTCTTTCCGATCAAGAGATGAGTCATCTTCATTTTGAAGAGGTTTCTTTTTTGGAATCAAGAAATAATCGAGAATATAATATATCTGGACAGAGCGGTTTCATTCTTTATATTTCCGGATCGGGGCGTACTATTCATGAGGCTCGAAATAAAACGTATGATCTTGCAAAAGATGTTATTGTCCCAAAAATGTTTTACCGAACGGATATCGGTACCCAATTTTCAGAAAAGGAGCTCCCGCTTCTCCAGAAGTGGGGGTGGGTGTAGAAGTTTTAGAGAATTATTTTTTGTCTTCTTTTTTTGCTATAGTTTTTTCAAGGAATTGATTCGGATTGCTAAGAGTCTGTTCCAAAAGGCGAAAATATAGACTTATTGGTGTGATAAAACTTGGCTTAAATATGGGTTCTAGAACAGGCTTTAAATCAAAATTAGGATTTCATATCCGTCACATGATATATTGCATACCATTTAGAGTCATGTCGATTGCTCGAACGATAGCAAAAGCAGAAAAAGTAGACCAAGATATTGTGATTCCTGCGGCATTATTTCATGATGTTGCGAACTATCCAAAAAATCATCCGAAAATATATTTCAGCTCCGATCTCGCATACATGAAAGCGGCGCACATTCCTCGCGAACATCATCTTCCTAAACCGTAATGAAAAAGAGTATGGATCAGAAAACATTTGATGATTTTTTCAAGCCCTACGCCAAGAATGTGGACAAAGCTGATAGCGTGAGTGCTTTTTGGCGTCTTTCCGACGCGCTCATCATGGAGATTATCAAAGAGAATATCGGCAAGTTCTGTACGGAAGATTCGCTGGTTTGCGATGCGGGTGGAGGAACGGGGCGTTGGGTTGTGAAGATGAGCAGAGAACTCCCGGGAAAGCTGATGGTCTATGACCGATCGACTGATATGCTCGCAAGAGCGAAAGAAAATATTGAAAAAGCCGGACTCATCGAGAGAGTAACGCTTGTTCAAGGAGATCTAACCGACATGAAAAATATCGAGAACGAATCGATTGATCACATTGTAAGCATTTATAGTCCGATCAGTTTCATATACGAAGGTGGTAAAGCGGTTTCGGAGATGTTTCGGGTTCTCAAGAGAGGAGGAAAAGTCCTTCTTATGGGACACAGCTATTACAATGCCCTCTCATCGAAAATCAATAATTACCGAGCCGATTCTAAAGAAATTGCTCGATTGGCGAAAGATTATCGGGTGAAGTGGGCGCCGTATGTTCCTGAGCTGGTGACTTTTTCCAAAGAGAGTATGAAAGCTCTTTTGAGCGCGGCTAGCTTTCGAATCGAAAAAACATATGGCGTCCCGGTATTTGTTCAGCCGGGTCCGGAGGACTTTGATCCGGAAAATGAAAAAGTGAGCGCGGTTTCTCGATATTTGGAGAACCCCGATGTTTTCAAAGAAATTTTTGATTTGGAGATGGAACACAACAGTAAAGATACGGTTGCAAACAGGGGAATGAATATTTTTACCCTAGCCACAAAAATATGAAAAATCTCATAAGTCCAAAAAAACTTCAGAAAGGCGACCTCATTTCCATCGTTTCCCCATCCGCAGGGCTTGGTGAACTTTTCCCGCATCGGATAAGAGATGGTGTCAAAGCTCTTGAGCGGATGGGTTTTCGAGTGAAGATTGAAAAGAATGCTCTCAAACGTAGAGGATGGGTGTCTGGGACGGTCGAGGAGAGAGTTGAGGATTTGCATTCGGCATTTTCCAATCCCGAAGTGAAATGCATCATGTGTTCCATTGGAGGTGACCACAGCAATCAACTTCTCAAATACCTTGACTTCGAGCTTATTCAGAAAAATCCGAAAATATTCATTGGGTACTCTGATATTTCCGTCCTTCACTACGCGTTTTATTCCAAGGCTCATCTTCGGACATTTTATGGTCCGTGCTTGATATCAGAGTTTGGCGAGTATCCCGATATTCTCGAATACACCAAGAACTCTTTTGTTGGGACTCTTGTAGATGGGTCTTTTGACGAAATTAAAGCGTCGGAAAAATGGACAGACGATTTTCTTGATTGGTTCGATGAGGAAAATTACACAAAGAAGAGATCAATGAATCCGTCAAAGGGATATGAATGGTGGAAAGAAGGAAAAGCGGAGGGAAAAATTATCGGTGGGTGTGTTCCCTCGATTAACCACATACTCGGAACTGAATATTGGATTGATCCTCGAGAAACTTTATTTTTCATGGATATCCCAGAGAGTGGTCCGGGAAAGCCGATGGATACGGGAGCGCTGGATTCGTTTTTCGCCGATCTTGACAATGCTAAGGTGTTTGAAAATATTTCAGGACTCGTTATTGGGCGACCGTACAGGTTTTCCGAAGAACTTGATTCTGAATTGAAAGAGATTGTTTTGAAGTATACGAAGCCGTACAGCTATCCAATTCTCTACAATGCGAATATCGGACATTGCTCTCCAAATATTACGCTTCCCTTCGGAATTTCTGCTGAAATAGACTCTTCGAAGAGTCTATTTCGAATTATAAAATCTTGGATTTAGTGGGGATAAAAATGGAATAAAAAATCCGCCATCAAAAGTTTATGATGGCGGGCGCTTTCAGATAAAAGGAAACGGAATGACATCTCGGACATTTTGTTTTTCTTTCGGAAGAAGAAGCATTGCAAGCCGTGTCATACCGAGACCAAATCCGGAGATCGGTGGTATGCCAAGGGCGAGGAGATCCAGATACCCTGTGTTTATAGGCATATTGGTTTCCTCGTGCTGTTTCTGGAGCCTATGTTGCACGGCGTCCACATTGTTCTCATCGACTGATATGGAGGCAATATGCATACCCTTAGCGATGAGAACGGATTGTGTTGCTCGCCCATCTGTAATTTTACAGAATGGATTGAATCCGGCAGGCATATCCATGATGAACATCGGATCGTCGAAATGCGGAGCGACAACTCTTGTGAGCGCCTTATAAATTCGAGTGAACGTCGGCATATCTTCCGAAAAAAGTTCCGGATACATTTGACTCAAGTCATCAAGCGAACAGTCGTTTTGACCGCAGGATGTGGCGAGTGCCTCAGTAAAAGTGATTTTCCTTGGTGCAGTGAAAAAGTTATCGCTCAAAGCGTCGACACCCGTACTAAGTCTGCTTACTTGAGCGAGTTCCTTGAGGATATCTTCAATCACAACGAACGAATCCTTTAGCGAGTCACTTGCACGGTACGCTTCCAGAATTCCAAATTCCGGATAGTGAGTGGCATTGATTCCCTCATTTCGAAATGACTGAGTGATTTCATACACTCTTTCAAATCCGCCAGCGATAAGTTTTTTAAGCTTTATTTCTGACGTTAGAGAGAGGTGATACTTGCGACCATTCGCATTGCATTTGGTCGAGAATGACTTTGCAAGACCGGCATCAAAACTACTTTGTAGGATTCCGGTATTGAACTCGAGGTAGCCGTATTTTTGCAGAATCAGCCGAATTCGACGATTCACGTCGGCGATAGCCTTGAAAAGACCAAACGAATCTGGATTTCCGATAAGCCCAATCGCTCGGTTGTCGTACTCTGTTCGACCAGTTACGCCCTTGTGTTTATCGGGCAACTCCGTCTGGCACACTGATACTGTCTGAGCGGAATATACCGCTATTGACGGGGTTCCCGTATTACTCGTTGTAAACTCTCCATCAATCGACAGTATTGACCCTAGCGGAAGACTAATGATCTCCTTATAATTTCCGAGAGCTTTTTTGGTGAGGATGCATTGAGTGTCCTGTCCTTGAAAGCGTACTTTCAAAAAGCAGACACCTCCCATGTTTCGTTTTGCGAGAATTCTTGCGTAGCCAGAGGCATTCACGGTTTAGCTTCCTTCGGTTAGGTTGTTAAGGTTCAACATGAGAGCATAGTGTGAAAACGAAATTTTGTCAACTCGAAAGTATTGACTTGAAGACGTTTTTCTGATATTGATAGAGCAGGCAAAAAAGTTGTTTTTCGAGGAGGATGTAATGAAGATTGTTCAGAAAAGTTCTTTTACATACCCGCCAGCTATCTCCGAGAGATGGAAAGGTGAAGTTTTTCAACCGTTGGTCGATCATAAGTTCAGGCTTCTGCTTTCTGATGGAAATGCTATCGAAGCAGGGGTATTCGAGCTTTTGGTAAGTGGAACAAAAGAAATACATGCCTGCATTTCAACGCAGGCTGGATGCAAGTTTGGATGCGCCATGTGTACATCGGGAAGGAATGGTTTTGTGAGGAATCTTACGGAAGAGGAAATTCTCACTCAAATTCAACTTCTTTCCAACGATACGGAAGTTGCAGTGTTTGACCACGCTGTTTTTATGGGTATCGGCGAACCGCTCGATAACTACGACAATTTTGTCGGCAGTGTAGCCAGACTGGTGAGCAAGAACGCTTCTTATTATGCCGGAAGACTTTCGTTTGCGACAGTAGGTCTTCCACAGAGGTTACTTCGCTTGTTGCGGGAACCAATTCCGGCGTTCCGCATGTTATGGGTGTCGATCCATGCCCCGACAGATGAGAAGCGCGTTCGGATTATGCCAGTCGACAAGGCGTTTCCTGTTCGAGAAATTCTCGATGCTGCAAGAACGTTTGCTGATCACATGCCGACCGAAGTATGGATCAACTACATGCTTTTCCGAGGTTTCAACGATGGTATCAATGACGCGGAATCGCTTGCGGGTCTCTTACTTGGAACGGAAGACATATTTTCCGTGATGATCACCGAACCGAACAACGACCTTTCACAATATCAAGGAGCTGACGTCTCGGATTTGAAACGATTTGGAGTCTATCTTCAAGAGGCGGGCGTAAAAAATCGTGTTGCGCGATTTATCGCGGCGGGGAAACAAGTGAATGCTGGATGCGGAGAGTTTATCTTTACTCGCGCGTGATTATATCACAAAACTTGCCCTAAGGAATATTTTCCTTGGGGCATTCTTTCTTTAAATTCCAAATCGTTCGCAAAAGAAAAATAACCCCTCCCATTGCTATATCCCGACCATTTTGAGAGAATATGGAAGAAATAAGAAGCATAGAAATGATTGCAGAGAATGAAAAAGCTACCATAAGAATAGTAGAGCACTAATACCCATATGATTTCAGAATACTTGAGTCGTTTTACTCTTGATAAACTCATCGAGAAGGATGATAGAAAATTCTTCGCTCACGATCGAAGCGTTTTTGATTTGCCACAATATGCGCCTGAAACACATTACCTCGATTTGACGAAAAGCAAGTACTTTGAAGCTCTTGTTTTCTTGCGACATTACATCAAACTGACGTCTGATTACTACTTCTCCGTAGAGCAAAAGGCAAAAAATGTGGATCTGTTCATGCTCACACCGAGCGTCTCGTCGCCAATGGGTCCAGGGTCTGATTCCGAGGCAATACCGATCAAATTTGGAACGCTCAATTCCTATCTTGTGGATTCATCACAATTCGGATTTGAACCCTTGCTTCTCAATGGAATAGAAAAAGTCTATTGTTATCTCCCGTCTATGCGCGGAGAGGATCCGGACAAAAGGCACCTCAACCAATTTTTTCATTGCGAAGCGGAAATTCAGGGAGATATCAAGAAGCTGATCCCCATTATTGAAGGCTTTGTGCGAAGGCTTTCTCATGCAACACTCCTGATGAAAAATATCGTAAATAATATCAGCCTTGATCCCCTACGAACTCGAGTAGTCTTGGAGAAAATTGTGAAAAGCAAAAGTTTCCCTGAAATGAGCTTTGACGAAGCTGTTGATACTCTCGTAAAAAACGGAAAAAGGAATCTTGTGAACTTTTCCGAATCGGGAAGGGATATATCCTCCAAAGGAGAGCTGGAACTTATGAAAATACTCGGGATTGATGGGCCAATCTGGATAAAAAACTATGACAGAAACAGGGTGCCCTTTTATCAAAAGCCTAATCCGG
>CAZJZN010000006.1:13038-29827 GCA_964550545.1 uncultured Bdellovibrionales bacterium
TGGATAAAAAACTATGACAGAAACAGGGTGCCCTTTTATCAAAAGCCTAATCCGGAAAATACGGATAAAGTTATCAATGCTGACCTGCTTTTTCCGCCTCTTTTGGATGGTTCTTTTGGCGGCGAAGTTGTTGGTTGCGGACAGAGACAGGATAATGAACAAGAAATGCGAGAATCTCTCGATCGCCAAGGGATCAGTCCCGACCCTTACTTGTGGTACCTAAATCTTCGAAGTCTTGCGAACTACAAGACTACCTCCGGCTTTGGTATTGGTATCGAGAGATTTATCACATGGGCTTTGTGTCGAGATAATATACGAGACACCATTCTTTACCCGAGGTTGAAAAATGTCTCGACATTTCCGTAAAATTTACTTTATGAAAACATACGCAAACAACGATTGCGCTATTTCCTAAACTCGTAAATATATTGGAAAAAAATCACGATTTCCGGTTCGGTTTCACATTTGACCCGCAGAGATCGATGAAGTTTTTTATAAAGCAGAGTTTTCAGGAGGCTTTAGTGAACTGAAGTGAGCTGAGAGACGGAAGAAGTAATACTTATGTCCTGATCCATGGAATTTTTCTGGGACAACTGGTTTCTGCTTGCGCTTTGCGCGCCAGCTTTGTGGGCATTGGTGAACATCATTGATGTTTATTTTGTTGAGGATATTTATGAAAGACCACTTGATGGGATTATTCTTTCCGGCTTATTTCAAATTGTCCCATGGGTTGCGGTGCCACTCGGCATCCTTGAATTTTATATGCTTCCGGTCGCGTCCATGTTACTCTTCCTTCTTGGTGGATTTCTCTATATGGCTGCCTTCTATTTCTATTTCAAGGCGCTTTTTCAGAAGAATGACGCGCCACTCGTACAAGTTTTGTGGACACTTTCTCTTCCTCTGGTGCCTATTTTTTCGTGGATCGTTTTTGGTGAGCAATTGCTTCCGATACAATATGCCGGAATTTTCATAACATTTCTTGGCGGGTTCTTTCTCTCGTTGGATTCCACTATTCGTTCCGATCGATTTTGGCTGGTGGCAAAGATAATGATCCTTGCGAACGTGAGTCTCGCGGCGAGTATGGTGATTCAGTCGTACGCATACGAAGTTGTCGGGGAAAATGGATTCTGGAGCGGATACCTTCTTTTTTCACTCGGCGCATTTCTTGTTGCGCCATTGGTATGGATTATGTCTGATCGACATTTGAGAGTGTTTCGCTTGGCGAGGCGATACTGGTTGATTTTTCTTTTGAGCGAAGGTCTAGCGACTCTTGGGTTTCTTGCTTCGCAACGAGCGCTATCTCTTTCGATTTCCCCTTCGTTTGTGGCAGTACTCGAAACGCTAATTCCGGCTTTCGTGATGGTATTTAGCATTCTTACTGCGTTTTTTTTGCGGATATTCCACTTCCGGTCATTGAAAATACAGGCGCTCTATCAAGAGCAGTTTCGCGGGATACTTGTCAAATCTATCTCTATTGGAATTATTGCGTTCGGGATTTATTTGTTGTAATGCGCTGTATACTGTGGTTTAGTTCTTTGTGGTAAAATAGAAAAAAATGATATGGAATTCAATTTTGTAACGAATCTGGAATCGTGTTACATCACTGTTCCGTCGATTCTGTATTACTCTCATATTCCAGCAGGCTTGATCGCCTTTCTCTTTGGGTTTTTCGTGTTCTTAAAAAATAGGAAACCGGAAGCAAAAGCGCTCTTCTCCATGGGCGCGATTTTTTTGGTATGGGTATTTTTTGACCTGGTTCTTTGGCTTGCTCACGACAGTCGCGTCATTATGTTTGTGTGGTCATTTATTAATGTTCTTGAGAATTTTGTTTCGGCACTCACTTTGTACTTTGTGTATATTTTCTTGGAAAGAAAAGACGCCCGTCTTCAGTGGAAACTTTTTGTCGGCGCTCTTTTCCTTCCTTTTTTTGCGCTCATTCCGACAGTGATCAATCTCAAGGATTTTGATGTTGCTTTGTGTGAAGCGGTTCAAGGTCCACTTGTATACTACTTCTATTTCCTTGAAGCCTTGTTCTTTTTGTGGCTTCTTGGTTTTCTCGCATACAAGATGTTTCATTCTGTCAGGGAAGATCGAGGAAAGGTTGCGATTTTTTCTGTCGGTTCAATTCTTTTTCTCCTTTCTTTTTCGGGGGCGAATATTGCGGGGAGTGTGGCGGCAATAATCAATCCCGACAATTCTGATAACTGGAAAATTCTCCAGTACGGTCTCTTCGGTATGCCGGTTTTCATGGGATTTCTTGCATATCTTATCGTTCGGTATCGAGCGTTCAATATCAAACTTCTCGCGGTGCAGGCGCTGGTTGTGGCGCTCGCCGTTTTGATTGGTGCGCAGTTGTTCTTTATCAAATCCCAAGTTAATTTCATCTTGACGTCCATTACATTTCTCCTTTCGGTTGCATTTGGTATCCTCCTCATTCAATCAGTGAAAAATGAAATCAGGCGCAAGGAGGAGCTTCAAACGCTTACGGACAAATTGGCAGAGGCGAATGTTGAGTTGAAACGACTTGATCAGTCGAAGACGGAGTTTATTTCGATTGCCTCACACCAGTTGCGGACGCCCTTGACGGCAATCAAAGGGTTCGTTTCTCTTCTCCTTGAAGGGTCGTACGGCGCGGTGCCGGGAAACATTGCTGATATTCTCAACAAAGTGTACACCTCAAATGAGCGTATCGTGCGTCTCGTCGAGGATCTTTTGAATATTTCTCGGATGGAGGCGGGGCGGCTCAAATATGAGTATGCGGAGGTGAATCTTTGTGAATTTCTGAATGAGCTTCGAGATACGTTTGCCATTACTGCTAAGAAAAAGGGACTTGAGCTTTCTTTTGAGTGTCCGGAGGAGGGGACACTTCCTCCGGTATGGATCGATCGTCAGAAATCGTTCGAGGTGATTTCCAATTTGATTGACAATGCTATCAAATATACGCCCGCGGGGAGTGTTCGTGTGCGAGCGGAGGCGGTGGATGGTACCGTGCGCGTCTCCGTGAAGGATACCGGTATCGGTATTGCGTCGGAAGCGATGCCGTACCTCTTTGTAAAGTTTTCTCGCGGGAAAGAAGGTGGAAAGGTTTACGCGAATGGAACGGGGCTTGGTCTTTATGTCGGGAAAAATATGATGGAAGCGCAAGGCGGACGTGTTTCGGTTACATCCGAAGGTATTGGCAAGGGATCCACGTTCTTTGTTGATCTGCCGATGAAACAGTCGTGAGTGCGCGCTTCTCTTTCTGAAAACTCAAAAACACTCCCTGATTGATTCGGGAGTGTTTTTTTCTTTTGAATTGAGTCTCCGCTTAGTTTAGTGTGCGCTCGGCAGGAATCGGACCTGCGGCCTTCTGGACCGGAACCAGACGCTCTATCCACTGAGCTACGAGCGCGGAAAGTATACTTATATAACAATGACACCTGCGGCCTTCTGGACCGGAATCAGAACGCTCCCTGCCTGCCGGTAGGCAGGTATCCACTGAGCTACAGAGACCTGAGTGTATCCAAATTTTACTCTCAGAGTATACTTTCTTTGGCGGATATTGTACAATGATGAAAAGGTTGAGGCTGGATTTTCCGCATATTCTGCGTATGGACGTGAGTGTTATTATCGTGAATTATCGGAGCCGGGAAAAAACCCGAGCCTGTCTTTTGTCGCTTCGATCGGTGGATTTTTCGGGAATTCTACACGAAACAATCGTCGTAGACAATAGCGAAGGTGATGATCTTGATGCGGAGTTTCAGGGAGCGTTTCCGGAGGTGAGTTTTTTTCGAACGGGAAAAAATCTTGGTATGGGCGGTGGGAACAATGCCGGATTTCTCCGTTCGAGTGGGGAATTTATTTTGATTTTGAATCCGGATACATTGGTTCAGCGCTCCGCCGTACGCGCGCTTTTTGATCGAATGAAAGATCGTGACGATATTGGTATTGCGGGACCGAAACTTCTTAATCCGGATGGGACGTTGCAGTATTCCTGTCTCCGGTTTCCGCGTTTTTGGACACCCATTCTTCGTCGGACATTCCTCGGTACTCTCGCGCCGTATCATCTCGGTCGGTATCTTATGACGGATTTTGATCATAATCATTTCCGTGATGTCGACTGGATGATGGGATCATGTCTGATGATCCGATCCGATTTTTATCGGAAGTCCGGCGGGTTCGACGAGCGGTTTTTTATGTATTTTGAAGATATCGATTTGTGTCGTCGAGCGTGGCGAGCCGGTCTTCGCGTTGTCTATTGTCCCGAATCGGTCGTCGTTCACGATCATGGACGGGGAAGTGCTCGAGATCGATGGTTTATCGCTCCTTTTACCAGTCGGCTCGCGCGGGAACATATCGCTTCCTGGATCAAGTATACGAAAAAATGGGCGTTTCGATGGGAAAAACCCGAGGTTTGCTCGATACCGAATCGAAACGGGCAATCAGGGGATGTATGACGTTTAACGTATATTTTTTTCTCTCTTCTTGCGGTTTTTCTCAATACGGCGTACGGTAAAGAAGAAGGGATGAAAATCTGTCAAAATCTTCCCTGTAAAACGTACTGTTATGACAAAGATACTGCTTGTTGAAGATGATCCGATGATTTCCGAGGTCTATCAGAGAAAGTTTGTTTCCGCCGGTTTCGAGGTGCGTATCGCGACAACCGGAAAGGCGGTACTCGACATTGTCCATATCGAACCGGTTGATCTCGTATTGCTCGATATCGTCCTTCCGGAACTCAATGGGATTGAAGTCTTGGAGGCGCTTCGTAATCCGAAAAATGGGTATGATCCCAATTTGAAAATTCTGATGTTTAGTAATCTGAACGATTCTACGGATCGCGATCGAGCGCTTGAGTTGGGAGCGAACGGTTTTCTCTCAAAGACGGAATTTTCTCCCTCGCAACTCGTTGAAGAAGTTGTACAATTTTTGAAGCGAACTGAAGCAGGGTGAGTGAAAAATCATTCGGATGTCGGGAAAAATTCTGAGAGCGTGTTAAAAAAGTTTCAAATTCAAAAGAATCGGCAGAGCTTTTTCGGGAAAAATTATTTTTTGCGGCTTTCGAACGAAGTGGAAGACAAGCAAAAATAATTTTTTCCGAAAAAGCGGACCTTCTTAACACACTCTGAGAGCATACCAAATGCTGTATCCCTCTAAAAGAAGTCTTGTTTATATAAGGGCGTAATTCGTATCGAAATCGGTATGGAACGAACGAATATCAGGGAAACTCCGGGATGTGCGGGAAAGCGAGTCCGTTTGTGCGGCTGGGTCAATATGCGCCGCGATCATGGAAAGATCCTCTTTCTGGATCTGCGAGATCGGACCGGACTGGTTCAGTTGGTTGTTATTCCCGATCACGAGGCGGCTTATGAAGCGGCACGGAATTGTCGGAGCGAATATATTATTGATGTCGCGGGAGTGGTAAAACTTCGTCCCGGTGGCGCTGAACGATCGGGAACGCTTGGGAGTATTGAGATTGAAGTCGAGACACTTTCGGTTATTTCGTCGCCTGAAAGCCCGCTTCCTTTTGAAGTGGGAGAGGGTGGCTTGGAGGATCTTCATCTTGATACGCTTCTCAACAACCGAAATTTTTCCCTTCGAAACGGGAAAACACAGGCGATTTTTCGCCTCTATTCTCTCCTTCTTTCCGCCTATGCCGATGCGATGCGGTCTCGGGGATTTCTCGAAGTAAAGACGCCGAAAGTGGTGAATGCGGCGACGGAGGGCGGCGCCAATTTTTTCAAAATCAAGTATTTCGACCGGGACGCCTATCTTGCTCAGAGCCCGCAGTTTTACAAGGAAGCGGGCGCGAGTGTTTTTGAGCGGGTGTTTGAGATTGGTCCGGTATTTCGCGCTGAGCCGCACTTTACGACGCGACACGTGAATGAATACGTGAGCTTGGATGCTGAGATGGCGTTTATCGAGAATGTGGGTGATGTGATGAGTGAACTCGAGGGAATTGTCCGGGAGGTATTTCTCACAATAGCTGAGAAGGGGAAAGATGACCTTTCTTTGTGGGGCGCGGATGTTCCGGCGAGTGTTTCCATCCCGCGTATGAAGCTTACCGAGGCGCTTCAGATTCTTGAAAAGGAATTCGGCAAAAAAATGGAAGGCGGGGAAATTGACATTGATCCGGAAGGAGAACGACTGATAGGGGAATATGTAAAGCGGGAATTCGGTTCGGACTTTGTATTTCTCACGCATTACCCAACCGCCATTCGCCCGTTTTATACAATGACCGGTCCCGACCCGCATTTTACCGAAAGTTTCGATCTTTTGTTTCGTGGACTCGAACTGGCAACAGGCGGGCAACGTATTCATGAGTACAAGAAAATGATCGAGAGTATTCGGAAGCGAGGGCTGAATCCGGAAGATTTCTCGCATTACCTCGATGTCTTTCGGTATGGCTGTCCGCCCCATGGCGGATGGGGATGGGGATCGGAACGAACGATTCAGCAACTTCTAAAACTTCCAACGATCAAGCAGGCGGTATTGTTCCCTCGCGACGTAAAACGACTCACGCCTTAAACGTGCTCGAAATAGAGATCTTTCTTCGAGCTTCTTTTCTTCCGTTGTTTAAAAATGAACGAAGTCTTGACAAAAAAGTGGAATGTGCGTTAATATATTTGGATACGTTTTTATCCGTTTCTTGTATTACGCATATGTCTTCCTCTCGAACTTCGTCGACTGTGGTGAGAAAGCCGGTTTCCGGGACAAAGAAGTTGTCTTTGTCCGGGTTTTATCTCTCTTCTTTTCGTCGCTTTCTCCGTCTTACGCCCCCGCGCGTTCTCGAGATTGTTTCGGCTCGCTATGGGGCGGGAGGGAATGATCCGATGACGCTCGAAGAAATCGGTCAGACGTATGGCATTACTCGAGAACGTATTCGTCAGATTGTCTCCGGTCTTCTCCGGGATGTTCGAGGAAAGCGGTGCACTTCTCCACTTGAAGAGGTGGCAAAAAAAATAGAATGGACGCTCAAAAAGCGAAATGGTATACTGGGACGAGAGGCGTTTTTTCGCGCAGTGGCAAAAGAGAATGCTCGAGAGCGCGGGGCGGTCCGGTTTTTTTTGGCGGTTCTTTCCGATCGGTTTTTGGTGCGAGAGACTGATGTACTCGCTCCTTCGGTTGTGTTGTCCGACTTCGATATGTCTCGGTGGCAATCAGTGAATGATGTGGCCGTCCGATTTTTTTCGGATCGAGGAAGCGTTCTTTCTGAAGTGGAATTTTTGAAAAAGCTGAAGAAAGACCCTTCTTGTAAGGGATTTAACGAAGAGGAGTTGCTGAATTTTCTCTCGGTATCACTCTCGGTTCAAAGGAATCCGTTTGGTGAGTGGGGACTTCCCGAATGGAGTGATATCTGTCCGCGCGGTACGCGGGAGCGAGCGTATCTCGTTGTTCGTTCCGAAAAGAAGCCGCTTCACTTCCGGGAAATTGCACAGAAGATTGATGCGAAGGGATTGCAAAAGTCTGGACGCGTGACACATCCGCAGACAGTTCATAATGAACTTATCAAGGATAAGCGATTTGTTTTGGTGGGGAGGGGAACGTACGCACTCGTTGAGTGGGGGTATCGCCGTGGAACGGTTCGAGAAGTGATCAGGGGCATCTTTGAGGATCGAAAAAAACCGGTTTCTCGACGGGAAATAGTGTCCGAAGTGCTCAAGGTTCGAGATGTAAAGGAATCAACCATCGTGATTAACCTCAATGCTTTTTTTGCAAAAGTTGGAAATGATTCATATTTTCTCAAGGAGGGGAAAGAGAGCGGGCAGTGATGTTTTTGCTGAATGATTCTCCGGGTGTTTTTTCTTGTCTCTCAGAAATTACAGACTACAAAAACGTAAATGGAAGTAAAGCACTGAGAATGTTTTTTGAATAGGATTCGGGGTTCTCAACGAATTATCCCATGGAAACCATTCTTCTTCAGAGTGTTCGCGATATGACGGAGGCGCTCTCAGGTATCTGGAGCGTTATGGGTGAGGTGTGGTTTCTTGTCCTTCCGCCCGCATTTTTCTTTATTTTCAAACTGCTCTGGATGGACCGCATCCAGAATCAGTATATTGAAGGTGTCAAGACGGTGCTTCTTGAAATCATTCCACCGCGCGATGTCGAGCGAAGTCCCAAGGTAATGGAAACGATTTTTGACGGAATCGCCGGTGTCGACAAAGGCGCTACGGTCGCGGAAACGCATGTTCAGGGATATTTGCCGCCGCTCATCAGTTTCGAAATTGCGGGAGATGGCGCAAGTGGTGCACATCTCTATGTTCGGACGCCGTCAACATTTAGAAACCTCATCGAGGCGTATTTTTACGCGCAGTATCCGAATGTAGAGATCGTCGAAGTTCCCGATTACGTAGACGATATTCCGAGGGGTGCTCCCAATAAAGAATGGGATCTTTTTGGTGTTGATGTGGAGTTTACTCGTCCGGATCCCTATCCCATCAAAACCTATCACTCTTATGAGGAAGACGTCACCGGAAAGATGATTGATCCCATTTCGGGTATTCTTGAGGTACTCGGGAAACTTCCTCCCGGGCAGAAAATGTGGTTTCAGATTATCGCGACACCGCTTAAGCCCGACTTCTACAATACCGGGAAGGCGCTTCTCAATGAGATTATCGGGCGCGCCACCAAGGCGAAGCCGACTTCGGTTTTGGGTGACTTTGTTTCCGGCGCGCAGGAAATCGCGACGAATATTCCAAAGGCGTTTTTCGGCCCGGTCGAATTTGCGACCGCCAAGGAAGAAGAGAAGAAAAAAGACTTTTTGGAATACCAATTGACACCGATCGAAAAAGAAGTCGTGAAAGCGCTCGAGTCGAATATCGGGCGAAATGTATTTGGGTGTCGGCTCCGCATGCTCTATCTCGGGAAAAAGAAGGGATTTGACAAATCATTCATTTCCTCATTTTTCGGCGGTTTGAAACAGTTCAATGATTTCAACTTGAATGGTTTCAAACCGAACGACGCATCAAAGACCTATGCCAATTACCTCTTCACCTTTCCGCGACTTCGGTATCGTCAACGAAAAATTCTTCGCCGGTACAAATTCCGTGATCCGGATTCTCCGGTTCCGATGATGGCGCTCAGTACGGCGGAACTCGCGACTCTCTTCCACATTCCCGATATGAATGTTGTCGCCCCCGCGCTCACGCGGGTCACCTCAAAGCAAGGCGTCGCCCCGCAAAACCTTCCTATTCGACTGTAGTCGTTGCATCGATACTTTTTGACTTTTGTTTGATTTCCTATGTCCGACGTTACCTATTTCGCCAAAACGAACTTTAGAAACGAAGAGCGGGTTTTCGGGATTAAGCCCGATGATCGCCGGAGGCATATGTATATCATCGGGAAAACGGGTATGGGGAAGACAAATCTCCTCGAAAATCTCGTGATCCAGGATATTCAGCATGGGTATGGCGTCGCCTATATCGATCCGCACGGAGACACGGCGGAGAAACTCATTCGCGCCATTCCGCCGTCTCGCATCAACGATGTCATCTATTTCAATCCGTCCGATCAGGAGTATCCGCTCGCCTTTAATGTTATGGAGCATGTCTCCGGCGAGTACCGACATCTGGTTGCCTCGGGACTTGTCGGTGTCTTCAAAAAGATCTGGGCGGATTCATGGGGACCGCGCCTCGAGTATATTTTGCGAAACGCCATTCTGGCGCTTCTTGAGTATCCCGGCTCAACACTTCTCGGAGTGATGCGACTTCTCGTTGACAAGGAGTACCGGAAGCGTGTCGTTGAAAAAGTGACGGATCCGGTTGTGAAGTCGTTTTGGGTCGACGAATATACCAAGTGGAATGATCGCGTGCTCCAGGAAGTGATCGCGCCGATCCAAAACAAGGTCGGACAGTTTCTTTCGAGTTCACTCATTCGAAACATCGTGGGACAGACGGTTTCTTCGTTCGATGTGCGCGATATTATGGACAATCGAAAGATTCTCATTATGAATCTTTCAAAAGGCAGGATCGGTGAAGATAACAGCGCGCTTATCGGCGCTATGATGATTACCAAAATTCAGCTCGCCGCGATGGGACGCGTCGATACGCCGGAGGAGGATCGCAAAGATTTCTATCTCTATGTGGACGAGTTCCAAAACTTCGCTACCGAATCTTTTGCCAATATTCTCTCCGAGGCGCGAAAATACCGACTGAATCTCGTTTTGGCGAATCAATATATTCTCCAGCTTGATGAGAAGGTACGCGATGCTATCTTTGGAAACGCCGGATCGATTTTGAGTTTCAGAGTTGGCGCGACGGACGCCGAATTTCTCGAGAAAGAGTTTTCTCCCATCTTCTTGGCGACGGATATTGTCAATCTCGAGAAATATCATATTTACTTGAAACTCATGATTGACGGTATTGCCGGAGACGCTTTCAGTGCGACAACGCTTCCGCCCATTCAACTTCCGGAAAGCGAGGAGAATGCCGAAAAGGTGATTCGTATTTCACGAGAGCGGTATGCGACCAAGAAGCAGGATGTCGAGGATAAAATCCGTCGATGGACGGGGATGCTGACGGAAGAAGAGAAACGTATTTTTGAAGAGCGTATGCGGTCGCGCGCCGAAGAGACGCTCGCGGAACATTCGATTCCCAACCCCGTGCCGTCGCCGCGCCGAGAGTATCCGTCGCGCGCGCATACCTCAAGCGAAAATATCTCTTCGGGAACACCACTCTCATCGCCTCGTTTACCGCAACAGTCGTTTTCGCCCCATCGCGAGAGCACTTCAATTCCAGGTGACGCCCGTCATTTGCATGATCTTTCCGTAACGCAGAGTATGTCGCCCGATCGTTCTTCTGTAAATGAGTTTCCGGTATCGGAACACCCCGTTCCTTTTCGATATACCGACCATTCTCCTCGTGACGGAGCGCGTCGCGATTTTCCCGAGGATCGAGTGGTATATTCCGCGACGTGTGCGGTGTGCGGAGAGAAAATAGAGGTGCCCTTCAAACCGGATGGAAAACGACCAACGTTTTGTCGAGAGCACTTTCGACATTTTCAGAAGACTGTAGCGCGGACGCGCGGCGAAGATCTCGATCAATCGATACGCAGCGCTTCTCCTGGCGAGTCTCCGTACTCAAATGATCATGGTCTTGTTCCCAAAACCGCAACATTTGAACCGAAGGCCTATGCCCCTCGGGAGGCGCCGCTCTCTCTGGGTCAGATTCGTCATATCGCGCCGAAACCGTTTAAGCGGGTCAAGGATGCTATCGATTTGGGTGAAGTTCGAAAGATTCTTTCATCGGAGCGGATCGGAAGCGAAAGTTAACCGGATACCGAAGGGCATTCATTTTTCGCTTGATTTTTGGTATACTTTTCGAGCTTGGTTTTTTAAGATTTTCTTATGACGCAATTCAAGAAGCGATATCGAAGGATTTACGCCGCATGGGTGGTTGTTTCCATCCTGGCGGTGATCTCAATGATTTTCTTTTTGGTGCTTCCGATATTTACTTCCCGATAAAAAGAGGCTCATGCGAAAATTGTTTTTTGCCGGATCGTCGTTTGTGTTGGTGGCGCTCGGTATCGGCGTCGGTGTTTTTGCTGGCTATCGCGCGTACGAAGAGTCATCGAGGAATAAACGAATTTCCGAAGAGATACGTCTCCTCGAAGAAGAAGCGAGTCGTGTTGATCAGGAAAATCGGAAACTTCGCGACCGAATCGAATATCTTCAATCCGATAGTTTTCGTGAACAGGAAGCGAAAAGAGTGCTCGAATATCGGAAGTCCGGGGAAAAGGTTGTGTTTATTCGTGAACGCCCAACCTCTTCCTCGGCACACTCTTTCGGAAACAGAGAAGAAAATGCTTCGGAGCCCTTTGTCTTCGGGGTATCCGAAGAGCGAGAGCCGAATTATCAGAAATGGTGGAACCTCTTTTTTGATCGCAAGACGGAAAAGGAGATATGATAGGTCCGTCCCCTGAAGTAAATACTATGGAAACAGTTGAAACCCCACCTCAATCACCGGAAACATCGTCGGACGCTCCTCGAAAGAGAACGTTTCGAATGTTCACGATTCTGGCGGGGACCGTCATTGTCGGGGGAGTGAGCATCGCTCTCCTTTGGACGCTAGTCGTCTTTCGTCCCGACAACGCCTTTGGCATTATGGTGCGGAGTTTTTTTCCAATTCCCATGGTTCTTGTTGATGGAAATTGTATTACTTATGGAGAACTTGATCGTGACAGGGAATCACTTCGTCGTTTTTATGAGTCGCAGGCGGAAGAATTTTCGCATCGGGGAATGCGTATCGATTTTGAGACACCCGAAGGAAAGAACCGTCTCCTCATTCGCGAGAAGGATATCTTGAATAAACTTCTGGAAGACCGCTTGGTAGTGGCGCTTGCCAAGGATCGAGGTATTTCGTTTTCGGAAAGGGAGGTAAGCGCCCGTGTCGAAGAGGCGATCCAAAAAGATTCCGGGAGTCGTGAGACGCTCGAACGAAAATTGCGTGCGTCGTATGGATGGGGGATTGCGGAATTCGAAGAACGAGTTGTTCGGCCGTCGCTCTATCGCGAAGCGCTTGAGGCGATTTTTGAGAAGGAACGCGACAATTCTCCTGCGCAAGAAATTTCCAAAAAAGCCGTACAATCTTTGCGGGACGGGATGTCTTTTGAACAGGTCGTTCGGACATTTTCCGATGGATCGTCGAAAGAAAAAGATGGAGATATGGGATGGATTTCCGTTGAGACGCTTCTTCCGGAACTTCAAAAAGCGTCAAGGGAACAGCGGGTTGGTGATGTGGGTCCGCTCATTGAAAGCTCGCTCGGATATCATATCCTGATCGTTTCCGAGAGAAAAGGCGCTCATGATGATGAGACGGTTCATTTGAAGCAGGTCTTTGTTCGGAAGCCGGCATTTTCGGAGTGGCTTTCTCTGAGGAAATCCGAGGCGCCGGTATGGATACTGTCTCGTCGATATTCTTGGGATAAAGAGATGGGTTCCGTTGTCTTTCGCGATGAGGCGCTTCGCGCTTTTGAAGATCGGGCACTTGAGCGATCGGAAGGAGACCCATCACTTATTTTTTGAAATGATTTTCAAGCGTTATTTTTTTAATACTCCTATGGAAACACTTCTTCCCGATATGCCGGAAAAAAAAGAGACCTCTCTCGCTCGACGAACGCACCGTCGAGGCGGATCAATGGTGCTTCTCAGCTTTCTTTTTGGACTCTTGGGTGGCATTCTCGGCTGGTGGGTCGGTCCGCAGTTGGCACATGACCTAAAGCTCCCGCTCCCGTCATTCTTTCGGGAAGCTTCCAATAATATGAAGGAGAATAATAGGGACGGTTCTCTTCCTTTGGCGGTTTCTTCGGAAGAGGCGCTTCTTATCGATCTTATTGAAAAAAGCAACAAAGCGGTTGTGAGCATTGTGATTACCAAAGACGTGCCGAAATACCGAAGTCTTTTTGAAAGTCCCGGGTTCCCATTTTTCTTTCGTGATCCGTTTTCCGAACAAAATTATGATACGGGAGAAACGGAGCGACAAACCGTTGGCGAAGGATCCGGATTTTTTGTGTCGTCCGACGGAACAATTGTGACCAATCGACACGTCGTGGATGAAACGGAGGCGGACTACACGATTATTATGAGTGACAAGAAGGAGTACTCGGCGCGTATTGTCGCTCGTGATCCGGTGCAGGATATCGCGATTCTCAAGGTGGATGGCGAAGGATTTCCGGCTCTTGAATTTGGCGATTCTGATGGAGTAAAAGTGGGGCAAACGGCGGTTGCAATCGGAAACTCTCTCGGGGAATTTTCCAATACGGTGAGTCGCGGTATTGTATCGGGGTTGAAACGAAATCTTGTCGCAGGTTCCGGATTTGGAAGTTCGGAACGGCTCTCGGGTATTATCCAGACGGATGCCGCGATCAACCCGGGGAATTCCGGAGGACCACTCCTTGATCTCTCGGGAAAGGTTATCGGTGTCAATGTCGCTATGGCTCAGGGAGCGCAAAATATAGGGTTTGCGATACCGGTCAACAGTATCAAGAGCGCGCTCAAGGAAGCCAAGGAAACGGGAAAAATTTCCGCGCCGTTCTTGGGCGTTCGTTATGCGATTATCACGCCGGACATTCAGAAAGAAAACAATCTTCCGTTTGAATATGGCGCGCTGGTTGTCCGTGGGCAAAAAATGACGGATCTTGCGGTTGTTCCCGGATCTCCGGCAGACAAGGCGGGTATCGTTGAAAATGATATCCTTCTTGAAATCGATGGCATAAAAATCACCGAAGAAAATCAACTTGGTGACATCATTGGCGCCAAGCGCGCGGGCGATACGATTACATTGAAATTTTGGCGGAAGGGCGATACTCGGGAAGTAAAGGTATCGCTTGAAGAACGGAAGTGAGAATATGCACTGCGGGATACCAATTGTTTTTCAGGATGAGTGACAGAGATGAAATGACCCTTGAAGGGGAGTGCGAAAGAGAGTAAGCTGGGAAGGCTCCTTTTTCGTTTCCTTATTGTATGCTCTTCCATGCCTCCATATTTGTGTTCGCTCTCGTCTTCTGGGGATTGCTCGAAGCGATTGCGGCGACGCCGATAGGGTCTCCGGCATTTTCAATCGTTCTCCTGGGTGGAATTTTGTGGGTATCTCGACGGTTTGGGGGAACACTTGTCTCGGCGATTATTCCAACATTTTTCTCGCTTTCGACGATCGTACTCCTCTTCTTCATTAGTTCCCCACAACAAAGACATATTTTCATTGTGCTGGGTTCGATCGTCTTCTACGTATCGATACTGGGGATATATCGGCTCCGACACTATTCAAGAGATAGTACGGCACGGAGTATGGTGGCACTCGTCTCTATGACGACGCTCTTTTTTTTCTTTAGCGCTCTCTATGGGGTATTCCTTAATTTTCGGAATTTTACGGAGGTTACACTGATGATTTCTTATGGAGTGGGTACGTTTTTGGTTGGGCTCCAGGTGTTCTCGCGGTTTTTTCCGGAACAGCCGAAACGCTTTTGGTTTTTTTCCCTCTTTTTTTCTCTGTGTGCTGCGGAAATCGGGTGGGTAGCGAGTTTTTGGCCGTTCGGATATCTCACTGCCGGAGTATTGGTACTTATTCTTCTCTCGATTCCTTGGGATATGATCACTCGATTTTCTTCCGGTTCGGTTTCGGGAAGGAGAGTTGCGGCTTCTCTGGTGTTTTTGTTTTTTCTTCTCAGTATGGTACTTTTGAGTTCGGTTTGGCTTCCGGTGGTATAATGACAACGGTATGTATAGCCTGATCTTTTCTTGTGTTTCTTGTATATGAAACTTTTTTCAAAATTTTTTTTTGGACGACTTCTCTTGATTGTGATAATCGCCGGAATAGGAGGAATTTCCGGGGTAATGACAGATCGAGTGCTTCTGCCAAATATTGCGGCGGACAGCTTCTTTTCTCGATGGGAAATTTTCCGGAAAGCTTCGGAAAATACCGTTATTATCAACAAAACCGAGCAAGTGATTATCCGAGAAGATGATTCCGTGACTACTATTGCCGCTTCCGCCTCGCCTTCGGTGGTGAATATTCTTTCTGTAAAACGAGTGGGTTCGGAAATCGGGAAGGTAGGAGAACCATCGTCTGATCAACAAGATATGCTTCAAGGAAGCGGTGTTCTCGTGACCAACGATGGGCTGATCGCCACCTTCCATAAGGCGATTCTGGAGGGCGCATCCTATACGGTTTTTCTCTACAATGGAGCGAGTTATTCGGCGGAGTTTTCGGGAACGGACGCACTTACGGGAATTTCATTTCTCAAGGTTTCTCCTGAAAACCTTCCCGCCATATCTTTTGCCGATCCGGAGAGTGTTCATGCCGGAGAGAAGCTTATTCTCATCGCGAACACATCTGAAGAATATCGTAATCGCTACTCGACCGGACTTCTCGGGAATGCCGATAAGACCTTTAATATTGCCGGAGGGGTCGTTGCCTCGTCGGAGCGGTGGGAGGGAGTGTTTACGGTTGACGCGGCAACGCTTGAACCCTATGTCGGCGGCCCGGCAGTTGATTATCAGGGGAAACTCGTTGGTATCGTCGGGAACTCCTTGCGAGATGGCAAGGTTGAGTCCTTCCTGCTTCCTTCCGTTGCCGTAAAGGAATCGCTTGAACGAAAAGTTCGCGGCACGCTTCTGTCTCGTCCCTTTCTCGGCGTTTCATTTCTTTCGATTACGAAGGCGTACGCGGTGGCGCACGGCATTGGTCGGGATCGTGGCGCGCTCATCTTTACCCCGTCAGGGAAGCAAGGACTCGCGGTTTTTTCGGGATCGCCGGCGGAAAAGGCGGGTCTCCGAGTGGGCGATATCGTTGTCGCCGTCGATGGCAAGGAAATAAATCTCGATAATCCGCTTTCCGTCGCCGTTGGAAATTTTGAGAAGGGGAATACGGTTGTGTTCCGTATTCTTCGCGGGGAGAAAGAGCAGGATATTGGAGTGACGCTGTAGGTGCTCGGTACTGTTTTGGCACTCTCACTTGACGAGTGCTAACTTCTTTTCTAGAATAGAACCACGAGCGTAATTCCTTAAGTGAATGGTCTATGAAGAAAGTAAACATAGCGCCTCTTGGCGAAAACGTATTGGTATCGATCGAGAAGCCCGAAAAGAAAACCGATTCCGGAATTTACCTTCCCGAAAACGCATCTGAAGATCGTTCCTCAAAACAGGGGAAGGTGATTGCGGTCGGAGAGAGTGACAAGATCAAGGTGAAGCCGGGACAGCAGATCATCTATACTCGCTACGGCGGTACGGATATCAAGGTTTCCGGCGCCGAATATGCGATCGTAAAAAACGAAGACATCCTCGCCGTGATTACGGAGTAGCCGGAAGAAGTTGAAG
>CAZJZN010000007.1:0-26891 GCA_964550545.1 uncultured Bdellovibrionales bacterium
GTTTCTCCGGAAGAAACAAAGCAGCGAATAGATGATGCAACAATGAATGCTTGATTTTTAGTGGCATTTCCCATACACTTTGTCTTGTACTTGTGAGAAAAGCCACCTTAGCTCAGTTGGTAGAGCGGCACACTCGTAACGTGCAGGTCTGCGGTTCGATCCCGCAAGGTGGCTCCATAAACACTCCGCTACTCGGGAGTGTTTTCGTTTTTAATATTTTTGTGATACCATATTCATATGAACGACATTCTGAATTCGATTGAGACGCTTACCCGTAAACTCCTGCACCTGCGGGACTCTCTTTGACGTTCCCGGAAAACACTCTCGCATCGACGAACTCGATACGCTTTCTCGCGCGGAAAACTTCTGGAATGATACCCAGGAGGCCGGACGCGTAATGAAAGAGCTCGAGACGCTTCGCGGAGAGGTAGCTATGTTTGAACGGCTCGAGAAAGAGCTCAAGGACATTCGAGAGCTTTCCGATCTCGAACTCGAAGGGGAGGAGGCAAAGGAAGTGGAGGCACAGCATGCTCGTGTTACGGAGGAAATCGAATCGCTCGAATTTCGAACCCTTCTTGGCGGAAAGTACGATAGTCATGACGCGATTCTTACCATAAAGAGTGGCGCCGGAGGAGTGGACGCGCAAGATTGGGCGGAAATGCTCCTGCGGATGTATCTCCGCTGGAGCGAACGGCGCGGATTCAAGACGCAGGTTCTCGAAGAATCAAGGGGAGGGGAGGCGGGTATCAAGAGCGTTTCGATTGAGATTTCCGGCGCGTATGCCTACGGCTATTTGCGGAGCGAAATGGGCACGCACCGACTTGTCAGACTCTCGCCCTTCAATGCGGATCATTTGCGACAGACATCCTTTGCATCGGTAGAAATTTTGCCGGTACTCTCCGCGAAAGAAGGGGTCGAAATAAAGTCCGAGGATCTCGATGTGGGCACGTATCGCTCATCGGGTGCGGGCGGACAAAATGTCAACAAAACTGAAACTGCCGTTCGTATACGACATATTCCGACTGGAATTGTTGTTGCCTGCCAGACAGAACGTTCCCAACTCCAAAACAAAGAAACCGCCATGACCATGCTCCGCGCGAAGCTCGAACAGATGCGCCTCCAATCCGAAGAGGATGAGAAACGAGCCCTCCGCGGCGAACAAAAAAGCGCCGATTTCGGAAGTCAGATTCGTTCCTACGTCCTCCACCCCTATACGCTTGTCAAAGATCACCGAACCAAATATGAAACGCCGCAAACACAGGATGTGCTCGACGGTAAGCTCGATGAATTTATGGAAGCATTTCTCAGAATGTAGAATGTCGAATGGCGAATAGAGAAATGCGGGTGTACTATTTTTCTTTACTCTTCCATACATTTCATTCCGTATTCTCCATTCTTCATTCCCCATTCTCTGTACTCTATGATTCGCTTCGAAAATGTCGCCAAAATATATCCCGGAGACGTGCTCGTCCTCAAAGATGTGAGCCTGGTTATCGAGCCGGGCGAGTTCGTGTCGATCGTGGGTACGAGCGGGGCGGGGAAGTCGACGCTCCTCAAACTTATCTATGCCGAGGAAGAACCGACGGCGGGAGAAATATTTTTCGGCGATCGGGCGGTGAGCAGTATCAAACGGCGACTCCTTCCATACTATCGACGAAATTTTGGAACCGTGTTTCAGGACTTCAAACTCCTTTCTCAGCGAACCGTTTTTGAAAATATCGCTTACGCGCTCGAAGTCGCCGGAAAAACCACTCCTGAAATTCGCGAGGAGGTCCCGCAAATTCTGGAGATTGTTCGACTTCTCGATAAAGCCGATAAGTATCCAAAACAGCTTTCCGGAGGCGAACAACAGCGTGTTTCTTTGGCGCGCGCGCTCATACATCGCCCATCCGTCCTCATTGCCGACGAGCCGACCGGAAACCTCGATCCCGCTTCCGCTCAAGATATCATTCGCCTCCTTATAGAGATAAACAGTATGGGGACGACCGTCCTCCTTGCAACCCACAACAAGCCCATTGTCGACAGTCTCAAAAAACGCGTTGTCACGCTCGCGAATGGAACCGTCGTTCGCGACGAACAAGAAGGAAAGTACGTCGTATAAAAGATGAGTGGAGAATGGGGAATGAAGAATAGAGATTGATTTCTCATGTAACTCGCTCTTCAAAACATTCGCCATTCAACATTCTCCATTCTATTTCTCTATGCCAAAAGGAATAAAACTTATTCGAGCAATCCGCGAGGGCGGGAGAAGTTTTGTGCGAAGCGGCTGGCTCGCCGTCTCGGCAATACTCACCATCTCGCTCGCTCTTTTTGTGATCGGACTTGCGGGAGTGGAAGCGATTGCTACCCGATCCATCCTCCAAGGACTCGAGGAAAAAATGGATATCACGGTTTCTTTTGAAGCAAGCGTGAGCGAAGAGCGCATCCTCGCCATCAAAAAGGAACTCGAAAAATATCGCGAGATACAGGATGTTTCCTATACATCTGAGGAGCAGGCGCTCGAGAAATTCCGCGCCCGAAGTGAAGCAAGCGGCAACAAAGAAATCATTGAACAAGCTCTCGAAGAAATCGGCGGGAACCCGCTTTTCGCCTCGCTTTCCATAAAGGCAACCGATCCCAAGCACTACAGAACCATCAACCATTCACTCGAGACGGCCTCATTCAAAGAGGATATATTTCGGATCAACTACCGCGAAAACGAATCCGTCATCAGTCAACTCACAACCCTTCAAAAAGAGGTGATTCGACAGGGAAGCATACTCGGTGTACTTTTCCTTCTCATCGCATTCCTGGTGACATTTAACACCATTCGACTCACGATGTTTACCCGTCGTGAAGATTTCGAAATTATGCGACTTGTCGGCGCCTCCAACCTTTCTCTTCGCACTCCCTCAGTTATCGAGGGTATGCTCTATGGAGGAATCGCCGCTATCACTTCAGTGGTCTTCCTCTATGCGTATATCGCATTTCAGCGAATAAATCCTTTCACGAGAGGTATGGTTGAAGGAGCCGGACTTATGGGATCATTCCTCTCAAATATCATCTCTCTCTCCCTCGTACTCTTCACTCTCGGCATCTCTATCGGTGCGATAAGCGGCTTCCTCGCCGTTCGGAGATACCTCAAGGTATAAGAGGAGGGGAGAAGCACCCCAAAGGACGCCCTCTCGACAGCAACACCTTGATTTTTCCTCGTTTTTGCGCTATCCTCCTGGAAGATTTCGGGGTGTTTTTTCTTCCCCGTTTTTACATTTTTACAGTTACAATGGGGTGTAGCCAAGCGGTAAGGCAATGGGTTCTGGTCCCATGATCCTAGGTTCGAATCCTAGCACCCCAGCACTCTAGAACGCACAGAGGCACTCGCTTCTGTTTTTGTTTTATCTCCGCCATCAATCGCCTCTTTTTTCGGTTCGAAGGCACCTATTTTCGCTTCTATGCTTTCCACGTCTTCTCGAAGCCACGTGAATGGTTCATTGAGGCTAAAGGAAGCGATTTCTCGGTCTTTAATTCCAATGTTCGAAGATAAGATTTCGATCACCTCGCGCTTTGTCTCTGGAGTGCCCCGATTGAAGAGATTATTCGCTGTCTTCACAAACCGCACCGCCGTCTCGATACCCTGTGCCAGATTCATATCCGCGCTTTTCACATTGCCGATTCTCTCCGCAAGAGAGGCTTCTTCCGTAAAGATCTCCGAGAACTTCTCATCGTAAATCTCTTTCGAAATGGCGTTGTCGATAAACTTTTCGACCAGAGAACTTTTCCGTTTTTTGACCGTATCGAGCAAATGCGCCAGTCT
The DNA here is from genome assembly GCA_964550545.1 of uncultured Bdellovibrionales bacterium. GTDB lineage: Bacteria > Patescibacteriota > Minisyncoccia > Moranbacterales > UBA1568. The sequence goes on from CAZJZN010000007.1 coordinate 3,794, forward strand.
CGTCTTTGTTTCTTCTCCGAGCTTTTCTTTCTCTTTCAGTCTTTCTTTTGATGCTTTCACAATCAGATCAAGAATATCCTCGTCGAAGTGTATGCTCTCCAGCTCTTCTCCAAGAATGTTTTCTATGTCTTCCTCTCGCGTGTAGCGTTGCGAACACTGATGCGTTCCTTTCGATTTGGTGCATCGGTAGTAGACGTGTCCTTTCTGGGTCTCGGCAGTGACTTTGAGTCCGCACTCTCCGCAGACAAGAAAGCCTCGATAGGTGAATATCCGCTTGTTTTGGACCAACTTGAGGTGTTGCCTCGGATTGAGCAGGTTTCCCACTTTGTCGAAGAGAGCATGGGATACAATCGGATCATGAACGCCCTGATACGGCTCTCCCTTCCATTTGAACTGCCCCGTATAGATCGGGTTGGTGAGAATGCGGTATATCGTGCTTTTTCCCACCTTGTTGTGTAAACGAGAACGGAAGCCGTCCCCATAGAGCTTCTTTGCGATTGTTTCAACAGTCCAGTGCCCTTCGGCGTACAAGGTGAAAGCTTTTTTGATGAAAGGAGCAACTTCCATATCGGGAGCCATATGACGCGTTTTGTAATTGCGTACATACCCAAGCGGGGGAGCCGCCGGGTATTCGCCTCGGCGCACGCGTTCCGCCAACCCTCGCTTTACATTTCGGCTCAAGTCTCGAATATACTGATTCGCCATGGAAAACTCAATGCTCGCGAGGACGACGTTGTCTTCGGGGTTGTAATCGCGTTCAAACGTTTTGATCTGCTGAATCACGCTATTTTGGAGCATCCATTTGAGGATGCCTTCATCGACAGGATTCCTCGCGAGGCGATCAATCTTCCAGCAGAGTATTCCTTCCGCCTTGCCTTTCTTGATGAAGTCGATCATCTCGGCAAACACCGGACGCCCCGGCGCTTTTGCCGATTTCGATTCTTGGAAAATCTTTACAATGTGCACGTTTTCGCGTCGCGCAGTCTCCTGCATCTCGATAATTTGCGATTGGATCGACAGAGCCTGACGGTCTTCGCTTTCGGAAGATTTCCGAGCGTAGATGATGAACCTCATAGGCGTGTTGCAAAAAGATTACGCTGGAAAAACAAAAGGACGACCTTGCTTGGACACAAATCCTTTCGGAGCTGTAGCAAAAGTCGTCCTTTCACTGAAGCGAACGCAAAAAAGCGATCGTTTCTGCTCCAAAATATCGATTTGTGTCCATTTCCAATGTAGCAGACGCTTTCCTTCGTTTCAAGTCAAAACGTTCCTTGTCGGTACAGGGAAACGGTGTGCGGACTACCGCACGCAAATCACCTCGGGCGAACGATACGGGTTCGCAGTTGATACAGTCTCTTCGGATTCGCGCGTTTCATACGGGTACGGGGAAGTTGAGCCCCGATGGCATAATCGGGGCACTGAAACAGACTCGCCGCTACGATGCCGTCACCCCTCGCCGTCCTCGGGGTGTCGCCATCGACCCCGTGGGGGTCGCACCCCGAGCCGCCCCGCCTCCCCCAAACCCCCTCCACCCCGGCGTACCCCGATAAGGACAGGAGAACTCATTTATTCGTGGGGGAGGCGGGCGCTCCATCAGGGTGCTCAAAGACGGATTCACCCAATGAGTACATTCTCCTCTCCGTCTTTGCCCCCCAATCGCAACTCGGAGTACCGAACTGCTCCGGGACGCGGCGGGGTACGGGTTCAAAGAGGAATCCCGAGAGTACTCGGGACGCTTCATTGCCTCGCCCGAAAAGCGGGAGCGGGGATAACGTGCCATCGAAGGTTTTAAGGGGTGCCCCGAGGGCATACTCGGGGCGCTGTGAGGAACTCTTTGGGTCTCCATGTCATTCTTTCTCGCGCGCCTCGCTGTGGCTCGCGCGCTCGCCCGCGTTTTGGACGGACAGATTGAAGCATAAAGAAGGACTTTCATTCATTGGGCGCGGGAGCGGGTACGTCGTTCTTACATGGCTCATTCATCTGCGCCTCGTTTCTGTTTCGCGCATCGTTTTCCGTTCGTGCCTCGTTGCCCGCGGGGAAGCGAGCACCGGGCGGAAAACATGCTCACCCCTGAATAACCACCCATACCTGCCAACGATCCGTTCCCGATTTCGAATCCTGAAAAATGAAGAAAGGAAGAGGAGTTCGTTCGTTCCGCATTTTCCCGATCCCCGTTCCCGTTTTCGTTTTCAGACAATCGTTTTCTCATATTGTTCCTTTTTTCTTCTTCCTTTCTCTTCTTTGGGTACAACCATTGCACCTCTATCGGTGCAAATTTTGAACCAGTAAGGGTTCAGTTTCTGTACTCTGCTATGGAATGCCATTTATAAGATAGTACTGATTTGTTTTCTCCTTTTTTCCTTTTTCCCGATTCGCTCGTACATAGCCAAGGCGCTCCAATTCTTTTGTCGCTTTGATAGCAGTGCCCTTCGAACAGTGAGCCTCTTTTGCAATCGTATTCAACGAGGGGAAACAGTACTGTTTCCCCTTAAAGGTATGCATCGCAAATACCCAGTACACGAGTAAGGCGCATCTACTTACCTCTTCATTCATGAGGAGAGCGGTTGGGAGCATCGCAAAACCCTTTATTTTCCACTTGTCCGGTGAGTTGCGTATAGCGTGATTCAAGTATTTTGATGCATCTATTTTGAGGCCTTCCATAGCAGTTATTTTTTAGAGATTATGCTTTTGCGCGCCTGCATTTCCATAGCCTTCCCCATGGCAAACCCGATCATATCCAGCTTCTTGAGAATCACTTCTGTTTCTTTCTTGCTTATACTTCGTCCAGACACTTCTTGGAATATCTTTTGAGCGCGAAGGAGACGCTCTTCCTGTGATGTATCGGGTGCTTCGTGGACACTATCCATGATCACCACCTCCTTTCTGTTCCGCCTCGAAGATGCGGAGAGCAACGTCGCCAAGTTGTGCCAGTCGATCGAGGCAGAGCTCTGCCTGTTTCTCGGTAATATCAAAGCCGGCACGCTTCGAGATGACGCGCTGGCACTCGGCGATGAGTTGGGGGGAGTATCGTGGCATAGGGTAGAGTTACTGTTTCTACCCTCTACTGTGAATTTTCACGCAAAAACAAAAGATGCCTTGTTTAAGGCATCTTTTTTTCAGAAGTACTTGAATTTTCAGCCGGAATTTTCCGCCAAGGAATTAAGACGTTAAGGAAAGAGAGTATCGGTAATGCCGAAGATTTCCCCGTCTCCTCGAAGGTCTCCCTCCGGTAGTATCTTGAAGCGTGTCATGTAGATTTTTCTCACTTCATCGAAAGGAATCGGATCACTCTCAATCTCGAACAATTTCTTGAGTCGTCGAGAGAGGATTTCTTTTTGTTTTCTCATCTTCTCATTCTCCCTCATGCTTTTTATATCCCTGCCTATGATAATATCGAGTTTTCCTTCATCGGTGGACAACTTTTGCAAAAGGCTCCACTGCTTATCCGGACTCCCATTTTTGGAATTGACGCATCCCAAGCCCTCACTGCTCACGGTTTCGATGAACTTTCCATGAGCCAGCACTTTAATGTCATCCCCATTAAGAAAGCGTATCTCGATATCTTCCCAGTTTGTTTTGGGCGGAATATCGAGCGGGACGATTTCTTTCTTTGCCTCGTTGTTTTCCTGATAGCTTTTTGCTTCATCGAGGAGCTTTTCTTTGATGTGCACCTTGAACGAAAACCCTGTCCCTTCTGCAAAGGGCACGTCTACTATCTCAAGGTACCCGAGCGTATGGAGCGCCACGACAAAGTCGGCGAAGCGAAGATGCGATCCGAAATCTGATTTCTTGAGCAATACCTCTCGACCGCATTTTTCGACAATGTCACGGATAGTTTTGAAGCTGGCGCGCTTGTGATGAGCAAAGGTGCATACATTTTCGCTTTCGCTTGCCAGCCGACCATCGATGAAGTTTCTGATCGTGTCTTCAAGAAAATGCAGAAGCAAGGTCTGGCACGATTCTTTGATATCGATTCTGAAATTCAAACAACGGAAAATATGGTGCAGATCGGAAATTGGGGAATATGCAATGACGCGTATGTCCCGCACGGAAAAGTCATTGTTGATGATACTCTCTATGTTGGAGTAGCCTTGTATTTTCCACAGCAGTTGAGCTTTTTTGAGATACCTATTGAGCAAGGAAAGGCGTTCTTCCATAGTTTTGCCGAGAGCATGAGGATCGAATTTTAAGTTCCGTATGAGCAATCCCTCGTTTCTCTTCCGTATTTCAAAGAGCGCTTGAATGATTCTCTCATACGAGGAATCGGATCGTTGCCCGTTCAGACTTTGGAATTCGAAGGAGTGTTTTTCTTTCCGCGGGAAGTCGGTGAGCTTGAGGAGGAGGAAGAGCATGTCTTCGTCGGTGGAGTGGGCTTTTGATATTTTCGGAGTGGTGTTTTTCATAGTTTGCCCGGAAACGGAAATGACTGTAGACTCATAGTAAGTTGAAAACTATGAAAAGACAATCCAAACCAAAAGAAAAAGCATCAGAGATTCTGACGCTTCAAGAGGCATGCGATATTCTCCACTGTCATCCGAATACGCTTCGCAATTGGGACAACAAGGGATTTCTGAAAGCGATTCGGTTTGGAACGCGGGGGGATAGGCGGTATCGGAGGGACGATATATTAAAATTGTTGAGAAGAAGCATATAGCCTATGGAAAAACAAAAAAATCTTTCCAGTTTCATAAAATATTGTTTGGGTTATGTTCGAATGACTCGACAGCGGACAGCATTGAGTCAGAAAAAGTATTCCATTACTTTGCCGACCGATTTTTTCAACTTAGCCGGCTTGTTGAATGGAGAAGAAGATGGAAGTATCGCCGAGCTTATCAATCTGGATACTTTCTATAAATACGATCCGAAAGATGTGCCGGAAGACTTAAAAGAAAAATACGAAAGAGAGAAAACTCTTGCAAAGAATATAGATGAGGTTCACAGCAAGTACAGAAACGATCCTTACACAAAGCAGACAATTTTAAATTTCGGATATTTTGAAATAGAAATTCCCATAGAAACAAACGGCGACGTACTGATTGCTGACGAGAATGAGGAAGTGGTACAAACTGAAGACCAGAAGGCAAAGATTGATCGATACCCGCTCTTTACTTTGCCAATACGCATCGAAGCGGACTTTGACAAGTCAGGGGCAAAAAAATATCTCGTTTATTTTGTTGACACGGAAATACAGGTAAATATCGGTATTCTCGAACCTCTTCTTGGAGAAGACTTGTATTTTCGGCTTTTAGAGGAACTTGGAGAATATGAAATTAACGGGCTTTTAACGTTGCCAATTTCAAACACAGAAGTTTTTAGAGAAATTTGGCACAAAATAAAGGCTCAACTTCGCTTGAAAGATGCTCATTTTGACGAGGAATCGTTCTCTTTGGAGGATGTCAAAATTTCTTTAAGCCCGAAGGCTAACTATTTTCTCGCGGAAGACCTTGCAAAATTGGCGCAATTGCCAGAGGAAGCTTTGGCTGATACTGCTCTCACAAGTTGGACGGAAGATGGAGAACTTAATGTTGAGTCGAGCATTCCTTATGAACAGGAGTTATTCTTTCCATTTTTGTATGATAAATATCAGCTTTCGACACTTTCGATTCTTAACAACAAAGCGGCAATTATTCAGGGACCGCCTGGAACAGGGAAATCTGAAACCATATCCAACATATTGTGCCATCTGGCTGCCACAGGAAAGCGAGTGCTGTTCGTGAGTCAGAAAGCACAGGCTCTTAAAGTGGTTAAGGACAAGCTCAACAAGTTGGACGTCAAGTATTTATACGGGTATTTGCCTAATCCGAATTCTGCGCAAATAGGTGAGGAGGATGAAATGGATGGCATCGCTCCGCAACTGAGCGCACTCGGTTCTCATATCGATCGACTCGGGTATAAGTTTAACAGGAATGGTCGCTTGATCGAGGGGAATGATGATGTGTTTGAACAACCAGATATTCAACATACAATTTCACAGAAAGAAAAATACGTAAAGATTTTCAATTCGACCATTGGCGCACAACGGAAAATTTACAAATTGCATCAAGAACTGGAACAGTTGAAGGTGTACGCCATTGAAATCGATGACTTTGAAAGTTTTTCAAAAGAGTTTTCTTCTGAAGGATGGGATGAAATCAAGAATACGAAGCAAGAAATGGAAACATTTTCCAACGCTATCCATGAATACAACAGCAGTGTGGAAAAAGAAAATCTTGACCGTATTTTTTCAAACTTGGACTTACAGGGAAAAGAATATGCAATTTCAATAAAGAAAATTCTGGAAGATATTGCTAATTCTGGATTCGATGGACATTCCCGTGTCGGGCGGGCTTTGAATGTCTTCTATCGAAATATCCGCCTTGGATCTGCTCGCACCAAACTTCCAAGAGAGATAGTTGATTATATAGATGGAGAGCTAAAGAAGGATATTTCACGAAATGAAGCAGTACAGTTTTTGAGTTCCTTGCATACGCATTGTTCCTATCATGAGAGTGTCCAACATTTAGAGAACCTTGAAAAAAAACTTCAAGAAAGGCTGGAAAATTTCGGCGTTTCAGAAAAGGAGTTTGCTTTATTAGAAGGTCTTATCGATGATTCAACGGCTGACAATTTGGAAGATGTAAAAAATAGGGTGTTAAGAACTCAAGAAATTAAGTCGGAGCTATTGGGACTATTCAAGACGGAGAGTATCAACAGGACTTCTTCAGCGTTAAAGGGTATCGAACAAGAACGAAAAGATCGCGTCTCTTTGTATATCCAAAACATCATCAACAAAAGCATTCTTGGAAAATGGAAGCAAGGGATAACAATCAAACAGATCATCAACAAATTCGCTCGTGCTTTTGGTAAATCCAAAAAAGCTTTCAAAACTTTCGACAATCTCCGAAAAGACCCCGACAATTTCAACGCAGTACTCGACCTTATACCCATTTGGATTATGGAATTGGATGATGCGAGTCGTATTATTCCTCTGGAATCGGGTATTTTTGATTATGTGATTTTGGATGAAGCATCCCAATGCAATGTTGCTTATACTTTGCCAGTCATGTTTCGTTCGTCACATGCGATATTTGTTGGTGATAGCGAGCAGATGCGCGACAGTACAATAATGTTCAAATCTAATCGCGTCTTCGACGAGTTGGCTCGTCGTTACCAAATACCAGAAGAACATCAAATCAAAGCTACTGGATCTGCAGTTCAGTCAGTGCTAGACATCGCTAAGAACAGAGGATTTATGTGTCGTACGCTTCATTATCACTATCGATCTCCAATGGAGCTTATAAATTTTAGTAATCAGTATTTCTATAAACCGAACGGTAAGGATTTGATTCCACTCAATAATAATTATCTGACCTACAAGGATACAAATCGTGTTTTATTGCTTCACCATGTTCAATCCGACTGGAGTGAGGAGATTTCCGATAATGTAAATGTTGCGGAAGCAAAGGCAATACTCAACTTGTTTAAAGAATTGCGCAATGACGATCGCTATCAAAGAAAGTCAATCGGTATTTTGGCATTCTTCAACGCTCAGGCGAGTTATATCCGAGAACTTTTTGAAAAAGAAGGATACAAAGAAGAGAGTGAAAACTACAAAGTGAGCATCGTCGAAGGTATCCAAGGCGACGAGAAAGACATTATCATCTACTCTTTTGTTATCCGTGATCCAAAGCAAAAGAATAGATATATTGCCCTTACTGGCGAAGGTGGCGATATCAGGGGAGATATAAATAAGGGACGTGTGAATGTGGCTTTTTCCCGAGCGAGATTACAGGTACACTGCTTCACAAGCTTGCTTCCGCAAGAAATGCCGGCGGGGATTTGGCTCAAAAAATACCTCGACTACGTCCAAGAAAGTGGCGAGATTACTTTTAACGCTGACGATTTGAAGCCGTTTGATTCCTTTTTTGAAGAAGAGTTTTTCCATTTATTAAAAACAAAACTTAAGCGTGGGTATAAGATACAAAATCAGGTCGAGAGTTGTGGATTTAAGATTGATTTTGTTGCGAGTAATTTGAAGACGGAGAAACGCCTTGCCATCGAATGCGATGGACCGACGCACTTCAAGGACGAATTAGATGAAGAATATGGCATCTATGTCGAAAGTGATGAAGAAAGACAGCGCGTGTTGGAGGCGGCTGGTTGGCAGTTCTGCAGAATAAAATATGCTGATTGGATCAATCGAGATTTCGATAGAGATGCCGTTGTTGATTATATTGTTGACTGGCTTTGTTGAATAAAGTTATGAAATACTCCGAATAAGAATTCAAGATATAAAGCATCAATATGAACGAAATCATCTGTCCGCATTGCGGGAAAACTTTCAAAGTCGACGAGGCGGAATTTGCCGATATCCTCAAGCAAGTCCGCAATCGTGAGTTTGAAAAAGAACTGCATGAGCGTATCGAAATGCTCGAAAAAGAGAAAGAAAACGCCGTCAAACTCGCCGAATCTAAAAAAGATAAAGAGCTATCGGAGTTAAGAGCTGAAAAAGATCGCAGTCTTGCGGAGCAATTGGCAAAGAAAGAAGCCGAACTCGCCGAAATGAAATCAAAAATAGATAAAGCGGAGGTAGAGAAAAAACTTAGTGTTATCGAAGCTGTCAAAAAGATTGAAAAAGAGCGCGATGATCTGACTAATGATCTAAAAAGTAAAGAAACGGAAAAACAACTGTCGGAAAAATCATTGATTGAAAAGTTTTCATCTGAGCTCAAGACCAAAGACGACATTATCAAAATGAAAGATGATGCGATCGCTTTTCACAAAGATATGAAGCTCAAGCTTTCAACCAAAATGATTGGGGAAACACTTGAACAACATTGCGAAACGGAATTTAACAAACTTCGCGCGACTGCTTTTCAATGCGCCTATTTCGAAAAGGACAACGATTCAAAGACTGGAAGCAAAGGAGATTATATTTATCGCGAAACCGACGGGGCTGGCAATGAAATCATTTCTATCATGTTTGAAATGAAAAATGAGGGCGACGAAACTGCAACAAAAAAACGAAATGAAGACTTTTTGCGAGAACTAGACAAAGATCGCATTGAAAAGAAATGCGAATTCGCTGTTCTTGTTTCGCTTTTGGAATCGCAAAATGAGCTATACAACACTGGAATTGTTGATGTTGCTCATAAATACCCTAAAATGTATGTTGTTCGCCCGCAATTTTTTATTCCAATTATCACACTGCTACGCAACGCGGCGATGAACTCTCTAAAATATAAAGCGGAGCTTGCTTTAGTGAAAAGTCAAAATATTGATATTACTACGTTTGAAGACGAAGTAAATAGTTGGAAGGCTGGATGGTTAAACTCAATGAAGTATGCCGGCAAGAAGCACGTTGAGGCAGTAGAACAGATAAATAAGGCTATAAAGGATCTAGAAATGGTCCGTGACGCCCTTACTTTATCGGATAAACATTTATTAACAGCCGAAAGTAAGATGGACTATCTGACAATCAAAAGACTCACGCGCGGCAATCCTACTATGACAGCCAAGTTTGCAGAGCTCTCCGATACTGACAAAACCGGAGAAGAAGAATAAGGGCGTATAAAAAATAGGAAATTAGCAATACCTAAAATTCTGGAGCGTGCCCAGAATCTATGCGCCCACACTTGCGCAATATCAATCCCCATGTTATCGTCCATCGTTCGGTTCCTTGACAATTCATGTTCAACAATTCACCTATTGGAGGTGCAAAATGGCTGCTATAGAGAAGAATGTTCGTCCCATGATATTCGGTGCTCCGGTTATTGGGGAGAATGAAACGGTTTTTCCTTTGGCCCGAGAGCTGGTTCGTATTCAGGCTCCGGAAGCATTGATCAAAGATATTCTCGAAGCCTGCGATGGTCAGAGAACTTTGGACATGGTACTGGAATTGCTTGAGTCCAAGTGGGATCGCGATACACTGGAGGGCTTCTTGCGACACCTGCATGAGAAAGGGGTGCTGTATGATAGCTCAAACTTGAGCGGTTTCGTTTGGCCGTTTGTTTCAAATCCGAGTCACTTCTCGAAAGCGGTGACGGATATTCAGGTCGCCGAGATGGTCGAGCGAGCGTGCTTGAGGCAACGGAGCCTTCCATCAAATACGTTTTTCACGGTGAAGGAGTATCCTTTCCAACGATTGGTTTCCAATCGGAAATCGGAACGTTCTTTTTCGGGGAAAGTGATTAGTATGGAGCGTGTTGTTCAAATGCTGTGGGCGGGGTATGGAGTTATTGCCGAGTCTCAATCAGGAGTGGGCTTTGACCGTCATACTGTTCCATCGGCAGGAGCGCTGTATCCGTTGCGATTGTCCCTCGCCCTCTTGCAACCCATGAATGAGAACATTGGGAGCGGGCTGTACGACGTTGCATTTCCGGCGGATGGTTCGGTGGGATTGAGTTTTGTATCAGAAAACTTGGTGCCTCTCTATCAATCTTTCGCCAACCCGTTAGTTTTGCGCAATGCGGTCGGCGTGATGATTGTGAGCGGATCATTCAGTGTAGGGGAAGAGAAATATGGCAACAGGTCACTCCTCTATGTTCCGCTTGAAGCGGGGCATGTCGCGCAAAACATCCTTTTGGAAGCAACGGAATGTGGTGTTGCGACAGTAGAGATTGGCGGCTTTCTCGAAGAGCCGATGCGGGATGCATTACGATTGCCGATGGAATTCGTTCCATTGACCACTGTGGTATTTGGCGATTCTGCTGGTGGCGATGATCATGGACACCATCTGCCATGCGGATTCGAGGTTCGGTGGGCATATCCAAAAGCAAATGGATATGTGTTGCCGTTCAATCTCGTGTTCGCTCGGTTGGCAAAAGCTTCCGGCGGAAGTGAAGAGTGGTCATGCGGGCGTTCCCCCGATCCTTTCGTGGCGCATGAAAAAGCGACTGCGGAGGTGCAGGAGTGGGCGGCGTGCAGTCTTCCACATAACCTCGTGAAGTCGGACATTGGGTCGCTCGCGGGTGCGGTAGCGCCGGACAGCGTAGTGGCGTTTCATCCTGATCAGTATGGTTCGCCGAGTTTTCCGTTCTTTCCCTTTGAACAAGAAAGGGTTTACGAATGGAAGGAGGCGACCGATGTGGTAACGGGTGAGAGCCGCTTCATTCTGGCTGACGGTATTTACTTCCCCTACTATCCGGAGTATCCGCGCTGTGCAAGTGCGAATTCTTCCGGAGCGGCCGCGTATCCCACAAGGATCGGCGCGGTTCGGCGAGGAGTGTTGGAACTGATTGAGCGGGATGCTTTCATAATCGTGTGGCTCAATCGTTTGGCGATGCCAACGATCGCTGACGGTAGTTTTCCGGATGATATTCGGTGTCGTATTCGCAGGTTGGAAGAAGCGGGCTTTGAAGTGATCGTCAAGGATGTGACGCTTGACTTGGCTCCGGTCGTGTTGGTATTTGCGCAGAGCGAAGACCTGCATTACACGACATGCTCCGCCTGTTGTTCTTTTGAGATTGACAAAGCACTGAATCATGCTTTACTGGAGGTCGAAGCGGCGGTGTATTGTCGTTTGGCATTCGGCTCTTCCGAGCCGATGCTTCCCGAAGATGTGCGGATGACGCAGGATCACGGGAAGTTGTACGAGCAAGAAGCTTTTTTCCGACAAGCGGATTTTCTGAAGGAGTCTCGGCTCTTGAAAGATGTGAGCGAAGTCGGCGAGGGCGCTTGCTCTCACTGGGAAATGCTGTTGGCGCGTCTCGCGGAACAGGGAAGGGACGTTTTGGCGGTCGATCTTGAAAATCCGCATGTGGATGGTATCCAGTCAAATCTGTTCATAGTGAAAACTTTTGTGACAGGATTGGTGCCGATAAGCTTCGGATATAGAGAAGAACCGTGCGGGATGCAAAGAATCTACGAAGTCCCCGTGACTTTGGGATTCTGTTCCGATCCGATTCGTTACGACGAACTCAACAGGTTCCCGCATCTTTACACATAGCTTGCGAAAGGGGGTGATGATCCATGCAAGCAGAAAAAGCCACGAAGGGGCAATCCTTCGAATGGCGCGTCACGGTTGAACCGCGGCGTTCGGGTAGAGGGCACGAAGCGCTATCGAGCAAGGGGAGCAGTAGCTCCGGTTCGTGCCAGCGTTCCAACAGCTGTCGGGCAAGCGCGATTCAACGCTAATCGCAACAGTTCGACAGACTAAAGCGCTTTAGTCTCAACGAGGGGTTTGGTCATAACTGATCAGACCCCTTTTCATTTCCCAAATTCTGCTTCTTCGTGAATTTCTTTGGGAGTGAGTTTGACAAGGGTGTCCCATGACATATCCGGATGTTGCTTTCGGTATGCCTCAATTATCTGGTAGCCGATCGCATAGCCTGCCCAAAGAGGATATTCTTTTCCCTCCAAGAAGACGGGGTAATAGAGTTTCGTATTGCGAAATCGTTTCTTGAGTTTTTGATACCACGCGATCGTTTCCTTGAGAGGAATTGCTTGCGAGGGCATATGCGCTTTTACGCCAAAGAGGAAAGAAACAAAACTTTCGGCTACTCCTTCAAAGACGAGATCGTCCAAGAGATTTCTTCGTTCATAGTGATTATCCATCACGGTGTGCATGAACTCGTGACAGATAGTTTCGGTAAGTGCTTCTTTCCATCGCCCCGTTTCCCGCGGTGAAACATACAAAAGCAGAGTATTTTTGTAAGGAGTGTAACCGGAAATACCACCCATCTTGTCTTTGACGAAAGCGCTAAATGTCGGAAAAAGGAAAATATTGGTTGGCGAAGTGGCGACGTTTTTGTGACAAAGGCGAAGCGCTTCTTCTATGGTGCGCAACAATTCTGGTTCCGAAAGACTAAATGCCTGATGTTGGACATTAGCATTCTCGAAGTCGGGAATGTTATACGTGAGGTTGTCGAAGAGATGTTCCTTCTTGGTAAATCCGGCGTAGCCTATTGCTTTTGAATGAGGGACTTCTTTGACGAAATTCTCAATGAGGGTCTCATTGCCGAGCTTGGGGTCATACTTCGTGAAAAGTCGAAGTGTTCCGATGTTGCCAAGTTTGCCTTTCTTCTGTGTGCTGGTGATGGTGTGTGTTTGCATAGGGTTGGTGAATGGCTGGTTTATTTTCAGCGCTTTCCTGAAGAAAGCTTAGCATTTTCCGATATATGTGCAACAATTGTTACTGTTGAACGCTTCTTTTCGATGAAAATGTCCAAGTCGAAAGTTCTACTGTTGTGCCATGACCCGCTCCATCCGTTCGCGCATCACTTCAAGACTTTTGCCGCTTTCGAGCAGTTTGGATACGATGGTGAGAGAGAAGCCAGTTCGAAGTGTGTCCCGCTGCGCCAGCCACCGTCGCTCGCGAGCGACGTGGCCAGCCACTCCACATGTGGTTTGCCATGTTACTCTGAAAATTCTTGTATGTACTACTTTTACGTACTCCAAAGCTTGAAGAATAAAAACTGGTTCTACAAGGGATCGACACCTGATCTCAAGAAGCGATTTGAAAAACACAATAGGGGACAAGTAGAATCCACAAGACCTTATCAACCCTTGAGACTCGTCTACTACGAAGCATATCTCACCAAAGAAGCCACGATTGCGCGAGAGATGTCCGTCAAAAAAAGCGGCTCCGTTTGGAAACCGCTTATGAAGAGGATTCATGAAAGTCTCGAGTTGTAATATCCGATTTCCCCAAAGGGAAGGGTAAGAGAAAAGCCGGTGACGATTTTCGTCGACCGGCTCTTTTTATATTTTCAGACTGCTTTACACTGTCGCATAATGTAAGTTATGCGACATATCCAAAGAAGGCTATAACGCACGCTGTCAACAAGAAAGCGGACGTAATGAGTAACGGATGCTCTAGGATAGTCTCAAGGAGAGACGTTCTTGGCTCCTCCAGATAACCCTCCATATCATCATAATCGGAATCATTGGACACCGCATCCTCAATTCTCCGAGCAATTTTCCTTGCGGTTTCAATATCCGGAACATACAGTCGGTAAAATGAGCCGATATGCTCCACCTTACACGAATTTTGTCCTCCGCATATCGAGTGAAACGCATCCTGAATTATTAATTCGGGACCACCATTTCGAGACTCTTTCTTATCTCCATCCTTATCAGCCTCCGTGAACACATCGGGTGTCAAGAAGAGTATTTTCGAAATAAAGAGGATGTGAACCCTCTCGGAGTAGAATCCGTATGTCGTTATTGCCATCCTTTCGTTGGTGTCCGGATCCGGTGCGTCATCTTTTTGTGCCACTCCCCTTCTTTCTTCAAGGATTGAAAGGGGCGTCTCACTCAAGTCTTCTCGAACGAGGGTCGTCATTATGCATTCTCCCCTTTTGAGCTTGAATTCGCGGAAGAATCTTCTTCAGCTTCAGATCGAATCCCGTAGAACTGGACATATTCCACCATTCCGAAACAGAAGAGAATGAAAAACACCAGTCCGCATAGGAGCCTTCCGTTCAGTCCAAATCCAAAAACATATAGCCCTACGAGGTAACCGGCAATGAACAACGCCAAAGCAAGTGCAATGCTCCGAGGAATACGCCAATCCGACGAAGGGTTCGGGATTGAACCTTGAACTGTCACGATAGCCATTACACTCTCCTCTTCAAAGTTAAGGTACAAAAAATAGGGAACTCTCCCCTTTCTTAGTATCACAAAAAAATATTTTTGTCCATACAGACACGAGAAAAAATTCAGAGATACTTTGCCGGGTTGATATGGGCGCCATGAGAGGTCGGGATCAGGAGATTTTTTATCTTTTTGGACTCAACAACTTCGAAAGAATTGCTTGAAAAAACAGAGAAGTGTACGTGTGATCCCGTTGAATAACCGGTTGTTCCCATCAGTCCGATTTTGTCTCCTCGATCGACACTCTTCCCTTTCGAGACAAGTTGCTTGCTCAGGTGTCCATAGAGCGTCGTGAGCCCGTTTTTGTGCTCAATCGCAATCCATTTTCCGTAGGCATATTTTCCATTGTCACCGGTTGCCACTACCTTACCATCTTCGGCGGAGAGAATCGGTGTCCCGATACTATCGGCAAAATCAATACCGTTATGAAATGTATACCATCGGGTAAACGTCGTTTTTCCATACCCTTGACTCTTTCGAGGATCCTTGACCGGGTATCCCAAAACGCCGGAACCAAATCCCGGTATCGAACTCAGGTCGATTTTTCCCGCGCGCGCGGCATCCAACTCTTCGATTTCATCCTCAATTTCCTTCCGCTGTCTTTCAAGGTCGGAAATAACGGTTTCATACTTGGTCTGCTCCGCGGCGGCAGCCAGAGCAAGCGATTCTTTTTTTCGCTTGGAACTCTCCAGGTAGGCGTTTTGCTGTTCAAGGCGAAGCTTTACACTCTCAATTTCCACTTTTTTTCCTCGCGCCAAATCTTGCTCGCGAAAGAGAGTGTCTCGGAGATGTACGACGCCGGAAAGTGCCTCTCGGATACCGCTTCCAAATTCAAAGAGATGGTCACGTCCGAAAAGCGCCTGTTCAACATCGCCCGAGGAAGCAAGCAGAAATGCCGCCCATTCTCCTGATCGCGTTTGAGAATCGTAGTATGATCGCAGAATCTCTGAGAGAATTTCTTTCTGAGATCGAATTGCTCGCTCTTTCTCTCGTATGCGCGACTCAAGCGATTCTATTTCCTGACCCAAATTGGCAAGATTCCGTTCATTGTCCGTGATATCCCCTTCAAGCGCATTGGACTGCACGTCGAGACGCTTCGCCTCGGCAACCAATTGACTCTCTTCCTTCTCCTTCAAATTGACGATCTTTTCATACGTCTTAATCTTGTCTTTGAGCGCGTCCAGTTTATCCTCTTTCTCCTCCTGTGCTTTTTTGAGCGCCGCTTCTTGATCCGAGGTAAGCGTTTCAGCAAGAGAAGTGTTTACCGCAAAGAAAGAGGAACATAAAAAAATAAAAACCAACCCGGTTGCTACGGAAAGTTTCGAGGAAATATGTTGAATTGTTTTGTTTTGTACTCCTCTCATTCTCTTTTGCCTTATTCTTCCTCATTCTTCATTCCACATTCTCCATTCTATCATACCACCTCCCCAAGAAGTGTCCTCGCTACTTCGATTCGCCGGATCGACGCTTCTTTCCCAATGACCCAGGCGATTTCGTGGGGTGGCGGCGATTGTTTCTCGCCCGAAAGGGTCACCCGAAGCGGCCACAGGAAGTCGCCGCGCCGATCTCCCGCCGCATCAAGAAGTTTTTTCTCGAGATCCACTCGCGTCCATTCGTGTTCCGAAATATTTTCCAGCGTTCTTTGCATCGTTTCGAGCGCCTCGAGAGTTTCCTGCGGCGTATTTTTTTTCCAAGGAAGAAGCGTCGGATCAATCGTCGGTTCGATAAAAAGGAACTTCACCGATTCGCCAATATCGGAAAGTTTTTGAAGCCGATCCTGCTCGATACCGAGCACTCGCTCCACGTATTCGAGTTCCTTTCGCGCCGGATCAACTGTTTCAAACCAAGTTTTTTCCCGAAGAAACGGGTGCGCTTTTGCAAGAAGGGCTTCCGGAGACAAGTTCTTTATATATTCCGCATTGAGCCAATCAAGCTTTTTCACATCAAAAACCGCCCCACCCTTGTGGATATGCCCCACATCAAAAATATTCACAAGCTCATCGAGCGAAAAAATTTCCTGCGTCTCCCCCTCCCCCGGATTCCACCCCAAGAGTGCCACAAAGTTGAGGAGCGCTTCCGGCAAATATCCCTTCGCGAGATAGTCTTCGACCGCGACATCCCCCTGACGCTTCGAGAGCTTGGAACGATCGGGATTAAGGAGAAGCGGAAGATGTGCAAACTGCGGAATTTCCCACCCAAACGCTTCATAGAGGAGAATATGTTTCGGCGTCGACGGCAACCATTCTTCGCCTCGAATAACGTGCGTAATGCCCATCAGATGATCATCAACGACATTCGCCAGATGATACGTCGGGAATCCGTCGGACTTCACAAGCACCTGATCATCAACCGTCTTCCGCGAAAACGAAACTTTCCCGCGCACGGCGTCATCAAAAACGATATTTCCCTCCCCCCTCTCAACACGCAGACGAACTACAGACGGCTCGCCGACGGAGAGTCGCTTCTCCGCTTCTTCTCTCGGAAGATTTCGACAGTATCCGTCATAGCGTGTCGGCTCTTTTCTCAATTCCTGTTCTTTTCGCACCATATCCAACCTCTCAGACGAACAAAAACAGGGGTATGCCTTCCCTTTCTCCACCAATTCGTTCGCATATTTCTTATATATCTCCAACCGTTCTGATTGAATATAGGGTCCCTGTTCTCCAAAACTTTTCATTTTTAATTTTTCATTTTTCATTTTTTTTAACCCTTCATCCCAATCAAAAAATATTCCGATCGTCGAAAGCAATTTCTCTGTCGCATCCGGAACGAGACGTTTCTGATCCGTATCTTCAATGCGCAGAACAAATACTCCGCCATGCTTTTTGGCGAACAAATAATTATACAAAGCCGTCCGAAGTCCTCCCACATGCAAATACCCCGTCGGCGACGGCGCAAACCGCACTCGCACTGTTTCTTGGTTCATAGGTTTCAAGTTTTAAGCATCATTCTTCATTCTTCATTCTCCATTCTTTATTCTGCAACTCCACCTTTTCCACCTGTATCGCCTTGCCGAAGAATCGCTTGCCGAGTATTGAAAAATTTTCGGTAATATCGGTCGAGTAGAATACTCTCACACCCCCCTTCCGAAGCGTCTGCTCTCGCTCCGGATGACGCTCGAGATAGTCTCGGAGCTTCCTTCCTATGATACGCGATTCCGAGAGAATATGCACTTTCTTCCCGACAATATTTCGAATCGTGGGTTCAAGGAGGCCGTAGTGTGTGCATCCCAAGATGAGTGTGTCTATTTTTTTCGCGAGGAGCAGCTTCAGATATTTTTTGAGAAAGTATTCAGTTGCCGGAGAGTTTTCCTCTCCCGCCTCAACGAGCGGCACGAGGAGCGGACACGCATTTTGAAACGCTTGTATTTCCGGATCAAGCTTGGAAAATTCTCGAATGAAAGCTTCCGAAGCGACGGTTCCCGAAGTCGCCAAAACGCCGACTTTTTTATTTCGAGTTTTCGCCACCGCTTCTTCAACCGCCGGAATAAGCACGCCGAGGACATTTCTGTCCGGAAAATGTTTCGGAAGATACTCTCGCTGAATTCTTCGAAGCGCGTCGCTCGAGGCGGTATTGCAGGCAAGAATTACCAGTCCGCAGTTTTTCTCAAACAAAAATTCCACCGCCTGGCGGGTGAATTCAAAGACGGTATCCGGCGACCGCGTCCCATACGGCACTCGCGCCGTATCCCCCAGGTACACAAAATCATATTCCGGCAACTCTCGCACTATTCCGCGCAAAATAGAAAGACCGCCGAAACCGGAATCAAAGACACCGATCGATTGCGTGCGAATTTTCTGTAGCATAGACTTTCTCGTCACCCTCGCGAAGGCGGGGGTCCAGACTCCACCAGCCTTCGGAAAGATTCTAGAGCTCATCTCAAAAATCCTTTATGACTCGAATTTTGGTCTTTTTCGGCTGCGAACAGTTCAAACCTCGTCGGAATAACGCGATTATTCCTCCTCAGTTTTCACTGTTCTCGCTCGAAAAATCCTCAAAATCGCTTCAAAATTATTTTTGAGATGAGCTCTAACAAACTTAACTCGTAACGTGATAATTTTCAGCAAGTGGCACCTGGATTCCCGCCTTCGCGGGAATGACGATTTGGAAAAAATCTCTTCCTGATAACTGCCACCGGAAACACCACCACCGCGCGCCATATTCGTTTCCATCGCGAAGGCTGAAGGATAAGTCGCCAGAACCATTCGAGACCAATCGCACGAAGCGCTTTCGGCGCGCGTGGAAGTTTTCCGGTGAGAAAATCAAACGCGCCGCCGACACCCATCGCAAGCTTCACTTCATTTGCTTGCCCGCGCAAAGATTCAAGGAAATATTCTTGGTGGGGAGCGCCGAAATTGGAGAAGACGATATTAGAATGGGGAATGGAGAATGGGGAATGGGGAATACTATCAGAAACAACAAACTCCTTCCCTTCTGTTTTCAATCGTGGGTATTTTTTGAAGAGTGCGGTTTGAATTTCTTCGAGAGACGAAAGACCGCTCTTTCGGATGGCGAGGAAGACAGAAAGATTGCGAGCTTCCGCTTCTTTCAGAATTTCGGAGAGAAGATCGGCGCCGGGACAGTGCGGAATACGTCTCCCGGAGAGCCATCCCGCAATCGTAATGCCCACTCCATCCGCAATCCGCAGATCCGCTTTGAGAAGATTCTCTCGAAACATTCGATCCTCCCTCGCTCGAAGCAAAAACTCCGGCCCCACCGTCGCAATGCGATACAAAGAATTCCCCGCCACACTCGATCGAACGAAAGAAAGAATCTCCTTTTTTGAAAGACTCGATACGGGAATCCCGAAAAAGAATCCGTATTCCTTGTTGTTCATTGTTCCGTATTCACGACTCATACCACTTCTAAAAAACTCCTTCCCTTGGTTCGTCGATCACAAAAAAGAATTTTTCTCATATACGATTACGTAAGATTTCGAAAAATTCTTTTTTGTGATCTCCTCGACGAAAGAGGAAATATTTTTTAGAAATGGTATCATTGCTCTCCTTCGAGCGGAAACTCTTCGAGCGCTTCGTATCGCAATCCGTCTTCTTTGGAAAAAATACTCTCAAAAAGAACGAGGCTTGAGACGGGAATCGAAGCGGTCCACTTCGATTCCAGGTTCGGTTTTTCGGATTCGGGAAGCGCGTCCCACTTCTCTCTGCGTACGCGGGCAAGCGTAATGTGCGGACGGAAGTGCCGAAGTGGCGCGCCGCCGATATCGAGCGCCTCGCGGAGTCGATTGGAGAGTGTGAGGAGCTCCTCGCTCTCGGGACCCGTGTACCAGAGAAGGCTCCGGGCATTTTTGCCTTCTTCGGGAAGAAGCGCGATTCGATCAAAGAATACGTCAAAAGAAGTACTCCCCGTCGCACTCTCCCGGAGACGATCGGCAACCAGGGCGATATCCTCATCATTTCGAAACCCGATAAAGAGAAGGGTTACATGAAGATTCACCTCTTTGGTGAGTCGAAGCGGAAGGTCCCCCCATACCTCCATCCGCTTCCCAAGCCGCTTCGCCACCTCTTTCGGAACGCGGATTCCAATAAATATTTTCCGTGCTTTCATAGGAGAAGCCTAGCAAAAAGCCGCTCTTTAAGCAAACGATTAGAGAATCAATCGGCAAAATCGGGAAGGAATGCTAGGATGGTCTGATGAAGAAAAAAGTGAAGCATATCATTTCCGTCATCCCTCTCGTTCCCCTTCCCCTCGAGCGATCGGCGGAGTTTTCGTATCTTCCGGAAACCGACGGAAAAATTCCTGAACGCGGAAGTATCGTCTCCATTCCTTTTGGGCCGCGAACGGTTCGGGGGATCGTGTGGAAAGAGATCGTTTCCGACCCTGAGAATGCTCCCCGTTTTCGATGCAAGCGCATTCGAAGTATCATCGCCCCATCATATCTCTCCGAACCGGCACTCCTCTTCGCCGAGTTTCTGGCAAAAGCATCCCATATTCCGCTTGGAGTAGCCCTTCTGCGGTTCATTCCCAAAAACACAGAGGCGATTTCATCCGCGCCTCCACAAAAAATTTTTCGACTCTCTTCCGGCATAACTCAAAAATATCGCCTCGCATCGGAACAAAAGCGGCTCGCGCAAAAACTTCTCACATCTTCATCACCCCTCACGTCTCTTTCCTTCAATCCGACAGGGCAAGATACGATTCCCATAACGTGCGAGCTCATCCGAAAAATAATTTCAACCGGGCAGGCGCTTATTCTGATTCCGGATCGATCGGCGCTCCCGCAAGCGGAGGAACGATATTCCGCGGTATTTGGAAAAAAATCCGTCGTTTCCTTCCATACCGACTTGAAGGATAGAGAGAAAAATCTCATCCGAGCATCTATCGCCAGCGGATCGGCTCGTATCATTCTCGGCACACATTCAGCGCTCTTCCTTCCCTTTCGAGCTCTCCGCCTCATTGTCGAGAGTGAAGCCGACGCGGTTCCATTCGAGACTATTGGCGCACCGTTTTCCGCCTCAGTGCAGGGCGCCGCCCAAAAACTTGCCTCGCTCCACCATGCAAAGTACATACGTCTTTCCGAGGCGCCCTCATTTGAATCTTTCATTTCCGCCCGAGACACACAGACGTTCACATCGATTCCCTCTCCAACAGAGTTAAAAACGCAAACACGTTCACATCTTCGCATCATCAATCTCCGACTTGAGAAGTGGAAGAAAAAACTCTTGTCCGTTTCCGAAGAAATCGTTTTCGCACTCGCCTCCACTCTTGCAAAAAAAGAGCAGGCCGTTCTTTTCCTTCACCGTTCGGGTATGAGCGCTTTTTCGGCTTGCGCCGACTGCAAAAAAGTTCTCCGCTGTCCGCACTGTTCACATACGCTCGCCTATCAAAAGGACGGGGATTACCGATGCGCCGGATGTGGGACTCGCGCCGACGCTCTCCTTTCCTGTCCCGCCTGCGGCTCACTCGCCATGAAACATATCGGCATCGGAACCGAACGCGTCGAGCGGGATATCCTCAGAAAATTCCCGGGAATTCGCATCGTACGATACGATGCCGAAACAAAAAAACGTACGGGCACATTCTCCGAATTGGAGCAATTCCGCCATGGAAATCGCGACCTGCTCATTACAACCGAGCCTGGAATATACGGCTGGGACTTGCCGCGTATTTCCCTCGTTGCTATGATGGACACGGATACACTCCTCGGTATGTCTCGATGGGACGCCGATGAACGCGCACTCCGCATATTTCTCTCTGTCGCAAGCATACTCATGAGGAGCGCTGTAAGCGAAAAAAACCTCTTCCTTCAGACATTTCATCCCGAAAATCCCGTTTTTGAATACCTCAAGGAAAATAACCTCGTCGGGTTTTTCGGAAGCGTCGAAGAAGAGCGGAGATTGTTTCTCTATCCCCCCTTTGGACGGATCACGAGACTCTCGTGCCGATTGCCACAGGAGGGAAAACTCCTCAGTGAAGTCGAGCGCATCCGAACACTTCTCGAATCGGAACGATCGAAGAGTCCTCAAAAAACATATCTTTCCGTCTCCGATCGCACCGGAAAATCCAAAGGACTCTTCGAAAGAAGCATTTCTCTCCGCGAACCAAACACCACTCACGCATTAACCGAAACAGCAAAGGACGCGTCTCGCCTTCCATTTGAGGCGATCATCCGGAACCTTCCCGCTTCGTGGACTATTGAACGAAATATCCCTCTCATACAACATTACCCTGAAGTCTTCTAATCATGCACGCCGAGACTGCAAAAAATAATTTTTCTCACACACTCCTCTCGAGTCGGAGCGAAGTTTCGAAAAATTATTTTTTGCAGTCTCGGCGACTCACAAGGTAGCAGAGATTAGGATACGTTGGCATCACTCTTCTATGACCATACTCCCCATCGTCACCGGCAAAGATACCGATGTCCTTCATCGGAGAACCGACCGCGTAAAAAATCCACTTGATCCGGAAATTCAAAACCTGATCCCCGTTATGTTCGACTCGCTCCGTGTCGCCCAAGGCATCGGACTCGCCGCGCCCCAAATCAACCGCTCGATCCGTCTTGCCGTCATCGAAGTCGAGGGAAAACGCACGGTAATGATCAATCCAAAAATCACATCGTATTCACGCGAAAAAATTCTCTTCGAAGAGGGGTGTTTGAGTCTTCCGCAAGAATACTTTCTCATTGAACGTTCCGAACGCATCACCGTCCGGTACGAGGATGAACACGGAAAGGAAGTGAAGAAGCGCGCTTCCGGGCTTTTTGCCATCGTCGTTCAACATGAGGTAGATCATTTGGACGGTGTCCTCATCGTTGACCGCTTCAAAAATCAGAAAAACAAACAACATTACGCATTCTAACGCCACTTAATCGACACAAATCTTAGAGCGTGCTAAGAAAGCCCGCTTTTTCGGGAAAAATTATTTTTTGCGGCTTTCCTACCTACCCTGCCTACCGGCAGGCAGGCGGCAGGCAGGCGAACGAAGTGGAAGACAAGCAAAAAATAATTTTTCCCGAAAAAGCTCTGCCGATTCTTTTGAATTTGAAACTTTTTTAATATACTCTTAA
>CAZJZN010000008.1:0-4462 GCA_964550545.1 uncultured Bdellovibrionales bacterium
CGAACGAATAATCTGAAGGGTGTGGACGTGGATATTCCGCGGGAGAAGTTTGTGGTTATTACGGGACTCTCCGGTTCGGGTAAGTCGTCGCTCGCCTTTGATACGATCCATGCCGAGGCGAATCGTCGATATATGGAATCCGTGTCGTCCTACGCGCGCCATTTTATGGAAGCGCTTGATCGACCGGACGTGGACAGCATTTCCAACTTGAGCCCTTCGATTTCGATTGATCAGAAAAGTACTTCTCGGTCGCCACGCTCGACGGTGGGGACGCTTACCGAGAGTTACGACTATATCCGCGTCCTCTTTGCCAAAGCGGGCGTGCCGCACTGTCCGAAATGCAAGGCGCCGCTCGAGCGGCGAGATTCCCGTGATATTTTGCGAGAAATACTCGCTTTGTCGGATGGAACACGGGTGATTTTCTTGACGGTAATGGAGCAGTTCCGGCGAAAAACCGAGAAAGAGGCGCTCCATATGCTCGCGAAGCTCGGATACGCGCGCGTGCGATTTCATAATCAGGTGATGCTGGTATCGGAAGCGCTTCCGCATGCCTCCGATATGCTCCTCTCGGAGATGGACGCCGTTATTGATCGCTTGACGCTTAATGCGAAGCATCCGGACAGAGAACGCGTGCTCGATTCCATTGAGACGGCGTTCAAGTTGGGGCGAGGCACGCTCTCACTACTTATTAATGAAAAAGAAGAACGCCGGTATAGTCGGGAATACCGTTGCGCTTCGTGCGGAACGGGACTTTTGGAGGTTTCGCCGCAGATTTTTTCTTTCAATAGTCCGGAAGGAATGTGTCCCGTTTGCACCGGACTTGGTATTCGACGCGAGATCGACTCCGAACTGGTTATTCCCAACAAGAAGCTCTCTCTTCTCGAGGGCGCTGTCCGCCCATGGAGCAAGTCTTCGTGTGTCGCGCAGAATGGATGCGATGACCATGAAGATGAAAACGGAAACGGTGAAAGCGACGCTTCGCATTCGGGGAATGGTAAGCGAGATTTTCCTCTGAGCGGATTCGAATTGCTTCGCGCTTTTGCCGTGAGGCGCGGTATCCGACTCGACATTCCGGTGTCGAAGCTCAAAAAATCCGAATGGAAAGAAATCCTTTTCGGCGAATCCGAATCGGATACCAAGAAAAAATCGCCGTTTCCGGGTGTTATACCTCTCCTTGAAAAAAAATACCGTGAAACAAAGTCCGAGCATATTCGATGCAGTATCGAAAAATTTATGACGGTTTCCCCGTGTCCGTCATGTGCCGGAAAGCGTCTTCGAAAAGAGTCGCTCGCGGTTCTCTTTGATGGGAAAACCATTGATGAGATATCGAATATGTCGATTGACCGATTGAGCGAGTATTTTTCCGCGCTCTCTCGGAAAAAATATTCTCCGGAAGAGATGTCGACGCTCCCCCCGATTTTTCGCGAAGTGCTTGAGCGGCTCGATGCGGTATGTCGCGTCGGTTTGGGATATCTCAATCTTTCAAGAAGTGCGGAGACACTTTCCGGCGGTGAAGCCCAGCGTATCAAGCTCGCGACTCAAATGAAGTCCGAGCTTTCGGGCGTTCTCTATGTGCTGGACGAGCCGTCGATCGGACTTCACAATCGCGATACCGAACGCCTCATCGACGCTCTTCGCGCGCTTCAGGGGAAGGGGAATTCGCTCGTTGTCGTCGAACATGACCCGGCGGTGATGAAAGCGTCGGATTGGGTGGTAGACTTGGGGCCCGGCGCCGGCCGTGAAGGGGGAGAAGTGCTCTTTTCGGGAACACCTGCGGAATTGCTTGCCTCGAAAACGGAGACGGGCGCGTATCTTTCCGGGAAACGTCGGGTTTCTGAAAAACGGCGCACAAAAACTTCAAAGCGATTTCTTTCGGTTCTGGGCGCGACGGAGCACAATCTCAAACATATCGACGCTCACTTTCCGCTCGAGTCCTTTATTGCCGTTTCCGGCGTTTCCGGGTCGGGAAAGTCGACGCTGGTTTCGGATATTCTTTCGAGGACGCTCCTCCGGCACTTTCATTCCGCGCGACTGACGCCCGGTGCGCATGCATCCGTGAAAGGACTCGAGTATCTTGATAAGGCGATTGTTGTCAACCAGGATCCGATCGGACGAACGCCGCGTTCGAACGCGGTTACCTATACGGGCGCATGGACGCCGATTCGCGATCTTTTCGCGGCGACGGCGGAGGCGGAGAAAGCGGGATTTTCGGCGAGTCATTTCAGTTTCAATATGAGGGGCGGTCGGTGTGAGGTGTGCCAGGGGAGCGGTATGAAGAAGATAGAAATGTACCTTCTGCCGGACTGTTATGTTGCCTGCGAAGCGTGTGGCGGAACGCGATACAATGAGCGCGCGCTTGCGATCGAGTATCGAAATATGAATATTTCACGCATTCTCGATATGACGGTGTCCGAGGCGCGCGCATTTTTCTTCGACCAGCCGGCAGTCGAGGAAAAGCTCCGCGCGCTCGATGAAGTGGGACTCGGATACCTCATCTTGGGGCAGAGCGCGACCAATCTCTCGGGTGGCGAGGCTCAACGCGTAAAGCTTGCCGCCGAGCTTGCCAGGAAGTCGACCGGCAAGACGCTCTATATTCTGGACGAGCCAACGATCGGACTCCACTTCGAGGATGTGCGGCGCCTCCTCTTGGTACTCGACGCGCTTGTCGAGAAAGGAAACACCGTACTCGTCGTCGAACACAATACCGACGTGATTCGTCACGCGGACTGGGTCATCGATATGGGACCCGAGGGCGGCGAAGCGGGCGGCGACATCGTTTTTGCCGGTACACCTCTCGATCTCAAAAAATGTAAGAAGAGTCTGACGGGGAAGTATCTGTAAATGTTTTATGCTCCCACTTCATCGGATGATCTTGGAGACGGTGGCGTATTATGACGTGTTCGACTATCCGCTCACGGAGTTTGAGGTGTGGCAACTGCTCCTCGCGACGGACGGCGAGGGTGAGCGGGTCGGCCGAATACCATTTCGTGACGTTTTGGAGACGCTTGACGGGAGTTTTCTTCGGAAACGGCTCGGACGGTTTCGCGGATTCGTTTTCCTTTGCGGAAGGGAAGGGCTGGTGCCGATTCGCATCGGTCGACAGAAGCGGGCGGACGCGCAGATCCTTCGCGCGCGCCGTATTGCCGCGCTCTTCCGATTTTTTCCCTTTGTGCGGATGGCGGGACTCACCGGAAGTCTCGCGATGAAAAATATCGGGCGTGGGAGTGACTGGGATTTTTTTATTGTTCTTGAATCGGGGCATATTTGGACCGGACGCGCGATTGCGACGGGGATTCTTCACCTCTTGGGACTTCGGCGGCACGGCAAAAAAGTCTCGGGACGGGCATGTCTCAATTTTTGGGTGACAACGTCATCGCTTGAGATACGACTCAAAGATATTTTTTCGACGAACGAATACCTGTTTCTCATTCCGCTTTTTGACGAAGGCGTCTTCGCGAAGTTTCAGGAGGCGAATGCCTGGATCCGGCGATTTCGTCCGAATTTCGAATACGCGCGTCTCTCGCATCGATATCGAGTTGCCGATACGTCAGTCTCCATATATGTGCGCGGGTTTCTGGAAAAAATCGTTTCTTCTCCGCGCGTGGAGAAATTTCTTCGCTCCATTCAGCAGAAGAAAATCATCGCGAATCCAAAAACGAAAACGGCGGACGGCATTATCGAAGCGAATGACGATCGGCTCGTTTTCCTTCCTTCTCCGCGAGGTCCCAAAATTTTTGAGGCGTTTCGCCGTCGAGTGAGCGATGTCGAGACGTCCGCGATGGTATAGCGGAATGGACATTGAGAGAGTCCGATAATTTTCATTTACCGGGTTTCGTGATATTCTGAGAAACCTGGTTTTTATTTGTTTTTTGCATTTTCATATTTATGAGTATCCAAAAAAGTATTTTTGCAATACTTGGTATTTGCGCAATCGCAGGAGGGGCGTTTTTTGTGGTTCCGAGGTTTCAAGGCACTCGTCTCGATGAGGTGACTCCGGAGGGAATGCCTGATACTTCTCCGAGCGCTTCTTATGGCAACAAGGATCAATCGATGACGGATTTCACCAAGGGAAGTGATTCAATGGAAAGTCCAAAAGAAGAATCGACGGCTCCGGCGCCGGTTTTGGGGACAGTTGGTCATCCGGCAGAAGGAACGGTGCGCGTGATTTCTTCGGAGGGGAAACAGTTTCTCCGATATGAAAACTTCAAGACGATCAATGGACCGGATATCTTTGTGTATCTTTCGAAAGACCTTGAAGCAAAAGAATTTATTGACTTGGGACCGGTAAGGGCAACGGAGGGGAATGTGAATTACGAAATACCCGAAAACGTGAACTCCGAGGAGTATCCCTATGCGCTTGTCTGGTGCAAGGCATTTGGCGTTCTTTTTAATTCGGCAAAAGTGCGGTAGTGCTATCTTTCTCTACTCGTATGACATTCAAAGACATTTTCAAAGTGAGCGC
>CAZJZN010000008.1:4562-26662 GCA_964550545.1 uncultured Bdellovibrionales bacterium
TAGTGCTATCTTTCTCTACTCGTATGACATTCAAAGACATTTTCAAAGTGAGCGCGCTTCCCGTGGTGGTGGCGTCTCTTTGTTGTCTTTCTCCGGTTATGCTTGTCCTCTTCGGTATCGGGACGGTCGGATTTGCGTCATCGCTCGCCGATACGCTTTATAGTGAGTACAAGTGGTACTTCCGAGTGGCGGGACTTGTCCTGATGGTGATTTCTCTCATCATGTATCTTCGCCGCACCAAGAATATTTGTACGCTTGATCAGGTGAAGCGGCGACGAAATGAAATCATCAACGTTGTCGCAACCGTCTTTATTGTCGGCATTCTCGGATATATGTTCTTTTTGTATGTGGTGGTGCATTTTGTCGGCGTTTGGTTTTCTTTGTGGGAATGACATCGCATATGATTTCTCGAAAACTAACAATATTTTTTGTCTTTTTTGTATTTCTTCTGGTATTGATCGCCTTGATTATGAAAAAAGCATTTTACAATAAGCACTATTCTTCCGTTTCGGGAGAAGGCGCTAGCGGAGATCTTTCACGATACAAGACGGCGCTCTTTGCAGGAGGATGTTTTTGGTGTGTCGAAGCTGATTTTGAAAAGCTTTCTGGTATCGTGAAGACTGAGTCGGGATATGCGGGCGGGACGACGGAGCATCCCACATATGAAAATTATGCTGCGGGTGGACATCGAGAGGTGGTGCTTGTTACGTATGATCCGGAGGGAACATCCTATCGAAGCCTTGTCGAGCATATTCTCTTTTATGCTGATCCGACGGATGCGGATGGATCGTTCTTTGATCGAGGGGCGCAATATGCACCGGCGATTTACTATGAAACGGAGGAAGAAAGAAAGATGGCCGAGGCGGTTGTTCATGATATCGACGCAAAGAAGATTTATGAGAAGCCGATTTCAATTGCGATTCTTCCAAGAGTCGCGTTTTGGGTGGCGGAAGAATATCATCAAGATTATGCCAAGAAAAACCCAATTCGATACCGGTACTATCGGCATGGATCGGGTCGGGATGCCTTTGTGGAAAAGTATGCGGATAAGCGGAGTGGGATTGAAGAAGAACCTCACTCGGAGGATATGCCAGGTAAGGAGCGTGCTCGCAATTTCCAGAAGCCTTCGGAAGAAGATTTGAAACGACAGCTCACGACTTTGCAGTACAAGGTGACACAGGAAGGGGGAACGGAACCGTCATTTCGAAACGAATACGACAAGCTTTTTGAAGAGGGAATATATGTCGATGTTGTTTCCGGAGAACCACTTTTTTCATCGCGGGACAAGTATGATTCCGGAACCGGGTGGCCGTCTTTTGTGAAACCGATTACTTCCGATGCCGTGACGCTTCATAAAGATTACGGATTTTTCTCGACTCGGACGGAAGTTCGTTCTCGCGTGGCGGATTCGCATTTGGGACATGTTTTTGATGATGGACCGAAAGATCGCGGTGGCAATCGTTATTGTATGAATTCCGCCTCGCTTCGTTTTGTTCCGAAGGATATGTTGGAGAAGGAGGGATACGGTATGTATCGTGGTTTGTTTGAATGAAATCTGAATAAAGAGTTGATATTTCGAAAAGTGTGTGTGGAGTTTGCGCGCACCCTTTCGTTTTTTGTGGTATACTTCAAAAAAAGTATCTCACTATGCCGAAATATTTATTCACGGCGAAAAATTTGAAAACGGGCGAATCGAAGGGTGGGGAAGTGACCGCTAAGGATGAGAAGGGGGTTGCGGCGGCGCTTGCCGCGGAGGGGTATGTGCCGACGTCGATCAAGGCGATCGAAGAAGAGCGACAAGGCGTTCACGTGAATTTTCTCGATCGATTTACCACGATACCGCTCAAGGAAAAGATGGTTTTCACGAGAAACCTCGCCGTTATGGTGTCGTCGGGTCTTACGATGTCGCGATCTCTTCAGAACCTCGCGAGCCAGACAAAGAACAAGAAATTCAAAACGATTCTTGAATCGATACAGGGGGATCTCCAGGCGGGGAAGACGCTGTCCGAGGGAATGGGTCGGTTTCCGACGGTTTTTAACGAGCTCTTTGTCAATATGGTCTATGTCGGTGAAGTGTCGGGGAATCTTGAAATGGTGCTTGATATATTGGCAACGCAACTCGAAAAAGAACACGATATCACCAGTAAGGTGAAAGGCGCCCTTATTTATCCGGCGGTTATTTTGGTCGCTATGGTTGGTATCGCGGTTTTGATGCTCACCTATATTTTGCCGAGCATCACGGGTGTTTTCAAAGATATGAATGTGCAATTGCCGGCGATGACGCTTTTTATTATGGGAATCAGCGATTTCTTGCGGAATCACTACATCGCGAGTCTCGCCTTGGTTATCGGCGGTATTGTCGGTTTGAAACTCTTTCTCGGGACGGCGACCGGGAAACGGATCTTCAGTCTCTTTCTTCTCTACGTCCCGGTGGTGGGAAATATCGTGATCAAGGTGAACTGCGCGCGATTTTCGCGCATTTATAGCTCGCTTCTTCGGAGCGGCGTCTCGGTGGTTGACGGACTGGGCATTGTTTCGCGCGTTCTTTCGAATGATGCCTACAAGAAGGCGATTACCGAGGCAATCGGTGAAATTCAACGCGGTACCGAATTGAGCGTTGTCATTCTTCGTTACCCGCGGATTTTTCCGCTTCTCGTGCCGCAGATGATCGCGGTTGGCGAGGAAACCGGAAAAACCGAAACGGTACTCGAGAAACTCGCGACTTTTTATGAAGACGAGGTGACACAAATTACGAAGAATATGTCTTCGATTATCGAGCCGATTCTCATGCTCATTATCGGCGGTGGCGTGGGATTTTTTGCGGTCGCGATGTTGCAGCCGATGTACTCGGTCCTGGAAAATATCAAGTAGGACTTCCAAATTTGGCACATTTCTTCGTTGCAAATTCCGGTACTCGACACTGTACGATTACGTACAGCTTACTTCGCTCCTCATTTGCGCCTCGAACTGCACTCAAATTTGAAAGTCCTGGGGAATCGGCAAAGAGAATACAAAAAAACAATGAAAACAAAAAGAGGGACAACTTTGATCGAGGCGCTCGTGTTTTTATTTGTGTTTAGCGTCATTACGGTGACGTTTTATTCGACGTGGTCATTGGGAACTCGCTTTATCATTTTGGCGAAGAACCGAATGGTTGCCTCCGCCTTAGCGACGGAAAAAATGGAAGTAATTCGAAACCTTGCTTTTGAGGATATTGCGCATACGACAGGAATTCCTGCGGGAAATCTTTTGCAAGATGAGGGCGTTGTCCGTTCCGGCGGAACGTATCAGGTGCATACGCAGATCGTGAATCGGGACGACGATTTTGATGGGACATTGAGCGATACGGATGTTGATTTTATCGATTTTAAAGACGTGAAAATCACCGTTTCATGGGGGAGTGTTGGACAGAGTGTTTCGGCATCGTCACGATTTGTGCCGGCGGGTATCGAGCAATCGGCGGCGGGAATGGGCATTCTGGTGGTGAATGTGACGAGTGACAAGGATGGAGGGGCGCTTGTTTCGGGAGCGACGGTACGCGTCCAAAACACGGCGCTCGGATACGATGAAACGAATACGACGGACAGCATGGGAAGACTTATGCTCGTTGGTATTCCGGAAGGGATTCAGGAATATATGATTACGGTTTCGAAAGGCGGCTACGAAACGGTTTCGACGCTCGCGCCCTATCCAACCTCAGCTTTCAATCCGACACATGAGCACGCTTCTGTCGTTGAACTTTCGATCAATACGGCAAACATTTATCAGAATGAATTGGCGAATCTCCGTGTCGAGACGAAAGACTTCCTTGGTGCCGATGCGCCGAATATTGAGTACCACTTTTTCGGTGGCAAGGAAATCGGGACGGACGCGACGGATCCGACGGTTTCCATATATGACCAGGCGCAATCGGATCCGAATGACGTGACCGATGGGAGTGGAGAAAACGATTATGGCGATGTGAGTCCGGGACCGTATTTTTTTCGTCTTATGGAATCGAACACAACGCTTATTGGGCTTGACCGAACATCGACTCGTCCCTTGGCGCCTCTTGAAAATTACTGGGAATTTTCTCTCGATCCCGACGAATCGGTTGTTGTTGTAGCAAGCGTCAGTCCCGATACGGCGACCGGGTCGCTCTTTGTCGTAACGAATGATGCCGATGGGAATCCGATATCTGGGGCGAGTGTTCATTTGACAAGTATCGCTCCCTTTGATGATACCGACACGACGGATGCGATCGGGTACTCATTCTTTCCGAGAGACGCGACACCGTTTGTCGCGGGAACCTATGACTATACGGTGAGTGCGACCGGATTTACCGATGTAACGGGACAAGTGATGGTTTCGGGTGGAGCAATTGAGACTGAATCGGTTTCGATGACGGCAAATTAGTCTGTAGTTGGTAGTGAATAGTTTGTAGTCGGGGGGATTTGAAAAATATCTATGCGTCATGTATTACAATTTGCTGCCAACTCTAGACTGCGGACATGCCTACCGGACAGGCATGCTACCAACTCTGTAAAGGGGATGTCGCTTGTTGAGATGATGGTGGCGATTGGAATTTTTACGATGGGCATGGCCGGGTTCACGGCGCTTTTTATGAATTCCTGGAATCACAACAAGTACACCCTTGAAATGGGACAGACGGCGACGGCGGTGTCCCGCGGCGTGAATGAAATAACGCGCTATATCCGCGAGGCGCGCCAGGCGGATAACGGTGCGTATCCGGTTGTGTCCGCCGATGATGATGACCTCGTATTTTACGGCGACTACGATCGGGACGGCGTGACCGAACGTCTTCATATCTACAAAAGCGGAACGGATGTGATTCTGGGTGTCCGCGAACCAAGCGGAACCTTTCCGGTGACCTATGCCGCAGGTGACGGAACGACCACGGTTTTGGCGGTTCGTATCGTAAACACCGGAAGCCAGCCGATTTTCTATTACTATGACGCGAGCTATCCGGAGGATAGTGTAAACAATCCCATTACGACCCCGGCAACGGTTCCCGATGTTCGTCTTGTGAAAATCGATCTCTATATGAATATCGACCCCAATCATGCACCGGATAATGTGAGTATCCAGTCCTTTGCAGAAATGCGGAATTTGAATGACCATGATAGATTCGGGATCTAGTGAGAATGGAGAATGTGGAATGGTGAATGAAGAATTTTTGAGGAGGGATGTTTTTCCTATGTTGTACCAACAAAACAAAAAGTGTTCCAAGGGTTCCATGCTCGTCTATGCGCTCGTTATTATGACGGTCGTGTCTATTTTGCTTACTTCGATTATCAGCTTCGTCGTGTCGCAGTTGAAATTCAGCTCGAATCGAGTGGCTCGAGAGGAGGCGTTTCAGGTGGCGGAAGGGGGAATTTATTATTATCGCTGGTACCTCGCGCATGCGACGGATGGGATGAACGCTCAGCAACTCGAGGCGTTTTGGCAGAATGCCGGGACGCTCGGCATATCGGGTCCGGTAGTGGAAAACTATACCGATCCGGGAACGGGGGATGTGATCGGGCAGTATACGCTCACTCTGGATCCGCCGGATCCGAGTTCGACTATCGCCACAGTGACGTCAGTCGGTACGGTTGTGGGCGATACGGGTGTCTCTCGAACTGTGAAAGCGCGATTTCGTCGACCGAGCTGGAGTGAGTATGCGATTCTTGCGGATGAGTTTATCCGATTTGGCGAGGGAACGGAAGTGTGGGGGAAAATTCACTCGAACGGCGGTGTTCGCTTCGACGGGCTCGCGCACAATTCTGTAACGAGTCTCATATCAAGTGTTGATGATCCGGATCATAATGGCGCCGTGGAATTTGGCGTGCATACGCATGCAAGCTCTTCTCACCCGCCCAATCCGCCGAATAGTACGGTGAATGATTCTTTTCGTCCACTGGAGGCGCCGGGGTCTCCTCCAACGAATCCCGTGCCGACGCGCGCCGATATTTTTGAAGGCGGGCGACAGTTTCCGGTTCCGGAAGTGAGTTTTACCGGGGTGCAGAGCGATTTGACGCATATGAAAAATACCGCCTGTAATGATACGGGATCGGGATGTACCGTAACGAATGACTGCTGGGCGGATGGGTGCTACTACGACAATAGCAGTGCCGGTCGTCGCATCGTACTGAAAACGGATGGTACTTTTGATGTGTATACGGTGAACGCCTATGATGCGAGTAGTTTCAGTATTACGAGCTTTATCGGGCGGCGGAGCAATAATGGTGCGTCGTGTACGACGAATGTGACAACGTCGACCGGATCGAATGCTCAGTGTCAGAATCGGAATTTGGGAGGAGGCGTTACCTGTCTCTGTAACCCGTCAAATGAAACCATACCCGATGAAGGCGTAATTTATGTCGGAGATAATGTATGGCTTGAAGGAACCATTGATTCCGGCGTGACTCGAGCGACGGTCGTTGCCGGTGTTGGCAATATGTTTCTCGGAAATAATGATATCCTGTACACAAGCTACGATGGGGATAATATTCTCGGCATTATCGGTCAGCAGAACGTTGAAATTATTCGGTATAGTCAGGATAATCTTCAAATAGACGGTGCGCTTCTTGCGCAGAATGGACGCGTCGGTCGGAGCCACTATAGTTCATCGGATCATCGAACGACCATTACCATAAACGGGGCGATTGCCACAAAGCAACGCTATGGATTCGCCTGGACCGACGGATCCGGATATACCAATCGCTATCTTAATTTCGACAATAATCTCCTCTATTATCCGCCGCCGTATTTTCCAACGGGTACGGAGTATTCCATAGATTTGTGGGAAGAGCTATAATAGAGTAGGACGCATTTGTTTGGCGCATTTGTTTGTCAGATACTCCAGTGCTCGACGCTGTATGTTTACATACAGCTTACTGCGCGCTTCGCATCTTCCTCGAACTGCACTCAAACAAATGCGTCCCGCGAGAATACAGGAAAAGAAAAACAAAATCATGTCTCTTTGGAAACGCAATTTATTTCGGTTAACGCCACGACCGTTCGGACTCGATTTAAGCGACCTCTCTTTGAAGGCGGTGTTTCTTGATGAAGAGGGAAATCGTGACAAGATCGTGAGCTTTGGTGCGGTGAACCTTCCGTTTGAAGCGGTATCCGACGGAAAAATTCTGAAAGAAGATGCGGTGATTTCCGGCGTGAAGTCGCTTCTTGAGACCGCGGGTCCGGGGAAAATCCGTTCCCGTCGTGTGTTTTGCTCGCTTCCCGAGACAAAGGCGTTCCTTCGTATCGTGAGTCTTCCACTGCTCGCTCCGGAGGAGGTGAGCGAGGCAATCAAATGGGAAATCGAGGCGAATATCCCGCTCTCCATTGATCAGGTATATTATGACTACCAGGTGCTCGATCGCAATGTGACACGAGAGGCTGGGAAGATGAGTATTCTTGTGGTCGCGGTTGCGCGGAGTGTTGTCGATCAGTTTGTTTCGGCGCTCGAAGCGGCCGGGCTTGAGGTGGTTGGTTTTGAAACGGAGTCGATTGCGCAAGCAAGAATCCTTCTTCCGGAAGAAGAGAGTGATGTGACGACGCTTATTATAGATATCGGCGATCGTCGCACGAGCTTTCTTATTGCGCTTGGAAATATTCCCGTGTTTACCTCGAGCATCCCGCTTTCTTCGCAGATGATTACGGATTCGATTGCCAAGGGAATGAAGATTCCGTTTGAAGAAGCGGAACGAATCAAAATTACCGAGGGTATCGGATCTCAGACAAAGGGTGATCCGCTTTTTCGGATGGTGGAATCCGTTTTGGAGAGTCTTACGGCGGAAATGGAGCGCTCGGTTGACTTTTATCTCAATACTCTGCGTTACTCTTCCGCGGTCGACAAGGTTGTGCTCTGCGGGGGCGGTTCCAATATGCGGGGGATTTTGCCGTATCTCGCGCGGAAACTCGGAAAGCCCGTTGAATTCGGGAATCCTTGGGTCAATCTCCGCATCGGAAAATCCATTCCCGTGATTCATAAAAAGCAATCGGTGCAATATTCCACCGCCTTGGGGCTTGCGCTTCGGGGTATACGAAACTATGAAAATCCTGCTTAATCTTCTTCCGGAAGAAAAGAAAAAAGAAATGCGGAGAAATACCCGATTCCGCATGATTGTTGCGCATGGGTCGGGAATTATTTTTCTCGGGTTCTTTTATTGTTGCGTACTTCTCGGAATATCCGTACTCCTCTCCCTTCAGCTTGAGTCAGTTCGCGGGTCAATGAGTAGCGCGGAAGCATCGAGAAAGAGTGAGCGAGACTCCTATGAAGTGATATTCCGGAAAACAAACACTCAAGCGTCCGAAGTGATGCTTCTCTTGGGAAAACATGTTTCGTGGGAGCGATTTTTCCGCGAACTCGAGTCTGCGACTCCTCCGGGCGTTTCTTATACCAAGCTTCTTGCGAAGAATGATTTTTCCTTGTCTCTTTCCGGAAAAGCGCCGGATAGAGAGGCGCTCCTTTCTCTTGAACGAAGTATGAACGATTCGGCGTGTTTTCGCGCCAAGGATGAGAGTCCGATGGTTCCGCTTTCCAATAAACTGGTAAAGGAGAATATAGAATTTCAGCTCGATGCGATGATAGAAAAAACATGTCTTATTTCCGAAGGGAAAGAGAAATGATGTAGAACTGTATAAGAAATTCGTATGCCTGGCGTGTGGAAAAAATTTCGTGAAGTCTTTGTTATACTCGGTATGGCGGGACTTTTTGCCGCGCTCATTTTTTTTGGAATCATCAAGACGATGGAGCGAAATCATGGAAAAATGAATGCTATTCAACAGGCTGTTATTGATCGGAAGATTCTTGAGGAGCAAGAAAAAGATATTCCAAGAATGCGAGAAGATGCGGAGAGTATTGCGTCTGTTCGCGATCGGACCGAGGTGCTTCTTTCGAAGGATCGAATCATTTCGCTTGTGGAAAGAGTAGAGTCGATTGGAACAAGTCTCGGTGTCTCGGTTGTTTCGGAAGCGTCTCCCGAGAGCTCGTTTCTTGTGATTCCAAAAAAGTCATCCAAGAAGTCATCGCCCGCAAAGAATGAAGGAGTCGAGGAGTCCGGAGAAAAATCCAGCGAATCCAAGGAAAAGGAAAAAGAGGTGGAGTTCCTGACGGCGCTTCTTCCGACGGAGCGCTCGGTATTCGTAGTGTTTAAGGTATCCGGTCCCTATGACCATGTCCTTGCTTTTTCGGAGAAACTTGATACTTTGCCGACACTTCTTGATGTTCTCTCGATTGACATTGCCCCTGTTTCTGAGGAAGACGCGGATTCTTCGATGGGAGGAGGAGTCTCTCCGCAAGTGCTTTCCGGCTCCGGATCAACGAATATATTCGCTTCCGGTTCCGAGAGTTCGGCTCCGAATACGGAGGCGTCTCCGGTTATTTCGAATTCGGTGCTTGCTTCCTTTTCAACGGTTCTCTATCTCATTCCCTAGTACCGTCTTACAAAAGTTTTGAACCTATGAAAAATTTGAATTGCTCTCAATGAAGCCAACAGACTTGATACAATGGTTCAGAATTAAAGTGAGACAGTACTAGGTGTACATTTTATACATTTTTTTATGTTCGGCTTCTCTTCAAAGACAAAGAGGGTATCTCCACGAGCAATTATTCGTAAAGTTGGACTTTGGTGGGTACACCAGAGTCATATAGTTTTTCTTATTCTTTTCTTAGGAGTCGTGGGAATTGGCGTGTTCTCGTGGTATCGGAGTCTCCATCTTTTTCGCTGGAGCACCGATCAAGAGCAAGAATATCGGTTGTCTCGGGATACGCAGGTGAAGTTTCAACGAGATCGATTTCAAAGAATGCTTCAGTTATTGGACGAGCGTGCCGAGCAACATCAAAAACCGCATCAAGAATTTCGGGATATCTTCTTTCTCACGGACAAAGAGAAACAATGAACTTTCCGGAGGAGATTTTGAAACAACAAAAAAATCGCGTTTGAGGAGGCGCGATTTTTTTGTTTTGTTGGTGCTCTCGGAGGGAATCGAACCCCCATCACTGGTTCCCCCGCCTGCCACGCTGTGCCCCCTGCAGGACTCGAACCTACAACCTTTTGGTCCGAAGCCAAACGCTCTATCCATTGAGCTAAGGGGGCGTGTACGGCGGGCAGGGAAAACCAGTGCTCTATCCGTTGAGCTACGAGAGCGATCGAGGTACCTTTCTTGTCCCTAATATCAACTTACCCTAATTTCTGCTCCCTTATGAGTTGCCTCGACTGCAAAAAATAATTTTTCTCACACACTCCTCGTTGGGATCGGAGCGAGGTTTCGTCCCGCCAAGGCGGGATTGCAGTCTCGGCGTGCATGATAGAAGACTTCAAGGTAGTTTGGTATAAGAAAGAAACCTCCACTGGGGTGACTAGAGGGAATTGAACCCTCGTTAGCGGTGCCACAAACCGCTGTCCTACCATTGAACGATAGTCACCCCAGTGGAGGCTTCTGTTTTTTGTGCTCCTAAAGAGAGAATCCCTGTCCGCCATGCCTGTGCCCTCGGCTGGAATCGAACCAACATCAAGGCCTTAGAAGAGCCCTGCTCGATCCATTGAGCTACGAGGGCAAAGGCAGGCAGGCGGGGAACTCCCATCAAGGCCTTAGAAGAGCCCTGCTCGATCCATTGAGCTATCGGGACGATACTAGAGGGATTCGTCCGGTTATCCAACCGGACGTCCCGTCGAATGACGGGACGAACCCTTTGATGTTTCTGACCTCGGTGCGCGCAGAGGGATTCGAACCCCCGACCGTTTGGTTAAGAGCCAACTGCTCTACCAGCTGAGCTATGCGCGCTTTCTTTTGTTTCGAGACAAACAAACAAATCCCCAGAATGCGGGAGAAGTATTCGGATCTTATCAAAGAATGGAGAGTCCGTCAACGCGGCAGGGCGCCGGTTTTTGTATAGGCTTCCCATTGTTTCTCTGACCAGTTCTTTGGCTTTTGCGTGAGTTTTTCTTCGCCGGGGT
Organism: uncultured Bdellovibrionales bacterium; assembly: GCA_964550545.1. GTDB lineage: Bacteria > Patescibacteriota > Minisyncoccia > Moranbacterales > UBA1568. The sequence goes on from CAZJZN010000008.1 coordinate 15,506, forward strand.
GAGGATATTTACTTGCGGACTCGTAGGAGCTTTTGAACGTATCTTCGATGAGAGTGGAGCCATTTGCGGCGAGTACTTTCTGTGTAAAGATGGTTTTCATGCCGCCGTCCGGAGTCCTTGCGGTGATATGAGGACCATCAATGGAGACGGATCGTCCGTCATGTGTTCCGTAGAGACGGAAGACGAGTTCTTTCTCGGATTCGATGGCGACTTGGAGGAGAATGTGTGCCGGCGTATTGTTTCGGAACCTGAAATCGGGTTTGGGGATGTAGATTGTGGCATCCATACCGTAGGGCTTGTAGTACTGGACCGGGTAGGCATGATTCCGGCGCTCGGTAATTTCCTGCCCGGTATTGAGTGCCGCACGGAAGAGTGTTGTCGAAACCTGGCAAATGCCACCGCCGAATTCCGGGAGAGTCTCTCCGCGCTTGATGACGAGTTCGGGAAGGTACCCATGTTCGCCATCCACTTCGCCCAGATGCTCTACGAAAGAGAACTCTTCTCCAGGTGCTATAAGTATCCCTTGGAATTGTTCGATAGCGCGTTTGATATTGAAAATCCGATTTCGCGGGGATCCTGAAAAGTTGGTGCGCCCTTCTCCAAGGAACTGCGTGATGCCGAGACGATTCGCATCCGTTGACGCGACTGTTGGCGGGAGTATTGTTTCCGGAAGATGGACGGTTACGGCTCTCTCTCGAGAGGTAGAGATGGCGTTTCGTATGCTTTCGAGGCTACGTTCCGTGGCTATCTCAGATCCTTCTCGACTTGGCGCAAAGGCGGAGACAGATCCGTTTTCAGTGACCGTGAAGAGCGCGTTGATGGGTTCTTTTCGGGAACGCGATCGAAGATCTTCGAGGGCGTTTCTCACTACGACTTCGTTGAGTGAAAATGACGATGTCGACTTGATTGAATATCGCGCCGTTGTTGAAAGGAAAGCGTCACAAAAAAAGAGTGACAGGGGGCAATGCCTCGGAGAAAGCGCTTCTGTTTGGGTATGGTTTTGAAATCCCGTTGTCTCTGTGAGGAGAAACCATGTCGAGAGAGTTTCTCCGGAAAGGGTTTCTCCTCCGTTTTCCCATAGAAGCGACAATAATTCCGGGATGGAAGAAACAGATACCCAATTCTCTTCGGCACTATGGGCGGTTTCCGGAAAGGCGCGAGTACCGAAGACAATTGCCAGAAAAAGGAACGATATTCTCAAATGTCGCTTCTGGAGTTTCATAGAGCCTGTCTAAAAAGTCTGTTTTTCTGGAGAAAATTATTTTTTTGCTTGTCTTCCACTGCGTTCGCCTGCCTGCCGGCAAGGCAGGAAAGCCGCAAAAAAATAATTTTCTCCAGAAAAACGTTCAAATTTTCAGTCTTGTGAAATTTTTTGGACGCGCTCATAGAAAAATATGGAGGAATATCATGATAGGGAAGACAGAGAGAGAAATCCGGCTTGTACAAAAACAAGCCGGTTTCTTAGGGGAGGTGTTTGAATCGTATGAGAATATCAGAACCCCCGAACTTGAATTCGCTTGATTCGAGTTGTGTCCGCCTTTGGAAGACGAATGGTGAGAATGCCGTTCTTGAGGGATGCTTCGGACTTGTCCGCGATAATATCAACCGGAAGAAGAATAGATCGAGAAAACGAACCCCAGTAGCACTCTTGATAGTAGTAGCTTCCTTCAGAAACAACCTCTTCGTTTTTTCTTTCACCCTTTATGGTGACCATATCATTGTTGATGGCGACATCGAGATCCTCCGGTTTTACGCCGGCAATAGTCGACTTGATGACAATCGCCTCATCCGTTTGGTAAACATCGATCGTGAGTTGCCCCTCGGCATCTTCCGCTTGAGCGGACTCTTCCTGCTGAAGCGTTCCTTCCCATCGCGGCATTTCCGGCATCACCGAATGGTGTGGAGTAAATGACTGTTGGGGTTGAAATGTTTCAATGGTTTCTTCGGAGGACTCTTCAAAAATAGGGACCTGCGATGTTGGCTCGTCGATACTTCGCGCGCCGGTCAATCGCTCGAAAAATGATTGTTTTTGTTTTGTCATACGATTGTCTCTGCCCGAAATTATCGGATTAAATGATAAAAGAAGTATACCGAAAAGAGCCTATCTCCGCAAGATGCTTTGTTACGAGAAATATTCGAAGAGCATGGGGGAGAGGAGGAGGTTATACAGGATATGAAGGAGCACTGCGAGGAAAAAGAGACTGAAGAAGACAAAGGAGCCTCTTTTCTCTTTGGAGAGGAGCCAGGCGATTCCGAGTATTCCGCCGGTTATGATGTGGAGTACGCTTCCGCTCAGCGCTCCCGGAAGAGGGAGTGTTTCCGCTTCTCCTCGGAAGAGTATTTTGATGCCAACTTCAAAAAGAGCAAAACCGGCGCCTACGAGAAGTCCTTTGAAGGCGGCATTCCGAAAGAAAGGAACTGTTTCAGAACTGATTCCTCGAAGAACGAAAAACTTCATACCTTCTTCGATGAGCGCGACTACGGCAATCGGAAGGAATGCGGTGTCTCCCGTTTTTCCCAAGAAAAATCGAGACGAAACATTTGACGCAAGAAATGTGGCGCTCAGAAGGATTTCTATAAAGACCGCCGCCATACCGGCGAGCCATCCGCGAACGAGAGCGTAGATCATACGACAATGAGCAATGAACAATGAACGGGGAACGGAAAACAAGGAACAGTGAACGATAAACAATGAAGAAATGAAGAGGAAGTAGCTGTAACGGTCAACCTTTGGAGAGTTCCGTGAGGGATGTTGTGAGGTTTTCGCGTTTTTGTCGGGATTCGGCGAGGAGTTTCTCGGTGTTTTTGATGATTGATGGCGGCGCTTTCTCGAGGAATTCCGCGTTTGCGAGTCGAGTGGAAAAACTCGCGATATGTTTCTCAATCTCTGAAATTTCCAATTCGAGGCGCACGCGTTCTTTTGTGGCATCCGCCTTGTCGTATTCCGTGTTTTCAAATGTCAACTCTCCGGAGAAGTGTCGAAACGAAACGGGGATGCCCATACCGGTTGGCGCGTCGAAGTGAATGTTCTTGATGCGGGCGAGTCGTTTGAAAATAGGGGCGTTTTCTTCGAGAACTTTTCGAACGTTTTCGGGCGTTTCGAACTCGCCATTTTTCGTCTCGCGAATGAAGAGTGTCGGGAGCGCTGAAACGGGAATGTTTCGATCCGATCTGACGGCGCGAATAGTTTCTATCGGTTCCCGAATGAAAAATTCGAATGATCCGGCGGAAGATCCTGAAATATCTCCGCCGGTTTTTTCCCGAAGTTCTCGAAAAATATCTTCCGGCCACGGTTCGATCATAAGGAGCGTCTCCTTGTCGAGATGTTTCCAAAGCGCTTCGGTGACAAAGGGCATAAACGGGTGCCAGAGTTTGAGAATTGTTTCGAAGATGTATCGAAGGATGCCGCTGTTTCCGCCGAAGGCGGATCCGCCTTCGGCGGATTTCTCAATTTTGTGAATTTCGATATACCAGTCGGCGAAATCGTTCCAAGTGAAATCGCGGAGCGTCTCGCCGGCGAGGGAAAACTGGTAACTCTCGAGGAGCCGTGTCACTTCACGCACTGTTTTTTCGAGATGAAAGAGTATCCAATGATCGGCAGGAGAAGTAATTTTCAACTCCTCTGATTTTTTTGTTTCCCGTTTCTTGTCTGACTGTTGAATGACGTACCGCCCGATATTCCAGAGCTTGTTGGTGAAGTTCCGGAAGGTGGCGATTTTTTCTTCGCCGAGTCGAATGTCATTCCCGGGAGTGCTTCCGATGACGAGTGAGAGCCGGACGGCATCGGTGCCGTACTTCGATGTCATATCGAGCGGATCGATCACGTTGCCGAGCGACTTGCTCATTTTGCGACCCTTCTCATCGCGCACGAGTCCGTGAAGGTAGACGGTTTTGAAGGGGATATCGCCCAGGAGATATTCCGACATAAGAATCATTCGTGCCACCCAGAAAAAAAGAATGTCGTATCCGGTTTCGAGGACGGAGGTCGGGTGGTAGGTTTGGAAGTCCTCTGTTTTGTCCGGCCATCCGAGCGTTGAGAATGTCCAGAGTCCCGAAGAGAACCACGTGTCGAGCGTGTCGGTGTCTTGCTCAATGCTTCCGCCGCAATGCGGACATTCCATGATCGATTCAATCGAAACAATCGGCTCCCCGCATTCTAATTTTGAATTTTGAATTTTGAATTTTGAATTTTTACAGTACCACACCGGTACTCTATGTCCGTACCATATTTGTCGGGAGATGCACCAGTCGCGGAGGTTGTCGATCCAATGGAAATAGGTTTTTTGAAATCGCGCGGGAACAATCTGGATTTTCTCGGAACGCACGGCGTCTTGCATAAGAGACTTAAGTGTCGCTTGTTTGCCGTCTCGTTCGAATTCCTTGTTGACATTCACAAACCACTGCTCTTTGATTTGCGGTTCGATGATGCCGCCGCCGCGACTGTTCACGGCGATATTGTGCACATAGTCTTCTTCGGTTCTGACAATGAGATTTTTTGCGCGGAGCTTTTCGATGATTTTTTCTCGCGCTTCGATGATGCCAAGTCCAAAAAATTCTTCTCCGGCGATCGCAAGGAGCTTCCCGTCGTAGCCGATGACCTGTTCCTTGTCGAGGTGATGTCGCTCGGCGATGTCGAAGTCGGTTGCATCGTGCCAGGGGGTGATGGTCATGGCGCCCGTCCCGAAGCTCATATCGATCGCCTCGTCTTTGATCACGGTTGCGGTGATCGTGCCATTGATCCATTCGATGTTCTCTATTTTTTGACCGTGCGTATAGTCCTTGTAGCGTTCATCATCCGGATGAACGACGACGTACTTGTCTCCGAATTTGGTTTCGGGACGTGAGGTGCCGATGATGAACTTACCGTATCGCAAATAGTAAAAAGGAGCTTTTTCTTCGCGCCACTCCACTTCGTCATCGGAGACGGTGGTTTGAAATTTCGGATCCCAGTTGACGATGCGTGAGCCGCGGTAGATGATGCCATCATCATGCATTTTTTTGAACGCGGTATTGACGGCGTGGTGACGGATGTCATCCAGCGTGTATGCCTCGCGACTCCAATCGAGAGAGGCGCCCATTTTTTTGCACTGATCGACGATAGTGTCATGAGAATCTTGTGCGAATTTTTCCACGCGCTTGAGAAAGGCGTCTCGTCCCAGATCATGGCGTGTTTTCTTCTCTTCATTCCAGAGTATGCGCTCGACTTTCTCTTGAGTGGCGATTGCGGCGTGGTCGGTGCCGGGAATCCAGAGTGTGCGGTCGCCTTTCATACGGTGATGCCGCGTCATAATGTCTTCGATCGCGAGCATGGCGGCGTGCCCCAAGTGAAGTGTTCCGGTCACATTGGGTGGCGGAAGGACCATTGAGAATATGGGAGCGTCCTTTTTGACAATGCTTTGCTTCTCACACTCGTCCGGGTTAAACAGTCCACTTTTCTCCCATGCTTGATACAGGGTGTCTTCGTGGTCTTTGGGCTCGTAGGTTGTGGGAAGTTCGGGCTTCATATGCGAAATGGTAGCAGGGGATGATGAAATATTCAATCCCCGAGGATGAGATTGGGATCGGCCTTGAGCGTCTGCCATCGGGCGGACGCTTTTTTCTTTTCTTCCGGGGACATTTTTTCCCATCGGAAGAGCGCGGCGGCGCCGATCATCGCGGCATTGTCGAGAGAATATTGGAAAGGAGGCATACGAAAATGTGTTTCGGAGAAGTCTCTCGCGATCATCTCGCTCATTCTTTTTCGGAGTTCGGTATTCGCCGAGACGCCGCCCGCGATGATGACGGTTTTGGGTTGATATTCAATGATCGCGCGGCGAGTTTTTGCAATGAGAACATCGAGCGCGGCTTCCTGGAATTCTCGGCAGACGGCGTTGATAAAGTTTTCGTCGTTTCTTTTGTCTTCGTGTTTTTTCAAAAAATACAGGACGGCGGTTTTGAGACCCGAGAAAGAAAAGCGATAGTCCGGCGAGTCAATAAGAGGACGAGGAAATGAGAATGGTGAATGCTGAATATTGAATGGAGGATGAGTTTTAGTGTGTTCCGTTTCCGGATGTGGAGTTAATTTCTTATTCAATATTCTCCAGTCACCATTCTCAAAGAGCTCCGCTCTTTTAGCGATTTCGGGGCCGCCGGGGTAGGGGAGACCGAGCATTTTGGCGACTTTGTCGAAGGCTTCGCCCACGGCGTCATCTTCGGTTTCACCGAGAATGGTATAGTCGAAGTGATCGTGCATTATGACGAGTTCCGTATGTCCGCCCGAAACAACGAGCGCAAGGAGAGGGAAGAGCTTCGTGAATGGAGAATGAGGAATGGAGAATGAGGAATGGGAAATGGGAGCGGAATCAAGAATGGGGAATGAGGAATGAAGAATTCTTTGTTGATTTTTGATTGCTCCTCGCCTCTCGTTTCTTGTTCCTTGATCATTGTTTCTTGCTGATCGTTGGCTGTTAACTGTTGATTGTTCACCAATAAAATTTGCGTAGATGTGTCCCTCGATGTGGTGAATGCCGAGGAGGGGTTTTGTGCGGAGGTAGGAGAGGGTCTTGGCGGCGATGACACCGATCTGGAGCGCGGGCATAAGGCCGGGTCCCGCGGTGACGGCGATTGCCTCGATATCGTCCCACGAAGCATTCGCCTCACGGAGTGCGGACTCGATAACGGGCGCGATATTTTTCACGTGTTCGCGCGCCGCCAAATTGGGGACGACGCCGCCCCACGCGGCGTGAAGCGCGATTTGCGACGAGACGATACTCGATCGCACACGAACACCGCCACTGTCCTTTTCGACAATGGCGGCCGCCGTTTCATCACACGAAGTCTCGATCGCGAGGAGCATATGCAAGTAGTCCCAAGGGGAGTCGAACCCCTCTTTTCAGGATGAAAACCTGATGTCCTAACCGATAGACGATGGGACCATAATAAGGTTTTGCGGGGCTGTCCTAACCGATACCTGCCTGCCGGCAGGCAGGGACGATGGGACCGAAATGGCAACACAACAAAAGCCTTTCGGCTCTTCGGGATTGTAGCACAAAGAAGCTGGCGCGCAAGGCACGTTGCTTGCGAGCGATGCGTCACCTCAATCGGGTGTTTCGAGGACATTCTTTTTGCAGATCTCGGCGTAGTACTTCGCACTTTGGCGGATGGTTCGCTGTTGTGTCGCGCGGTCGACGGCGACGAGGCCAAAGCATGGCCAGAAGCCCTTGTCCCATTCGAAGTTGTCGAGGAGTGACCAGTGGAGGTAGCCTTTGACCTCCGCGCCGTCCGTTATCGCGCGGTGGACGGCGGTGAGGGCGCGCGTCAAAAACTCTTCTCGCAGAGTGTCGCTTCGGTCGGCGAGACCGTTTTCGGTGATGTAGATGGGTTTCTTGTAGGGCTTCAATTCGATGAGTGCCTGGTAAATAGATTCGGGGAAAAATTCCCAGCCGAACTCAGTGAGGCGCTCGTTCGGGTTTTTGTAAAAACCATTGTCAATCATATTTCGGTTGTAGTGATTGAGTCCGATGAAATCTTGATGATTTCGTAAGCGATTCAAGAACCATTGGTTCCAAAAGTAGTGCGCGGATACTTTGAGTGTTCGATTTATGAATGTATTTTTTCCGAGTTCGAATGAGAGTTGATGCTTGGCAATGCCGATCTGGGCGTTTGGAACGTTCTTTTTGATGACATCGTACGCTTTTTTGTGCGCGCGTATGAGGGAAAGATTGGCGCGGAAGTATTTCAGGAAACCTTTCTCTTGTGGCGGCCATACTGCCTTGAGATACACGTGTCCCGTCACGACATCTGGTTCATTGAGCGTGACCCAAAACGTCACGTCGTTTCCGAGAGTATGCGCCATTTTTTCCGCGAACCGCGAGAAATATTCGGGGAATCGGGGTGCGAGCATACCGCCTTCTTTGGCGAGCCAGAGGGGAAGTGTCCAGTGCCACAGGGTGACGAAGGGTTCGATATTTCGCGCGCGGAGGGCGCGGACGACATTCTGATAGTGTGCGATTTCTTGCTCGTCGAACCTATTCTTTTCCGGCTCGACGCGCGACCATTCGATCGAGAAGCGGTGCGCGGTATGGTGAAGACTCTTCGCGATATCGAAGTCTTCCTCGAAGCGATGGTAGTGATCGACAGCGATGCCGGAAATATAGTTCTCGGGCCGAGCGGCTTCTGCGCCGAAGTTCTCCGTCCAACCCGGGAGGTGATCGAATTTTGACGCGGCAGAGCGGGCGAGGCGATCGGCATTCGCCCGCTCCCATTCTGACCAGTCATTGATTGTGCCGCCCTCCACCTGATGCGACGCCGTCGCCGCCCCCCAAAGGAAGTCTTTTGGAAAATGAAGCTGTTTCATAAACGCATTGTACAATATATGTGGCATGCTGAACATGTATGTGAATCTTGCCTTTTTCCTTCAAATAGGGTACTCTTTGTCTATGAATATCGACGAAACAGCGCGGGGGAATTTTGTGTTTCCCAATCCCAAGACGACCGAGCCGGGGGGTCGACGGGTTCAGCGTACGCTCGAAATGGTGCCGGGGCTTCTCTCATGGGGGACGCTCATCGGCATGTTCGTCATTTCGTTTTTTCTTCCGATGTGGGCGGCGATTCTCATTATTCTCTTCGATCTCTATTGGCTCTACCGTATCGTTTTTATCTCGTTCTACTCGACGCGGGCGCATTTCCGGCTCGTTGAAGGAAAGAAAACGAATTGGTGGGAACGGTGCCAACATACCCTCGACCCGGAAGCGTTCGTTCGCGAGCTTGAAATTCGTATCGAGAAACTTAACGAGGCGAGGAAGGAGCTCCCTCATTTCGCTTTCGGAAAGCGCCTCGCGATGAGGAAGGAACTCTGTCGAACAAGAGAAACGCTTCACGAGGCGCGGAAACTCGCGTCAATGCGTGATGAGATATGGGATTGGCGAAAAATCATTCATGTGATACTTCTCCCAACCGCCGGCGAAGATGCCGATATTATCGAGCCGGCGATCCGGTCGCTTGCCGAGTCGAATTTTCCCAAAGAGCAGATGATCGTGCTTCTTGCGACCGAAGAACGCGAAGACGAAGCGCATCGCCTTGCCAAGGTTGAGTATTTGAAGCGAAAGTTCGACGGTGTCTTCCGGGATTTCATTGTCACGACACATATTGTTGCGGAGGGTGAAATGAAGTGCAAAGCGTCAAACGCAAAATTTGCCGCGAAGGAATTTCAACGGTATCTCGACGATCGCGGTATTGAGTATACGCGCGTCATTTTTTCCAATTTCGACTGTGACAGCGTCGCGCATCCGGAATATTTCGCGGCGCTCACTTCCGCGTATGTGACCAATCCGAAGCGTCTTCAGCGGGCGTATCAGCCGATACCGGTGTATCACAACAATATCTGGGACACGAATGCGATCGTTCGCCTCGTTGTGACGGGATCGTCTTTCTGGCACCTTTTTCAAAGCACGCGTCGGGAAATGGTGACGTTCTCGTCACACAGTGAACCGTTTGACACGCTCGTCAAGGTTGATTTCTGGCCGGTCAATATGATCAGTGAAGACTCGGTGATTTATTGGAAATGCACCGCCTATTTTCACGGAGATTATGAAGTGCACCCGATCCATCTCCCGGTGTCGCTCGACGCGGTACTCGCCGAGACATACTGGAAGACCATGAAGAATCAGTACAAGCAGAAGCGGCGGTGGGCGTATGGTATCGAGAATTTTCCTGTGACGATGCGCGCCATTTGGCCGGATGCGAAGATTCCGTTTCTCAAAAAATTCCGCATCTCATTCGAAATGCTCGAGGGGCACTATTCGTGGGCGACGACATCGTTTCTCCTTGCGTTTTTGGGATGGCTTCCGCTCGTTTTGGGCGGCGCCGCGTTCCGCGAGAGTGTCCTTGCGCACAATTTGCCGCTCATCACGCAACGCCTTATGACGCTCGCGCTCTTTGGTATGGTGGTGTCGGTGCCGCTCTCCCTCTTTTCGCTTCCGCCGAAGCCCGCGCGCTACGCGTCCTCGCGATATTTCGTGATGCTCTTCCAGTGGGTTTTGTCGCCGCTTGTCGCGTTTCTCTCGGCGCTTCCCGCACTCGACTCTCAGTCGAGACTTCTTTTTGGAAAATATTTCGGCGAATTCTGGGTGACGGAGAAAATGCGGAAGAAATAGCTGGCGGAAGAAGACTTTCTTGCGATTGGTTCGACGGGGGAGGTATTTCTCGTATATTCTTTCGGTAGAGTATAATGATTTTCTTTACTTCGTATGCATACACTCTTTTTTCTGCATGACGCGGCGGTAGCGTTGTTGCGGCGGCGCTCTGAGCAGGTGAAAACTGCGGTGTTGCTTTTTGCGCATGCGAGTCTCTTCGGTTTTTTCTTTCCCGATTTGCGCAATGATTTTGGCGAATGGGCGAGAAACGTTCTCATTTTTCTCCTCTTTTTGAGTCCGCTTGCCAGGCTCTTCCCGATTCCACTCCTCCAACTTCTTATGGGGATGCGCCGACAGTTCGGTATTCTCTTTGCCTATCTGGTGAGTGTACACGGACTGGGATATTTTTTTGATCCGAATTTTTTTCAGTTTGCCATCGCGCCCCACCTTGCCGCTCCTCTTCAAATAGATCTGCGGCTCTTGTTCGGCATATTTGCGTACACGCTTACTCTGCCGCTTCTCTTTACCTCCAACAATGTCTCGCTGAGACTCCTGAAGGGCAATTGGAAGAAGCTCCACCGGATTGTCTATCTCGTTTTCGTGCTCGGTATGTTGCACGCCTTCACTATTCGTGAGGCATCGGGTGTATGGGAAGCCCTCTTTATTATCAGTGTATACCTCGCGCTCAAGGTGTTCGCGCGGTATCCGAATATCAGCGGACTTCTTTCTTTGAAAAAGTTTGTCGCCGAAGAATATGTGCGGTACCGCTTGTTGAACACGGAAAAAAGCGTGGGATAAGGAGGATAAAAAACGAGCGGATCGTTGACAGAGGAGAGTACCGTGAATCGTGATGTGAATGACGTGACAAAAGGTGCCATGGTAACACATGGCAAGACGAAAACGGGATATGTCGTTCTTGAAAATCCGGACGCTTTGATTATCGATACCGTCGGCGCATATAGAAGAAGACTTCAGGGCAAGTTTGGTATCATTCCAAATGTACTTCGTCGGTCATTCGATCGAGGGCGGCGCGGAGGAGGGAATG
>CAZJZN010000009.1:0-19729 GCA_964550545.1 uncultured Bdellovibrionales bacterium
AAAACTCTCTCAATTTCGACACAAGATTCGGATTTTCTATGCCGGAAGTATCAGAGCATAAGACTGTGCGCGGACTCACCACAGAAACCGTGCTCGACATTTCGCGCGCCAAGGGCGAGCCGGATTGGATGCGTGAATTTCGATTGAAAAGCTACGAGATATTCAAAAAAAAGAAACTGCCGACTTGGGGACCGGATCTCTCCGGAATAGATTTTGGCGATATCACCTATTACCTCAAGGCGACCAAAACTCGCTCGGAGTCATGGGATGAATTGCCGGCGGAAATCAAAGAAACCTATGACCGAATCGGGGTCCCGGAAGCGGAAAAAAAATATCTCTCCGGCGTCTCGGCGCAATACGAATCCGAGGTTGTTTACGAAAGCGTGAACCGCGAACTTGAAAGACTCGGCGTCATCTTCTGCGATATGGACACGGCGGTCAAGAAGCATCCCGAAATCGTGCGGAAATATTTTGGCACACTCATTCCGCCTACCGACAACAAGTTCGCCGCGCTCAACTCCGCCGTCTGGTCGGGTGGCTCATTCGTCTATGTGCCAAAAGGCGTCCGGGTCGACCTTCCGCTTCAGGCATACTTCCGCATCAACGCGGAACGCTTCGGGCAATTCGAGCGCACCCTCATCATCGCGGACGAGGGAAGCTTCGTCCATTACACCGAAGGCTGTACCGCGCCCGTCTACTCGACCGATTCACTCCATGCCGCCGTCGTCGAAGTTTTCGCCTTGAAAAACGCGCGCGTCCGCTACACCACCGTCCAAAACTGGAGCAACAATATCTACAACCTCGTGACAAAACGCGCGCAGGCCGGAGAGGACGCCATTATGGAATGGGTCGACTGCAATATCGGAAGCAAAGTGACGATGAAATATCCGTCGGTCTATTTGGTCGGAAAGGGCGCGCACGGCGATATGCTCTCGATCGCGATCGCCGGAGCAAAACAGATTCAGGACGCCGGAAGCAAAATGTATCATCTCGCCCCCGAGACAACCTCGCGCGTCCTCTCCAAATCCATTTCCAAAAACGGCGGTCAAACATCCTACCGCGGACTCGTTCACATCGGAGGAAATGCCGCTCGCGCCACGACGTCCGTAACCTGCGACGCGATGATGTTCGACAGTGATTCAAGAAGCGACACCTATCCCGCGATAACCGTTGATCGCGGCGACGCAATCGTAGAGCACGAGGCAACCATGGAGCGAATCGGCGAAGAAAAACGATTCGCCATCGAGTCACGCGGCATTTCCCGCGAAGATGCCGAAAGCCTCCTCGTGAACGGCTTCATCGAACCCGTTTCCAAAGAAATCCCGATGGAATACTCCATTGAATTGAACCGCCTGATTCGCTACGAAATGAGCAAAAAAATCGGGTGATATCAAATTACCCTGAAGTCTTCTATACATTCACGCCGAGACTGCAAAAAATAATTTTTCGAAACTTCGCTCCGACCCGAGAGGAGTGTGTGAGAAAAATTATTTTTTGCAGTCGAGGCAACTCACAAGGGAGCAGAGATTAGGATCAGTCGGTATAAGCGCAATTATGATGGAGCTCTTCAACCTCACCAATACCGACACTAAAAAAATAGCGCTCCGCATCGCGCCGAGAGTCTTTTTTCTGTGGAATCAATCGGGAAATTTTGAATTCTCTTTTGAGCGACCGGGCGCGGAAGCTCGAATTTTCGCGCTCTACATTGGGAAAGGAGATGAATCATTCTCGCTTTCGCTCAATCAACTGCACCGAAAACCTCGGACAATGTCCCACCTCACCGCGCTCAGCATCTTGGACGGCGCGGCGCGTTTTTCCTATGACGGGCTCATCCGTATCGAGAAAGGCGCGACACAAACCGACGCCTCGCAAAACAACAAAAATATCCTCCTTTCCAAAGAAGCGCGCGCCACATCAAAACCAACTATGGAAATTCTCGAGGACGATGTCGCCGCTCGGCACGCCTCCGCAACGGGAGCCCTTGACCGAGAATCGTTGTTTCTCGCCGAATCCCGCGGCATCTCTTCCGACAACGCCCACCGCCTCCTTGCCGAAGGTGCCGTCCGGAATTTCTTTGACGAGATGCGGAAGTATACGGATAATGAACATATTTCTGATCTCGAGATGAACGCTCTTGATTCTCTTCAAAAGAAATAATGAGAAATAATGACCAATTTTTAATTTTTGAATTTTTGAAAGAATGACCGAATGCAGAAAATTCAAAATTCAGTCATTTGGAAATTATTTAAAAATTCAAAAATTTATCATTAAAAATTCTCTTCACTTAATATGCTCGACTCACAAAAAATCCGAACCGACTTCCCCGTTTTCACACATCACCCCGACCTCGTCTACCTCGACTCGGCGGCAACAAGCTTGAAACCGCGAGTCGTGATCGAGAAAGAGCTCGAGTATCTCGAGGAATACCCGGCGAATATTTCACGCGGATTCTATCCGCTCTCCGTCCGCGCAACCGAAGAATATGAGAAAACTCGAGACGCTGTCGCGCACTTTATCAATGCCTCGCGCGACGACATCATCTTTACCAGTGGCACAACCGAGAGTCTCAACCTTCTCTCGTACACCCTCGAAAAGACTCTTTCGAAAGAACACTCTCTTGTCGCGACCGCGATGGATCATCACGCAAACTTCCTCCCGTGGCAAGCGCTTGCAAGGCGAAGCGGTGCGACATTTCGTGTCATACCGGTTTCGGAATCGGGAGAACTCGATGCGAAGACGATCGAATCATTCGTTGATGAGCATACGAAAATTTTCGCCTTTCCGTATATTTCCAATGTTGTGGGGGCAATAACGCCGGTTCACGATATCGTCGAAAAAGTCCGCGCGCTCGCGCCACACGCAATCATCATTCTCGATGCCGCGCAAGCCGCTCCGCACCTCCCGATCAACGTCGCGACACTCGGCGTCGACTTCCTTGCTTTCTCGGCACACAAGTGCCTGGGTCCGACCGGTGTCGGCATCCTCTGGGGAAAGCGAAACATCCTCGAAACACTCCCGCCTTTTCAGTACGGCGGGGAAATGGTCGAGAGCGCAAAAATCGAAAACTCCACTTTCAAAAAACCACCCCATCGATTCGAAGCGGGCACGCCGAATATTTCCGGCGTCATCGCCCTTCGCGCAGCAATCGAATATTTACAAACGATTGGAATGGAAAATATCCGCGCGCACGAAGCGTCACTCGTCGAATATGCCACTCAGAAACTCCGTGAATCCTTCCCCGCCATTCACATTCTCGGTACGAGTGACCAAGAAAAGCGCGGGAGCCTTCTTTCCTTTACACTCCCCGGTATCCACCCGCACGATCTCGCCGAATCGCTCGGCGCGGAAAACATTTGCCTCCGCGCCGGAACCCACTGCGCGCACCCGCTCCATTCGTCACTTGGCATCCCCGCGACGACACGTATGAGTTTCTCGATATACAATACGGAAGCGGATATCGACCGCTCAGTTGAAAGCCTGAAAAAAGTGAGCGATATTTTTTCAAAAGAAGCGTCCAATGTCCATTAAGGAGCACTCGAATTTCAAATGACCAATTTTTAATTTTTAAAGAATGCTCGAATGAAAGAATTTTGAAATTCGATATTTCGAAAATTCTTTCAAAAATTTGTCATTCAAAAATTCAAAAATTATATGAACAATCAAGATCTCATCCTCGACCACTATCATCACCCAAAAAATTTCGGAAAGCTCGATGCTCCAATGTACCGTGCCGAAACTGAGAACCTCTCTTGCGGCGACTCGCTCGCGGTAGACATCATAGTGAAAGACGGTATAATAGAACGTGTCGGATGGACCGGGAACGGATGCGCACTCTCGCAGGCAAGCATATCAATGCTCTCCGAACATATCACGGGATGGAACATTGAAGACGTGAAAAAACTCTCCTCGGGAGATGTCTTCACACTCCTCGGAACCGATTCCTTCTCCCCCGCTCGCACCCGTTGCGCCCTCCTCTCGCTCGAAACCGTACAGCGCGCCTTTGAGAAAAATAATCAATAAAGAAAACGATATGTCGAACGTAAAAGATGCGACAAAGCCGCACGGACCGATAGCGCTCTCGAATGGGTGGACGGTCGAGGTAGACGCCAACGTGTGTATCGGCGCCGGTCCCTGTGTTGGTGTTGCGCCAAAAACATTTGAATTGAATGACCAGGCAAAAGCGGTAATTCTCGAAAGCTGTAGCGAAGACGATGCCGAAACCATCTTGAATGCCGCCCGCTCCTGCCCGGTTTCCGCGATCACCGTCAAAAACGAAAAGGGTGAAGTAGTGTTTCCGAACTGATCCAGTACTCTTTTCTTCGCCTGCAGGACGGAATTTCCAATCCCGTCCAAATACTTCTGCCAACGATACAGCGGCGCTATGCCCTCAAAGAAACCTACCGCATCCATCATCAAAAAAGTCCTCATAACCGTTCTCGATCCGGAGCTTGGTGTGTCGATTGTGGATTTGGGACTCATCTACGACATCACGATCACAGACGGCGCCGCCATAATAACCATGACATTGACAACTCTCGGTTGTCCCTTATTCCAGACAATTGAGAGTGAAGTCAAAGAAAAAATCCTGGCGATTCCCGGAGTCGAGAGTGTTGAGGTCAAACTTACCTTCACTCCGCCATGGGGTCCATCGCGAATGTCCGAAAAAGCAAAGGCGGAACTCGGAATGGAGTAGAGAAAATGTTCTCCCCATTCTTCATTCCCCATTCTCAATTCTTGATTCTCTCTATGGATGATGAAATACGCGCACGACTCGATGCGCAGGATACGGAGCTTGCCGCCATTCGACAGTCTGTCGAAAAAATCCGAAAGCAGCTCTTCTGGAAATCCGTCTTTGGCACGGTTCTCTTCCTCCTGCCGTTGATCGGTCTCGCCGCCCTCATCCCCTGGCTCCTCGATACGCTCACGTCGACGCTTCCGCTCATACCGGAGCTTCAATAGTTTTCTATGAACGTTCGAACTCTTCTCTCCGAATGGGGATTTTTCGGAGTCATCGTCGTTTCGGGAGCATTTTTGCGTTTCTTTGCAATCGGCGAGCAATCCCTCTGGATCGATGAAGGATTCACACTCACGCAAACCGAAGCAATCGCTCGGCATGGATTTCCCCTCCTCGATTCCGGCTTCATTGAGAAGAAAGATTCGCTCCTCCCGTTCCTCCTTGCGCCATTCTCATTTCTCTGGGACGCTTTCCATCCGGCATTTCCGCGTGGCGTCGTTGCTCTCTTTGGCACACTTTCCATCGTGATCGCATTTTTCATCGGAAAGTCGCTTCATGGGAGAGCACTCGCTCTCACGTTTTCCTTTCTCCTTGCCTTTTCCTCCGATCACATCGCCTGGAGTCGGCAAATCCGCGGCTATGAAGTGGCGGTATTTTTTATACTCCTCGCCATTTTGTTTCTCCTCCGATTCGCGCGAACACAAAGAGACATTTTCCTCTTCTGGTCAGTACTCGCCGGAATAATGGCGACATTCTCCAAAAGTTTCGGCGTCATCATTCTCCCTGTCATCATTTTCTTTGCCGGTATTTCCCGAGGCACGAAGCGAAGTCCGTACATACTCACCTTTGGCATCGGCGCAATTCTCTTCCTCGGTTTCGTATTTTTTTCCATATTCTTCGGATCGATTGATATCGATCACCCAATCTACTTCACACACTATATTTTTGGAGCACTCTGGGGATCATTTGGCATCCTGCTCCCGCTTGCCCTTTTTGGGTTTTTCAAAACTCTGCGCGACCCGAAATATCAATCTGTTTCTCTCGCGCTCGCCGGTTTCTTCCTCCTTACTCTTGTCTTCTTCACCTTCTTCGTCTCCGTACAAGAGGATCGCTACCTCCTCCTCGCAACACCCATACTTCTCCTCTTTTCCGGCAGTATGATCGTCTCCCTCTCCGAAACGATTCCTTTGAAAAAGTGGGTTCGTCTCCCGGTAATTCTTCTCCTCCTCGTCACGCTCGATGCAACAACAACTCGCGCATTCCTTTTCGTCCCCCAAACATTTTTCACACTCGAGCGAAACACGCCACAACCGCCCATGAGGAACGCCTACGACTTTTTGGCAAAAAAAATAACACCTGAAGATTCTCTCCTTTCGCCGTATCCATTTCTGGACCGATTGTATCTTGGACGTTCAACCTTCTCACTCCCTCTCTCCTACACAGGAAGATCCGGGGACTCAAACATTGTAGACGGAAAGGAATATTATTCCGGCGTGCGAAATCTCTTCGTGAGCGGAAGGGCGTCCGGAGAAAGAAAGCTTGCCTCGTTGAGAAGGGTCGGCGACGTCTACATCCTTCTCGACTCGCTCGCCCTTCGACGAATCGATCCCCGAGTTCTCGAAATCATCCAAAAAGACGCGGAGGTAGTCCTGAAAGAATCTTTCCAAGACGATGCCTCTCAAACCGTTTTTGTATACCGACTCCCCCATGCCGACACCGTCGAAAGAAGCCCTTTGGATCATTTATAGACCTGAAAGGTTGCACCACTTGACAAAAATCGCAAACTGCAATATCATACTCGGTCAGCTTAATTGGTTAAGCGGAAAACGAGTATGAAGAGTTTCGTGAAGCAAGGAGGCGGTGTTGTAGCCGTATCTCTCCTCTTTGTGGTACTGTCCCTGGGAGCAAAACCGGGAATGGCGTTCGGATACGGATATGGTCATGAGGAGCCCCCCAAGGAAGATGAAGAGATCTCCACTCCCCCGGCGAACTCCGAGAAGGTCGATTCGTCAGAGAAAAATCGGAGCGGGAAAAAGTATCGCGAATACAAAGAATACCGAGAGAAATATAAATCGGGAAAGTTCGTGTATCTCAAGGTGCAATCATACAAAAAAAGTTCCAACCCCGTTCTCATTCGGGAATTCACGGATCGACAGGCCATCTATCAGACCTATCGTGGTTGGTCGAAGGCACAGCTTGAAGCGGCACACATCAGCAACACGACGCTCCTCAAGTATCTCGAGTACAAACAGTACCGCGGATACAAGAAGTACAAGGAATTGAAAAACGACCTCGATATATAGGTCACCAGACTCTACTCTCGAGTTTCGAGAAAACACCCCGCCTCTGGCGAGGTGTTTTGTATCAAGGCTACTCGCAAGGTAATCAAGCATATCGAAGAAATCACGGTTTAGACACGTTCCCGTATCATCTCCGTAAACATCTCCTTGTTGATTCTCTGTTTATGGAGCGGCGCGCCGTGATTCCCGAGTTGCTCTTCAAAATTCGTTCGGTCGGGGTTCTCGTAAAAAATTCCGAGTGGCAATTTTTCCGTTTCGATCGCGCGTCGGAATGCCTCGACACGGTCACGAGTATTATGCGTATCTTCCAAATAATATACTTTTTCTTTAAACCAGGGGTACGTATTCTGTTTGTTGAAAACGGGACACGGCTGGAAAATATCGATAAGTGAAAAACCGCGGTGCGCGATCGATTTTTTGAGAATCTCTTTGGTCTCTGCGACGTCACCCACAAACGCGCGCGCCACAAACGAGCAATCAAGCGCAATCGCGGAAGCGATCGGATTGAAAGGTTCCAAGACGACTCCCGAAACTTGTACCGGCGTCTTCATTCCAACTTCCGAGGTGGGCGACGCCTGCCCCTTCGTAAGTCCATACACCATATTGTTGTGGACAAGCGCGGTGATAGTGGGATTCCTCCGTATCGTATGCGTAAAGTGATTCCCGCCCTCGCCATAGATATCGCCATCGCCGCTCTCGACAATCACGGTGAGCTCCGGATTCGCCATCTTGATTCCCGTCGCCGCGGAAAGCGCTCGCCCGTGAAGCCCGTTAAAGACGTGCGTCCGATAATAGTGCGGCGCCTTGCCCGCTTGCCCGATACCGGAGACGGAAACCAATGTTTCAGGCGCAATCTCAAGCTCTGCAAGCGCCATCTTCACGATCGTAAGGAGCGGAAAATTCCCGCACCCCGGGCACCATGCAATATCGGTTTCTTTCGGCATATCGAACAATTTCTGATCCATAGTCATTTTAGAGAGAGTATTTTCTCCACAAGTTCTTCCACTGAAAACGGTTCGCCGGTGTATTTCACAATGCGCTCAGTTACTTTTGCCCCGTGTTTTTCCAGGAGACTCGCAAATTGTCCGGAATAGTTGTTTTCGATAACAATGATATTCCGAGCTCCCTCAAAAAAACGCTCGACACCGAGAGGCAGCGGGTAGACTTGTCGAAAGTGAATGAAGGAAATATCCTCTCGTCCGGATTTTTCAAGCGCCTCTCGTATTGCGCCAAACGTCGATCCCCATCCAACCAAAACTGTTTCCGCTTTCTCGGCACCGAGGCAAACCGGCGGAAGTGCATCGGCAACAAGTCCTTCAAGTTTCTTCATTCGCTTGTCCATCATCGCGACACGCGTATCGAGGCGTTCGGTGAGATGTCCATCCTCGGTATGTTCATCACTATCGGAAACAACAAGTCCCTCGCCCCAGCCCGGCACGCCGCGTGGCGAAACACCATTCTCCGAATACTCGTAGCGACGATAGTCCTCCCGTGTTTCAATAATGTCTCGAATTTCAGGAAGTATCGTGAATGCTTCGCTCGGCACGGTCGCCACCGTATCAAGAAAATACTGATCCGAAAGGAGAAATACCGGAGACTGCCACTTTTCCGCCATATTGAAAGCGTGTTGCGCAACTTCGATCGCCTCTTCGTGATTCCCTGGCGCAAATATCGCGCGCGGAAATTCCCCGTGCCCCGAGTAGAGCGCGAGATCGAAATCACCCTGCTCGGTCCTCGTCGGGAGTCCGGTCGCGGGACCCGGACGCTGTGCCAAATGAATCACGATCGGAAGCTCCATCATACCGGCGAGCGAAACGCCCTCGCACATCAGCGCAAACCCGCCGCCGGACGTCGTCACCAATGCTCGCGCTCCGGAAAAGGACGCGCCGAGTCCCATATTGATCGCCGCGATTTCGTCTTCCGCTTGCTCGACGGCGATGCCGAACCGTTCGGATTCTTTGGCGAGAAATTGAAGAACGCCCGTCGACGGCGACATCGGGTAGGACGCGATGAAATTGCATCCGCCCGCGATCGCCCCCATCGATATCGCCTCGGTTCCATCAAGCATCATCTCTTTCTGAATTTCCGCGTTTCGAGAAAGCCGTATCTCGATATTCTCGGCATAGGCGAGATGCTGACCGATTTTGTATCCCTGCCGCCCCGCCTCGATATTTCCTTCGACTGTTTTTTCTCCCTTCGCCGCAAAACGCTTTTCCACAAACGATTCGAGTCCGGAAAGATCCGCGCCAAGTATCCCCAAGATCACTCCCGCCGCAACAGTATTCTCAAAAAGCGAATTCCCCAGTTCCGTCGCGATAGATGATATTGGCGCGTGCACTATTCTGTGATCCAGACCACTCTCAACCAATCGCTCATCGGCAATAATGAGCGTTTCCGGAGACAGTCTCGGTTTGAGGTGCGTAAACGCCGCCTTGTCGAAGGGAAAACAAATATCGATTGAACGAACATATGCCCGAGGCTTCTTGGAAGCGATACGAATTTCGGTTGAGTTTGATCCGCCGCGCACTCGCGACATATATTCCTTGGACGCAAAAACGGCATACCCCTCGCCCTTCAATACGGAGAGAAGTATTCCTTCAACTGTCTGCACTCCTTTCCCCGCCGCTCCGGCAAGGACAATGGAAATGTCATCGCGAACGTTTTTCATCACAGAGATACTACAAAGAAACATTTTCAATGCTCACTTCCGACATTATACCACACAAGAAAGAGCTTCCCGATATATCGGAAAGCTCTCATGAGAAATATTCTCAAGTAACATCATTCCCTTCCGCCATTGTAGAGTCTCGCCACATCACCCGCAGAAAGAACGCCATCATAAATGCGCACATCGTCTATCAGTCCGTCGAAAGCTTGCGGATACGAAGCAGGAAAGTTTCCACCTATTCTTACGGGAAAGGCATTGTCAACAGCATCAGATGAACGAACGGTTCCACTTCTCGGTGGAGCATTATCTATGTACGCCGCAAGAGTACCAGATTCACGATCAATGACACCGACATAATGATGCCACGCTCCAGAGGAAACGGTGTTAGCAAGCGTACCCACTGTTTCTTGTCCCACAGCATCCGCGGAAGCAATGTGAACATTCCTCTGCGTCCTGTTTATCCATACAGAATAGGCGCGAGAGTTCACTGACCCTCCACTATCCATTTTTGAAAAAATTGGCATCCACTCATCTGAAAAATTATCCACTCTAAACCACAGAGAAATGCTGATCGTTCTTCTCAAGTCAAAATTCGGCTCATTGTTAATTGTTACAACGCCTGTGCCCCCGTTTATATCCAATGCCCGGTTGGGACCGCCATTTGGGGAAAAATCCGGAAGCGGGACGCCTCCTCGAACCCCATTGTTTCCGCCACTCGTCTCATCGTTGGTATTGCCATTAAACTTCCACCAGCCAATAAGTTTTGCCGAATACGAAACCGCCACCTTAACCGCTCGAGTTACATCAAGGTACGAGCCAACAGATTTTACAGAGGTCGTATCGGACACATCCTCATTGCATCGTAGTTGCACCTCCGGATCATGTCCAAAAAAAGTTATTCGATATGATCCACCGAGAAATTCGCTCCGTGTAATACTTTGACTGCTTGAGTCACAGGAAAGTCCCATACGACTCGCTAGATCACTAATGTTCCCATCAGAATCCTCCCTAATGCTCGTCAAAACAAACTGCGAACCGGAATCGGCTATCTGAAAGGCGTTGATAGATTTGTCATTTGAAGAAACGGAACGGAGATTGGTCACGGATGCCGCCATCATCCCGACGGACGCGACGAGTACGATACCAAGAAGAATAAGGGAGTACGCAAGAATTGATCCATGAGAAGACCCTCGAGAGAAAATATGCATATTGTTTTCCATAGTTCTTTCTTCTACGCAGAACTATATCACATATTTCCCCGATCGACTATTTTTTTCACTTCGTCAAAACGGTTTTCGATTTCACCGAGCCGCTTTCGGCTCGCCTCGATGAGTGTGGCGGCTTCTTCTATCTTTTTGAGTCCTTCTTCGAGATTCGGTTCATCCTGTTTCTCGAACCATTCCGCGATGCGCTCAAGTTTTTTGAGCGTCTCGTCGACGTTTACCGTTGCCGTTGTTTTTTTCATAGGGTATTTGAGATGAATTCTCCTCTATTTCAATCATGAGTTCTTGCTTGTTTTCGATAGCGCTTCCGCCTGAATACTTCCGTCCGCAAGGAGAAGATCGAGACGATCCCCCGGAGAAATCTCCGCGACACTGCAAATAACTCGACTGTTCCGCGTAAGAAAGACGTAACCCTTCTCCAAGAGACGTTTCGGGTTCCGAGAATTGATTCGAGACTCGAGAGCAACAAGTCGCGCGCGCGCGAAAGAAGTATCCGAGACGCGAGCAAGCGTTCGCGCGAGATAGGTTTCTTTCATACGGACGCGCTCACGCCATTCCGAAAACACCGAGAATGCGCGTTCCCCTCTCCGCTCCATCATACGAAACGGCGCGAGGAGTCCTTCCCTTGCCTCGCGAAGAACATCCGTAGCGTATCGAAACCGCTCCTCCATATCAAAGACCCCGTGCCGGAACCGGTCAAAAATATCCCGCTCCAAAGAACGCGCCCGTTCTCCCGCCGCTTCCCATGAAACGCCGAGTGCGAGAGCGGCGGCGGTCGGCGTCGATACCATACTGTCCGCCGCGAGCGCCGCGAGCGACACATCCTTTTCGTGTCCGACGCCCGCAATAACCGGCAGTGTCGATTCCGCGATCGCTCGCACCACTTCTTCACTATTGAACGCCTCCAAACTCTCGAGACTTCCGCCGCCTCGAATCACCACGAGTACATCCCACCTGGAAGCGTTCGCGTTAAAAAACCGAATTCCTCGCAACAACTCCGAGACCGCACGACTTCCCTCGACATGCGCGTCAAAAAGTGAGATTGAGAAGCCATACCGCCCAATATTCGCCATAAAGTCCCCGATTGCCGCCCCCTCGCGAGACGTAAGGAGGGCAATTCTCTCCGGAAATCGCGGAAGTGCGCGCTTCCGATCCGGAGAGAATATCCCCTCGCGATCAAGCTTCGCTCGGAGCGCGTCATACGCCTTTCGAAGCGCGCCTTCGCCCGCAAGACGCACGCTCGATACGCGAAACGAAAGCCTTCCTCTCGGCTTCCAGACGGTAGGTGTCCCTTCGACAATCACTTCCATTCCTTCCTCAAGAAAAGCATCTTGAAGAGAAGCGCCGCTTCGAAATATGAGACACGAAAGCATCCCCTCCGCCTCCGTATCTTTGAGAGAAAAGTACGTGATGCCGCGACGTTCTTCAATTCCGGAAATTTCACCCCGAACGGCAACTCGTATTCCCGCAAAACTCCCGTTCAAAATATCCAGAAACTCCCCGACAGAAAACGGCGCGTCTTCCGAAATATCCGAAAGATTCATAGTCCTTATGATCCGATCGCCGCATCAATCGCCTTTTTGAATTCGGCATACGGCATAGCTCCCGAAATGATCGCTCCCTGAACGGCGCCGTCCTTCCCGATTTTCCCCACGATGAATCCGGGCGTTCCCGTAATGCCCGCGTCCGTTCCCGCCGCAAGGTCGGCATCAATCGCGTCTTTGAATTTCAGATTCTTCATACACGTTGCGACGGATTTTTTGGCGGCGGCATCCGCGAGGCTTCCAAGTTCCTCATCCGGAATTCCCTTTCCGTTCGTTCCCGTATTTGCGTATACGTCCTTGATAAAGGCAAAGTACGCTTTGTCTCCCGCCGCCTCTCGCACGCATCGCGCGGCATTCGCCTCTTTAATCGCCGCCTCACCGTGAAAATCAAGCGGATAGTCCCGGAAAGAGAACACCGCCTTTCCCGTGTCCACATAATCCTTCACGATGTTGTCGAAGGTGTCGTCGTGAAATTTCTTGCAGAACGGACATTCGAGATCGCTCCATTCAATAATCGCCACTTTCGCCGTTTTCATATTTCCGAGAATCGGCGCCGTGCCAAGCATTGTCGATCCGGTTGACTTCTCTTCGGGAGGTGTCGGCGCCTGAGCGGGAGGCACGTTCTTTGCCGACGGTTCTTTTGTTTTTTCCTCAATAACCGCTTGCTTTTCACTCCCCACCACACCAAACATTTCTCCCCGAAGGATCGCAAACGAAATCGCCGTCGCGCCCGCGATAATCGCGATCGATACCAATATGCCCGCCCCCCACATGGCAGACGCCACAACCGATCCTTCCGACCGCCGTCGCCCCGGAAGCGTTCCCTCCCGGACCATCTCTTTTGTTTCTTCCATACTCGTAAAACTTACAAATTATTCTTTATTGAAGCTTGCTCAAGAGTTCCGGAGAAAAAAGGAGGAGACATCCGAGAATAAGCATCAGGACTCCGCCGACCAGCGCCGACCACTTGGAGTATTTTTCCGCGATATGAATCCGCTCAAATCCCCAGAGTGCAAGTCCAAGTACCAGGAAGTCGTCAAACATATAAAAGAAGATGTAGGTAAACATCAGTCCTTGCGTCGCGAAAAAATTCAAATCATTCAACTCAAGAATTTTTGTGAACGCTTGCGGAATGCCGATCGAGCAAGCAAATTCGATGACGTTCACCGTAAAGGCGAGTCCGATCACTCCAATCGCCGCCATCCACGTAAATTCTCCCGAGACAAACGCTTTTATTTTCCCGATAATCTTGGAACGCCGCTCCGCATCAACAACGCGACAGGCCATTTCGGTTCCAAGCGACGTATACCACTCATAAAGGAAGAAGAGTCCGCCAAAAATCGCGATCCCTCCGACAATGGGTGTCACAATACGATCAAGCCCGACGAAGTCCCACGTCGTAAACCAGACATTGAGAATAAGGTAGTACATCACCGCTTCCGCCACCACAAACAGTCCCGCAATCTGAATGAGTCGCCTCCGTGAACGAACCTGCGAAAGCGCAAAAAGAAAGGTGAGGAGCACCCACATAGCGCACGGATTGAATCCGTCGATAAAACCAAGCACTGCCGAGAGTGTCGGCAGAGAGTACTCGGAAACATCGACAGTTTTTTGAGTGAACGGGAGACGAAACTCCATCGGATCGGACAGGGGAAATTCACACACCGTTCCATCATCACAGGATGCATTAGGAAGGCGCTCGGAGTTTTTCCCGCCGCCTGGCGCACGTTCCAAATACGACGAAAAAGTGTACTGTTTTTTCCCGCGACTCTCTTCGAGAAGCGCCTCAATACGCTTCCCGGTCGTCTCGGGCGTGTCGAATCCCTGAAGAATTGTTCCGCCGACAATCGTGATCGGTGTTGCTCTGGGAAGGCGTTCGCGCTCCGTAATACGCCGGAAAATATCCGTCCCTTCCGGGGTTTTCACGTCGTAGAATCGAACGGAGAGATCTCTCCGATACTTTTTGAGATCGGAAAGAAATAGTCGCTCGCTTTCACAATGAGCACAGTCGACGCGTTCAAGAACCTCGATAACAAACATCTCGTCAGCCCGAGCGGTGCCGCCAAAAGAAAGCCATCCCAAAAGACACCCAAAGAAAAAAGTGAGAACATTCCTCGAAAAAGACGCTGTTATTGTCATACGAAGCCTTCTCAGAATTCAAAAAGAGAACCGTTTCGACAGTATAAAGAAAAAAGAATCGCGGAGCAAGAAAGCAAAGTGTGCATTATCAAAAATAGGGCGCGTATTCTTGAGTGATACGCAAAAAAACCGCTAACCAAGAGCGGTTATCGCATATGATCTGACATTCTCCCGATCACTGTCCGCGCAAAAAGAGCGCAAGAAGAAGCGTTGAAAATATCGAGATTGCGAGAACGAGAAAAAGACGCATACCATATTTTTCCGTCCATTCTTCCCATCGCGTTCGATCGAGAAAAATGGGATCCGCGCCCCATGAATGATTCCGACTCTTTTTCTTGGTGAGAGCGGTAATGAGTTCAATCACGTTCTTTGGCGCCGAAAAACCGCGCACGAAAAATCCATCCACATTGAACGCAACCGCCTTCTCGCGATCCGCCTGTCGATCAT
This sequence comes from uncultured Bdellovibrionales bacterium, assembly GCA_964550545.1. Lineage (GTDB taxonomy): Bacteria > Patescibacteriota > Minisyncoccia > Moranbacterales > UBA1568. The sequence continues at coordinate 15,057 of CAZJZN010000009.1, forward strand.
TGTGGCTGTTTACAATAAAAAACGGCTGCGGCAAATCGCTCTCGCGAATGCTGGTAATAAGCGAGAATCCGTCCGATCCGGGAAGATCGATACCGGTAAAAACAACCTTCGGAATATGTTTTTTGAACTTGGAAAGCGCATCCTTACCATCCGCCGATTCGATAATGGAAAACCCGGCAAGACTCAAAAGATCGCGGTATACCTCCCGCGTCGACTGATCATCATCGACAATAAGCACGCGTATCGATTCTTTTCCCATACAACAAATCTCAATAACTATTCAAAGATACGATCATTGTATCACACCTATCACCTTCTGTTCACCCTTCCCCCCGAAAGATGCTCGGCAACGTGATATGTGCCGAAAAAAAAGAGTAGAGAAGAAAAAAGAACAGGAGAAAAAGCGCCACCGCAAAAAGTGCCAAACGAAAAACAGGCGACGGATTTTCCGAAAACTGACTCATACGCGTTTCTATAGCCCCCGAAAAACAAAACCCAAGATTCAATGCACGTCAAGATTACAAAAATAAATTTTTCGAACTTCGGTTCAGCATTCGTGAAACGCGTGAGAAAAATTTATTTTTGTAATCTTGGCAACTCCCTATTTTGTTTTGCGATTGCTATATCTTTGAGTATACCACAAAAAGACTCTTTGCAGATTTCCAACACCATCTCCAAAAAATGATGCTATAATGAATGAAAAACAGTCACCATACGCCATCTATCCCCGCGCATTATGTCCGAGCCCATCATCAACATCAGCCACCTGCGCGTTATCTATAACCAGGGGAAGTCGAACGAGGTTCGCGCGCTCGAAGAGACGAATTTGGAGATTTATCCGGAGGAATACGTGATCATCTACGGTCCGTCGGGGTGTGGCAAGTCGACACTCCTCTACTCGATCGCGGGACTTCAGCGCCCAACCTATGGCGACGTCATCATCAAGAAAAAGCCGCTCTCAAAAATGACGCGCCGGGAAGAAGTTGAGTTCCATCAAACCTGGATCGGTATGGTTTTCCAGGCGTTCTACCTCATTCCGTCACTTGATATCATCGACAATGTCTGTCTTCCCAAAACATTTCGTGGCGAAAGCATCAAGAGTCGCCGCAAAGATGGCGTAAAACTTTTGCGACGCTTCGGTATCGCGGAACAAATGGATAAATTTCCAAGCGAACTTTCCGGCGGACAGAAACAGCGCGTCGCCATCGCTCGATCTCTCGTCAATAATCCCGAGATCATTCTTGCCGACGAGCCCGTTGGAAATCTCGACAGCGAATCCGCGCAAAACGTGCTCGATATTTTGAAGGAGCTGAACGAAGTCGACAAGAAAACCGTCATCATGGTGACGCATAATGCCGAACACCTCCCCTATGCCGATCGCATCATCTATATGAAAGATGGTCGCGTTGAGCGAGAAGTCGTCCAGAAGGACAAGCGAAAAATCGAACAGAAAAAACCCGAAGCGGAAATCGTCGAGGATAATCTCCCTCCGGAACTCAAAATGCTTATGGGTTCCTTCCGATCCCTCTCATCTCAACAGATGAATGTTCTTCTCATTCCATTCAAAGCGAAACAGCTCCTCGCACACGTCCTCTCCAATCTGACCGAGGAACAACTCTCAATGGCGGAAAGCTTCCTCAAAGAATACCTCTTCAACAATATCGACCGCGAACAATTTTCCTCAAAGCTCGATATGGATCTCGACCGTGGCGGCGGAGGCTGGAACAAAAAGCAAGCAAGAAATTTCACCGATCGTATCGAAGCGCTCGTCAGGCAATCGCGTACCATTTCTAGCAATCCCGATCGAGCTCATATCGAACTCTCCGAATATCTCTCCGAACAATTCAATATCAAGCTCTCGGGCGCGGCGCTCGAACGTTTCCGCGCCAATCTGAAACTCCGCATCGAAAACCGCCTGAACCGCGTTGAACTCCAAAAGCGCCTCGACGCTCCAAAGACGCTCGGCGGAGTCGGACTCTACAGTAATACCGCCGAACGCGTCGTCCGAGAAACGGAAGTTATTATGTTGCTCAAGTACTCATAAGAGTAAATGACAAATGACAAATTTTAAATGACAAAATAATTCTAAAATTTTAAAATTCGAAAACTTTTTTAAAATTTAGAATTTATCATTTAAAATTCATCTCCCCCTATGCGCTTCTCCGATATCCTCAAACTTTCACTTCGTATGTTTCGCGCTCGCACTATGCGAACGCTTCTTACCATCCTCGGAATGTCGATTGGTATCGCCGCCATTCTCTTTCTTGTCTCTCTGGGGTATGGGCTCCAAAAGACACTTCTTCAGCGTATCACCACATCCGATGCGCTCGCGACGCTCGACATTGCCGAAGATCGGGCAAAAAACGCTCTCATCAACCAAGAGTCCATAGAAAAAATACGAGCGCTTCCCGGCGTCACCGCAACGATCCCCGCGGTCCGTGTGCGCGGGCAGGGAAAGTTCGAGTCCGTCACACTCGACCTTGATACGCTCGGATCATCAGAAACATTTCTCCGACTCGAAAATCTCAAGATTCTCTCCGGTCGTCTCCTTTCGACGGAGGCAAAAACAATCGTCCTCACTTCCGGTATCGGAAAAACGTTTGGCAAATCTCCCGAAGAAATGATCGGGAAAGAATTCAGTCTCACACTTTTCCTCCCCGTCGAGGGGAAGGAGGGGCAAACGATTGCCAAAGGTCCGGAAATGTTCCGCGTTATCGGCATCGTCGAAAGCGAAGAGAATGTTTCGTATTTTTCTCTCACGGATTTTCCCGGAGCCAATACCGGTCGCTTTCAGGCGCTCAAAGTAAAGGCCGAAACCGCCGACCAAACAGGTCTCCTTCGTGATGAAATTTTGAAGCTTGGCTTTTCAGTTTCTTCCATTTCCGACACTATCAGTCAAGCAAACAAAGTATTCCGCGCCATCCAAATCATCTTGATGGTCTTCGGCTTGGTCGCGCTCATCGTCTCGGCAATCGGTATGTTTAACACGATGACCATTGCTCTCCTCGAACGCACCGAAGAAATCGGGATTATGAAATCGATCGGCGCTTCCCGCGGAAGCATTTCCCTCATGTTCATCGTGGAGGCAACACTTATGGGATTTCTCGGAAGTCTGGTCGGCGTCGCTCTGGGCTGGCTTGGCGGCGAAATCTGCAACTATCTCTTGAACTTTATCGCCACTCGTTTCGGCGGCATAAGCGTCGATCTCTTTTCCATTCCCGCGTGGTTTATCGCACTTATCATTGCATTCGGTTCAATCGTCGGGCTCTTTACGGGTGTCTTCCCGGCACGTCAAGCAAGTCGCATTGACCCATTGGACGCGCTTCGGTACAAATAGAGCCCCTCGAAAGTCAATCAAAAACCCCGAAACTTCGGGGTTTTATTGTTCACCGTGAAGAATTTCCCGTATCACTCGTTTGTCATTCCAGGGAATGCGCCGTTCGCCAATCGCCATAACTTCTTCAGCGCCTTTTCCGGTTATGACCACAATATCGCCGGGCACCGCGAGATGAATCGCTTTCGCGATCGCCTTCCGTCGATCCATAATCGTGAAGAGATTCTCGCGAGGCGTTTTATTGACGATGCCTTTTTTGATTTCACGGACAATGCGCTCTGGATTTTCCGTATACGGATCTTCGTTGGTAAGAATGATTGTGTCGGCAGAAGATGAAACAATCTCTCCCATAAGAGGCCGCTTCCCGCGATCGCGATCGCCACAGGCGCCAAAGACGGCGATAATTTTCGCATGGGCGTTTGGCTTCATTTTCGCGACGAGTCCGTAGAGTTGCTCCAAGGCATTGGGCGTCACGGCATAATCAATGAGGATCGTGATCCCACGATCATTCGACACCCGCTCCATTCGTCCCGGAACACCAACAACCTCTCGAAGCGATCGCGAAGCGATATCAAGCGGAACATCAAACGCTATCCCGACAGCAATCGCCGCAAGCGCGTTTTCAACATTAAAAAGTCCGGGAAGTGCAAGATGAAATGCCACCTCACCGACAACAAAATCCGAACCATCCAGCCTCACTGAAACTTTTTCCGAGAGAATATCCGCCGATGTATCGAGGCGGCTATACGTAATCTTCCGAGAAGGAGGGGTGTTCAAAAATTCCCCGGCATCCTCCATATCAAGATTGACAACACCGATACTCGATCGTTCGAAAAGCCGCCGCTTCGCTCGGCGATATTCCGCCATCGTTCCGTGGTAGTCCAAGTGCTCACGCGTCACATTTGTTACAACCGCCACTTCAAAGGGAATTCCAAAAACCCTTCCCTGATCGAGTGCGTGGGAGGATACCTCGAGAACAACAAACTCACACCCCTCGGACACCGCCCCTCGCAAGAACCTCTGTACATTCCATCCGGAAAGCGTTGTAAATTTTGACGCATTCACCCATTCGCGCTCTCCGATGCGAAAGTTGATTGTTGATGCCAGCGCCGTCTTCTTTCCCGCCGCGCGGAGAATCGCATCAATACACGCGACCGTCGTCGTCTTCCCGTCTGTTCCCGTCACGCCGACAACACGAATTTTCCGTGCCGGGAACCCAAAAACAAGCGCCGCGAGCGCGGCAACCGTCGTATGGTATATATTCTTCACGCCTTGTGGCACAAGCCTCTTGAATCGCGTCACCATCATAGCGCCAGTATAGCACAGAAGAAGGAAAAAT